>NZ_JBTJEN010000004.1:0-407725 GCF_054456575.1 Pseudomonas sp. Eth.TT006 | reverse complement strand
AAGCTGCGGCACGCTGCGATCTTTTGATTCTGCTGTTGAAAATCAAAAGATCGCAGCCTCGTTTCACTCGACAGCTCCCACAGTGGGCGGTGGTGTCGGCGGATTTTGTATTCGGGGCTGAGGACCATCCTGTAGGAGCTGCGGCACGCTGCGATCTTTTGATTCTGCTGCTGAAGATCAAAAGATCGCAGCCTCGTTTCACTCGACAGCTCCTACAGGGTCCTGCGGCAGCTGTGAAGGATTCAGCTCGTCAGGTCGCGCATCAATAAGCCGAAGCGCAGATCCACCGCGTCCGGAATCGGCAGGTACACCGTGTGCCCGTCCCCCGGCGCCACTTCGATCGCTTCACCTTTGGCACTCTGCAACTGCTGCAGATCGAAGTGAAAGTTGCCCTTGGGCGTCATCAGTTCCAGATGATCGCCCAACGCAAAACGGTTCTTCACCTTGACCTCGGCCAGACGGTCGCGGCGTTCGCCGGTCAGCTCGCCGACGAATTGCTGGCGCTCCGAGACCGAGCTGCCGTTCTGATAGTTCTGGTATTCGTCATGCACATGCCGGCGCAGGAAACCTTCGGTGTAGCCGCGTTGCGCCAGTGATTCCAGATCGTTCATCAGGCTGCGATCGAATTCGCGCCCGGCCACGGCGTCGTCGATTGCGCGGCGGTAGACCTGGGTGGTGCGTGCGCAATAGAAGTGCGACTTGGTGCGGCCTTCGATCTTCAGCGAATGCACGCCCATGCGGGTCAGGCGTTCGACGTGCTGCACCGCGCGCAGGTCCTTGGCGTTCATGATGTAGGTGCCGTGCTCGTCTTCGAATGCCGGCATCAATTCATCCGGGCGATTGGCTTCCTGCAGCAGAAATAGCTGATCGGTCGGCGCGCCGATGCCCAGCGTCGGCTCCGGCTGGAAGGTCTGCACGATCTCGCCGAGCTGGTTTTCCGTGGCTGGCTGCGCCGAATATTTCCAGCGGCAAGCGTTGGTGCAGGTGCCCTGATTGGCGTCACGTTTGTTCATGTACCCGGACAGCAGGCAGCGCCCGGAATAGGCCATGCACAGCGCGCCATGCACGAACACTTCCAGCTCCATGCCCGGTACCTGCTCGCGGATTTCGCCGATTTCCTCCAGCGACAGCTCTCGCGAAAGGATGATCCGGCTCAGCCCTTGTTGCTGCCAGAACTCGACGCTCGCCCAATTGACCGTATTGGCCTGCACCGACAGGTGAATCGGCATCTGCGGGAAGTGGCGACGCACCAGCATGATCAGGCCCGGGTCGGACATGATCAGCGCGTCCGGCGCCATCTCGATCACCGGTGCCAGGTCCTTGAGGAAGGTTTTCAGCTTGGCGTTGTGCGGGGCGATGTTGACCACCACATAGAAACGCTTGCCCTGCGCCTGCGCTTCGCGAATGCCGAGCGCGAGGTTGGCGTGGTCGAACTCGTTGTTGCGCACCCGCAGGCTGTAGCGCGGTTGTCCGGCATACACCGCATCGGCGCCGTAGGCGAAGGCGTAGCGCATGTTCTTCAGGGTGCCGGCGGGGGCGAGCAGCTCCGGCGCGGCGAGGGGAAGGTCAGGGATCATGGCGGCATCAGTCGCAAAAGCGCGGCAGGGTAGTGCAGCTGTGAGGGCGGTTTATTGATCTGGATCTATCTTTGCGTGTGCAGCGCTGACCTGCGCGCTGACGGCGATTGCCGATCGGCAACTATGCTCCATGAACAAAGATGGCACTCGCGCGCGCGGCGGCGGACTAAGGTTCGAGGCGTGCGAGACGCCTGACTGACATGGATCGGACATGAACGAGAAAACCCTGCAATTCAAATCCCTCACCGTGCTGTTGGTATTGGTGACGGTCGCTTTCATCTGGATTCTGCTGCCGTTCTACGGTGCGGTGTTCTGGGCGGTGATCCTCGGCATCCTGTTTGCGCCGATGCAACGCCGGTTGCAGCAGAAATTCGGCTGGCGCCGCAACCTCACGTCGTTATGCACCCTGGGCATTTGCCTGGTCATCGCGATTTTGCCGGTGATCATTCTCAGCGTGCTGCTGGTTCAGGAAGGCGCGGCGGTGTACACCCGCATTGAAAGCGGGCAGCTGGACATCGGCGCATATCTGGCGCAGTTCAAGCACAGCCTGCCACCGTATTTTCAGCATTTGCTCGACCGCTTCGGCCTCGGCGAACTCAACGGCTTGCGCGAGAAAATCGTCAAGGCGTCGATGCAGGGCAGCCAGGTGCTGGCCAGTCAGGCGTTCAGCTTCGGCCAGGGCACGTTCGAGTTCGTGGTCAGCTTCGGCATCATGCTGTATCTGCTGTTTTTCTTTCTGCGCGATGGCGCCGAACTGGTGCGCAAGGTGCGCACTGCCGTGCCGCTGGAGGAGAATCACAAGCGCCGTCTGCAGTTGAAGTTCAACCGCGTGGTGCGCGCAACGGTGAAGGGCAACCTGGTGGTGGCGGTCACTCAGGGCGCTTTGGGCGGGGTTATTTTCTGGTTTCTCGACATCCCCAGCGCGTTGCTGTGGGCGGTGCTGATGGGCTTTCTGTCGCTGTTGCCGGCGGTGGGCGCGGGAATTGTCTGGGCGCCAGTGGCGCTGTATTTCCTGCTCAGCGGGATGATCTGGCAGGGCGTGGTGTTGGCGTTGTTCGGGGTGTTTGTGATCGGCCTGGTGGATAACCTGCTGCGCCCGATTCTGGTGGGCAAGGACACGCGCATGCCGGACTACATGATCCTGATCTCGACCCTCGGCGGTCTCGCGGTGTTCGGCCTCAACGGCTTCGTGATCGGGCCGCTGATCGCGGCGCTGTTCATGTCCAGTTGGGCGCTGTTCGTCGAGACCAAGCCGAAAGTCCAGTTGCCTTAAGCGTGGAACGCGGCGCTGACGATTTTCTGCGACAGCGCCTGGGCTGCCGGCAAGGATGTGAGCGGGCCGCTGATCGGCTCGCCGTCGCGCATCAGATACCAGCAGGCGAGCAAGCCTGACGCTCTGAGTGAAGCGGGAACCGCGCTGCCGATAACCGACATGATTTGAACCTGAGCCATGACAAGTACCTCCATCAATCTATGGAGCTACCTTAGAGATTCATCGCGCTCAGGAACAATCAACGCTCTCGATAGTGGACATTGATAACGCTGAGGACTGATTCAGTCGACAACCTGATCGAGCATGTGCACCACTTCGTGCTCGTTGAGCAGGCCCTTGTGCACCAGATTCTCCGCCAGCAGCGAAAGAAACTTGGCGCAGCGGTGGCCTTCCAGGTGCTTGAGTTCGGTCAGCGCGCTGTACACCTTGCTGGAGGTGCACAGGCCAACGATGCGGTGTGGATTCTGTGTAGGCATGGAGTCGTCCTTGTTGTTATCAACCTGTTTTTTACGGACGGATTCAGAGTGCGGTTCCGTCATGACAAAAAGATGACCGTTCTGCGTGTTGTCCGCGACGGTCGAATCCATCATGCCGACTTTAGCCGCTCAAACTGTCCCGACAGCGACCTCCAGCCGATATTTTCAGACGTTGCCCGACCGACGGTCATAAAAAAGCCCCGCTTTAAAAAGCGGGGCTTCGTTTTGCAGGTCGGCAGCAGGGAGAGAATCTGCTGGCATTCCGCGTCTGACTACGATCCCTGTAGGAGCTGCCGCAGGCTCGGGCCGCGATCGGACGATCTTTTGATCTTGCTTTCAAAAATCAAAAGATCGCAGCCTGCGGCAGCTCCTACAGAGGGTGTTACCAGCGCGGGCCACCGTAGTAGCCGTGTGGCCGGCCATAGTAACCGCGCGGTGGACCGTAGTAGACCGGGCCCGGCACGTAAACCGGCTGTTGCACATAGACTGGCGCCGGCTGGTAGTAGACCGGTGGCGGCGGCTGTTGCACGTACACCGGTGCCGGTTGAGCGTAAACCGGCTGTTGCACGTAGACCGGACGGTCCTGGTTGATCAATGCCGAGCCGATGATGGCCGAGCCGACGATCGCACCAAATACCGCCGGACCCTGCCAGCCACCGCCGTGGGCTTCTGCCTGACCTGTGATAGCGCATGCACCAATCAACAAGGCCACGATGGGGAGTTTACGAATCATGATAATTCCTCGGTTCTTCGACCCGGCGTCCGGGCCTGCACCAGGCCCACAGTTGTCGCGGGGATACTGCTATGACAGTGAAATTCTGAAAATCAGCACAGGCGCTGGGTAAATTTTGTGTAAGGTCTGTACCGGCTTCCTTACCGAGGGGGCAAAGGGGCGCGCGACCCGTTGCAGACAGGCGCCAATGATCGTTCAGAACCCGATGGAATGGCTAACTCCGTCCATCCGAAAGTCCGTTTGAAGGAGAAGTTTCATGCAGATGAATCCCAACAAAGACACCCAACTGTGCATGTCCCTGTCGGGGCGCCCGGGGAATTTCGGTCTGCGTTTTCATAACCATTTGTATGAGCAATTGGGCCTGAATTTCTATTACAAGGCGTTCAGCAGTGAGGACTTGCCGGGGGCGGTGGGCGGGATTCGCGCCTTGGGGATTCGCGGTTGCGGCGTGTCGATGCCGTTCAAGGAAGCGTGCATCGCGCTGGTCGATGAGCTGGATGCGTCGGCGGCGGCCATCCAGTCGATCAACACCATCGTCAATACCGACGGCCATCTCAAGGCCTACAACACCGACTACATCGCCATCGCGCAGTTGCTGCGGACCCACGCGGTGCCGCAAGACACCACGTTCGCCCTGCGCGGCAGCGGCGGCATGGCCAAGGCGGTGGCCAGTGCCCTGCGCGATGGTGGCTACAAAAATGGTCTGATCGTCGCGCGCAACGAGCGCGCAGGCCGGGCCCTGGCGAATTCGCTGAGCTATCGCTGGCAGGCGGAACTGGGTGAAGAACGCCCGCAGATGCTGGTCAACGTCACACCGGTGGGCATGGACGGCGGTCCCGAGGCCGGGCAATTGGCGTTCGAGCCTGAGGTTATCAAGGCTGCGGATATCGTGTTCGATGTAGTGGCGATCCCGTCGGAAACGCCGCTGATCGTGCGCGGCCGGGCCGAGGGCAAACAGGTGATTACCGGGCTGGAGGTGATTGCGATCCAGGCGCTGGAGCAGTTCGTGTTGTACACCGGCGTGCGGCCGAGTGAAGAGCAGTTTGCGGCGGCGGTGAATTTCGCCCGGAGTTAAAGCATCAGAAGATGCAGTGAATGAGTTGGCTCCATCGCTGGCAAGCCAGCTCCCACAGGTATTAAGTTGGACCACGATTAAGTTAGCAACTTCGGTCCCTGTGGGAGCTGGCTTGCCAGCGATGAATTCAGCTCGATTAGCCTGCTGCCTATACTACGTCCTCAGCAAGCAAAGACTTGCCCCTCATAAAAACCTGATCGAGGCCCCTCCATGCATCCGCCGATCCTCAACCTGCACCAGGTCGAACTCGAACCGCTTCCCCCGGCCTTCGCCCCCGAAGGCGAAACCGCTGGCCGCTATCAGCAAAGCATGGCGCGCATTGGTCAGCAGTTGGGCGCGCAGAAACTGGGTTACCGTCTTTACGCATTGCCGCCGGGCATGCGCGGCAGTCCGTTTCACAGTCATCGGGTCAACGAAGAGATGTTTTATGTGGTGGCTGGCGAGGGCGAGGTGCGGCTCGGTGCCGAACGCTTTCCGATCCGCGCGGGCGATGTGATTGCCTGCCCACCCGGCGGCCCGGAAACGGCGCATCAGATCATCAACACCAGCGCCGCCGAGCTGCGTTATCTGGCGGTCAGCACTCAGCAGCAGCCGGACATCTGCGAGTACCCGGATTCGAATAAATATGCGGTGATGGACAACTTCAAGGTCGATGCCGACGGCAAGGCGTCGGGCTTTGTTGCGGTAGCGCGGCTGGCGGATGGGGTGGATTACTGGGAGGGTGAATAAATCGAGATCTGCGCCTTGGCGCAGAACCTGTGGGAGCGGGCTTGCTCGCGAATGCGGTGTGTCAGTTAACGATGATCCAACTGACACGGCCTCTTCGCGAGCAAGCCCGCTCCCACAGGGGTATGTAGTGATTATTCGAGGCGGGCCAGGCGTTCTTCCAGCGCGGCAATCCGCGCCTCCAGCTCTTCAATGCGTTCAACCGAAACACCGCCGCTGGCACGTTCCCCGGGATTCTGTCGTGCCGCCAGAATCGCCTCGATGTCCGCCGGATCGCCCAGCGCATGGGTGTAGCGGTCTTCACGCTGACCGGCCTGACGCGGAATCAATACCGCCAGCCCGCGTGCGATCAGACGCTCAAGCTGATGCATGACTTGCTCGGCATCTTCAAAATCATGCATGCGCCCGCTGCGGGTCAGCAGCTCATTGACGGTCTGCGGGCCGCGCAAAAACATCAAACCGGTGAGAATCACCTGGGCCGGCACCAGCTCCAGCGCCTTGTCGAGCTTGTGCTCCCAGCGGTCGGCGCGGCTGCCCATCACCAGTTTCGCGTAACCCTGGCTTTCCAGCGCCCGCAGGCTCTGGCCGACTTGGCCCTGGGTCAGGTTCATCACCGGCTCGCGGCTGGTTTTCTGGTTGCAGGCCAGCACCAGCGCGTTGAGGGTCAGCGGATAGGTTTCCGGGCTGGTGGCCTGTTTTTCGATCAGCGAACCCAGAATGCGGATTTCCGTGGCGTTGAGCCGTGGTTCGTCGGTGATGTTTTCAAGTTCGGTGGTCATCGCGCGTTCCCTCTGCTGTCCAAGGCGCCTAGCCTAATCCCTGGCCAATAAAAGGCAAGCCGCGTGGTCATCAAGCATGGCTATAATCGCCTCCACGTTCCACCCAGCCACCACACGAGACTGCCATGACCATTTCCCTGTACGCCGCATCCATCCCGGTTTTTCAACAAATGCTCAACGCGCTGAGCGATGTCCTGAAAAAGGCTGAAGCCCACGCCACCGAAAAAAACATCGACCCGAACGCCTTCCTGCAGGCGCGCCTGTTCCCGGACATGTTTCCGCTGGTGCGTCAGGTGCAGATCGCCGTCGACTTCGCCAAGGGCGTTTCTTCGCGTCTGGCCGAAGTCGAAATCCCGAAATACGACGACAGCGAAACCACTTTCGCCGAGCTGCAGGCACTGATCGCCAAGGTGCTGGCCTACATCGGCGAGATCAAGCCGGAGCAGATCAACGGCAAGGAAGGCATCGAGATCGTCACCCGTCCGGGCACGCCGAAAGAGAAGCGCTTCAGTGGCCAGGCTTACCTGCTGAGCTACGGTCTGCCGCAGTTCTTCTTCCACGTCACCACCGCCTACGCGCTGTTGCGTCATAACGGTATTGAAGTGGGCAAGCGCGATTACATGGGCGCGTACTAAAACGCCCGGCAACAAAAAAGCCCGCCAAGGTGTGCGCCTTGGCGGGCTTTTTGTTGGGTGAATCACAAGATCGCAGCCTGCGGCAGCTCCTACAGCGAAACGCATTCCAAATGTAGGAGCTGCCGCAGGCTGCGATCTTTTGATCTTCAAGCGGTGCGTTGGGCTTTCGCTTCCTCACCCAGGCATGCCGCTGCGGTAAACAGCACGTCGGTGGACGAGTTCAGCGCGGTTTCCGCCGAGTCCTGCAACACACCAATGATGAAACCTACCGCCACCACCTGCATGGCAATCTCGCTCGGGATGCCGAACAGGCTGCACGCCAGCGGGATCAGCAGCAGCGAACCGCCGGCCACGCCAGAAGCGCCACAGGCGCAGATCGCCGCGACCACGCTGAGCAGGATCGCGGTCGGAATATCCACGGCAATCCCCAGGGTGTGCACGGCGGCCAGGGTCAGTACGGTGATGGTGATCGCCGCGCCGGCCATGTTGATGGTCGCGCCCAGTGGGATCGATACCGAATAGGTGTCTTCGTGCAGGCCCAGGCGCTTGCTCAGTTCCAGATTGACCGGAATGTTCGCCGCCGAACTGCGGGTGAAGAACGCGGTGATCCCGCTTTCGCGCAGGCACTTGAGGGTCAGCGGGTACGGGTTGCGACGCAGTTTCCAGAACACGATCAGCGGGTTCATCACCAGCGCCACGAACAGCATGCAACCGAGCAATACGGCCAGCAGGTGCGCGTAACCGATCAGCGCGCCGAAACCGGAAGTGGCGAGGGTCGAAGCCACCAGACCGAAAATGCCCAGCGGGGCGAAGCGGATTACTACGCGCACGATCAAGGTCACACCGTTGGACAGGTCGCCCAGCACTTCACGGGTGGTGTCCCCGGCGTGACGAATGGCGACGCCCATGCCGATCGCCCAGGCCAGAATGCCGATGAAGTTGGCGTCGATCAGCGCCTTCACCGGATTGTCCACCACGCTCAGCAACAGACTTTGCAACACTTCACCAATCCCGCCCGGCGCCGTCACGGCGACGTTTTCGGTGGACAGCACCAGATGCGAGGGGAAGGCCATGCTGGCGATCACCGCTACCACCGCCGCAGCGAAAGTGCCCAGCAGATACAGGAACAGAATCGGCCGGATATGGGTTTCCTGACCGTGCTTGTGGTTGGCAATCGAGGCCATCACCAGCACGAACACCAGAATCGGTGCCACGGCTTTCAGCGCCGAGACGAACACTTTGCCGATGAACGCGGTGCCTTTCGCCGCTTCCGGCGCGAACATCGCCAGGGCGATACCGGCGATCAGGCCGATCAGGATCTGCGCGACCAGGCTGAGGTTTTTCAGACGTTGCAAGAGAGAAGGGGATGAAACGGTCATAACGGCATCTCTGTCTTTTTATAGGGTGCAAGGTTGCGTGAAACCGGAGATACATCGGGGGCAGGTCACCGGCACGAACCGAAAGGGTTGACGCTTCAACGCGGTCAAGCAGGCGCTGAACAGGGGTACATTTTTCAGGGCGCGGACTTTATCACAGCGTAGGCCTTATCCTTCAGGCCTGTGACGATCTGCCACCGGATTGATCGGCCAGTCGGCAGGTTTGTGCAACTCAGCGCCGACACACTCTGTTAAGATTCGCCATCCTCATTTTAATAGTTGCCAGCGGGCCTTCCGGTCATCGCTGGTGTCGTCGTTTTTGCTGGAGTGCTCATGCTGTTGCCCATCCTTCTGTTGTCCGCCGCCGGATTCACGGTGCTGACCACCGAGTTCGTCATCGTCGGCCTGCTGCCGGCGATTGCCCGCGACCTCGCGGTAACCATCCCGCAGGCCGGTCTGCTGGTGACTCTATTCGCTTTCACGGTGGCGCTGTTCGGCCCATTCTTGACCGCCTATTTCGCCCGCTTCGAGCGGCGCAAGCTGTTCATCAGCATCCTGATCATGTTCGGCCTGGCCAATACGGTTGCCGCGCTGGCACCGAACATCTGGGTCATGGCCATCGCCCGCTTGATCCCGGCGCTGGGCCTGCCAGTGTTCTGGGCGCTGGCCAGTGAAACGGCGGTGGACATCGTCGGCCCGGACCACGCCGGCCGTGCCATTGCCAAGATCGGCTTCGGCATCGTCTGCGCCACGGTGTTCGGCATTCCGGTGGGTACGCTGATTTCCGATGCGTTCGGCTGGCGCAGTGCATTCGCGATTCTGGCGTTGATCGCATTTGCCAAGGCCTTGCTGCTGTTTGTGTACCTGCCGAAAACCAGCCTGCACCAGCATCAGGTCAGCTTCGCCTCGCAATTCAAGATCCTGCGCAGCCCGCTGATGCTCGGCCATGTGCTGTTGTCGGTTATGGTGTTCAGCGGCATGTTCACCGCCTACACCTATCTGGCCGACATCCTTGAGCGTCTGGCCGGATTCAACGGCACCGTGGTTGGCTGGTGCCTGATGGCCTTTGGCGCGGTCGGCTTGATCGGCAACTCGCTGGGCGGCCGTGCGGTGGATCGTCACCCGTTGGGCGCTTCGGTGCTGTTCTGCGCATTCATGATTGCCGGCATGGTTTCGCTGGTGCCGAACATTCATTCACCGCTGGGTCTGGCGGTGGCGATGGGCATCTGGGGTGTGACTCAGGCGGCGCTGTTTCTGGTCAGCCATGTGCGCCTGATGAAGGCTGCGCCGGAAGCGCCAGCGTTTGCCGCCTCGCTGAACATCGCCGGGGCCAATCTCGGTATCGGTCTGGGCGCGATGGTCGGCGGTCGTGTCATCGACAATGCCGGTCTCGGCTTTGTCGGTTTCGCAGCCGCCGGCTTCATTCTGTTGTCGGTGTTCCTTGCCATGGTGCTGATGACGCTCAAGCCGCGGGAAGCCTGCGCCCAGGCCTCATAACGCGGTAAACAACTCGCGTCGGGCACCTTCGGTAATCGCAACGATGCCGGGGTGCTTGACCTTGCGCTCCACGGAAATGGCATAGAACGACTCGCTCACCGCATCGGTCTGGCCAATCACCTCGACGCCGTACTGGCGTCTGACTTCATCGGCAATCACGCTCGGGCCGATGAAAATCCCGCTGCCGGATTGGCCAAACGCCTGCATCAAGGCGCTGTCATCGAATTCTCCAACGATTTTCGGCTGGATCTGCTGCTCGGCGAACCAGCGCTGCAGACGGCTGCGAACCACGGTTTCCGCGCCGGGAATCAACAGCGGCGCACCGTTGAGACTGCGCGGAAAATCCTGCCCGTATTGCGCCGCCAACTGTGCGGTGGCGAAAAAACTGATCCCGCATTCCCCAAGCTTCTGGCTGTAGCCCTTGATATCGAGGTGCGACGGCATCGGGCTGTCGGAAATCACCAGGTCCAGACGCTGGATCGCCAGATCTGCCAGCAGTCGTTCGAGTTTGTCTTCGCGGCAGGTGATGCGTAGCGGCTCGTTGAGCTCCATGGTCGGCGCAATCAGACGATAAACGATGGATTTCGGTACCACGTCCGCCACGCCGACGCGAAACAGGATCTGCTGTTCATTGGGCTGGGCGCGCAGCATCAGCTCCAGCTCGCCGCCCAGCTGGAACATTTGCTCGGCGTAGGGCAGGGCTTGGCGCCCGGCTTCGGTCAACTCAAGTTGCCGACCGACGCGCTGAAACAGTTCGATGCCATAGGTTTGTTCGAGCAGCGAGATCTGCCCGCTGATGGTCTGCGGTGTGAGGTTCAGCTGTTCGCAGGCGCGCACGATGCTGCCGGTCTTGGCGACCACCCAGAAGTAATGCAGTTGTCGGTAATTGAGCATTGATGACCCCCCCCTCACCTGTAGGAGCTGCCGAAGGCTCGGGCCGCGATCGGACGATCTTTTGGCTTTTAAGAACAAGATCAAAAGATCGCAGCCTGCGGCAGCTCCTACATGTATTGATTCGTAAAAACCGAAGTATAGCCGCTAAAAATACGAATTTTCCTGAAGTGTCTGCCTCCCTAGAATGCCCATCCATCGACACGTGGTCTGTGACCCGGTCTGCTCATGCGAAGGGGAGCCTCATGAAATACACATTTCCAGCACTGATGATTGGATCTTTACTGCTTATGGCCGGTTGCGACCAGGCTGAGAAAAGCGCTCAGCAGTTGATGGGCAAGGCCGCCGAAAGCGCCAAGCAGGCCATCGACGATACGCATAAAGCTGCGGAACAGGCGCTCAGTGACGCCACTGGCGGCCTGATCGAGAAAAAACCAGCACCGGAAAAAGACGCGGAAACATCCGAATCTTCCTCCAAAGCCATCTAAACCGTCTGACAAGAATCAGGACTGACTCATGGAATATCTGTTAGAACTCGTCGCCAGCCCCGCCGCCTGGGTTGCTTTGGCCACACTGGTGGTGATGGAGATCGTGCTGGGCATCGATAACCTGATCTTTATTTCGATCCTGACCAACAAGCTGCCGGTGCAGCATCGGCAGAAGGCTCGGCGCATCGGTATCGGCATGGCGCTGATCCTGCGTCTGGCCCTGTTGAGCACCATCGCCTTTATCGTGCAGTTGACCACCCCGGTGTTTGAAATCATGGGCCAGGCGTTCTCCTGGAAGGACATGATCCTGATTGCCGGTGGTCTGTTCCTGGTGTGGAAGGCCACGACCGAAATTCATCACAGCATGGACCCGGCGCCGGAAGACCCGAAAACCGCGACATCCACCGTGACCCTGGGTTTTGCTGCGGCGATTGGTCAGATCCTGATGCTGGACATGGTGTTCTCCATCGACAGTATCATTACTGCAGTGGGCATGACCGAGCACTTGCCGATCATGGTGATCGCGGTGGTGGTTTCGGTGCTGGTGATGCTGTTTGCGGCCGAGCCGCTGGCCAAGTTCATCAATGACAACCCGACGGTGGTAATGCTGGCTCTGGGCTTCCTGATCATGATCGGCATGACGCTGATCGCCGAGGGCTTCGGCGCCCACGTACCGAAAGGTTATGTGTACGCGGCGATGGCTTTCTCGGCAGCGATTGAAGTGCTGAACATGCTGTCGCGTCGGGCGAAGCAGAAGAAGCTGGCGCAGCAGGTGTAAACCGCAACAAATAAAAAGGCCCGCTGGACTCCTGGAGTTCAGCGGGCCTTTTTGCTTGATGGGCGCTTTCGCTTTATGTAGGAGCTGCCGCAGGCTGCGATCTTTTGATCTTGATCTTTTGATCTTGAAAGTCAAAAGATCGCAGCCTGCGGCAGCTCCTACAGGGTATTGCGTGAAGCGATCTGTCAGTGCGCTGCCGCAGGGCGGGCGTGGTGTTTTTCCTGCCGTTGAGTCGGTACCGACTCGACAGGATGATGGTGGCGCCGCGCAATGCGCAGCACGCCCCACAGCATGGCGGTGGCCACGGCCAGCCAGCCGGCGATCAACATTACAATGGTCATGGTCAGGCTCATCAGTGCCTCCTCTCTGCCCTGCGTCGGGCATCCTCTTTTTCAATTCGCTCTGTTTCAGTGACAGTCTAGTCAACGCGGTGTTTCAGGCTATTGACCAAAGGTCGTTGATGACCAATCAGTTCGCTCTATGCAAACGCCCGGTCTGCGGTTTAAGGCTATACCGCAGGCGTGCGCCGCCCTATGATCGCAGGCGTTGCCGGAACACGATGACCGGCGCTGATCAGAGAGTGACGATGGTGCGGGTATTGATGCGATTGCGAGGGGCGTTGCTGGTGGCCGGCTGCGCGGCCGTGTTGGCGGGGTGTGCGGGCAGTGTCGCGCCGCAGGTCAAGCGCCTGCCGGAGCGGGTCGAGCTCAGCGGTACGTTCTATCGGGGTGAAGCCAACCAGAGTGGCCCGCAAGTGCTGGCCAGCCTGTTATCGCAGCAGGGCATCGTGATCACCCCGGGCCTGCTGGAGAAACCGTTGCATCTGCCGGGCGCGCAGGATCAGTTGCAGCAGAACCTGCAGAACCTTGCGCGCGAATACGGCATGGTGGTCTATCCGCTGGACAGCAACCTGCCAGCCTTGCTGACCCAGGTCGCGGCCGGTTATCCGGTGATGGTGCGCTTCAGCGAGGGTTCGGCGTTCTGGTCTGAACCGCGTTACGCGATTCTTTCCGGCTACGATCGTTTGAAACAGAAAGTGCTGTTGCGCGCCGGCATGAATCGTCGCGAGTTGATGAGTTTCAGCTCCTTCGAATCGGCGCTGGAAAAATCCGGTGGCTGGGCGGTGCTGATCCAGAAGCCGTCGCAGATTCCCGCCGAGGTCGATCGTCAACGCTGGCTCAAGGCCGCCGATGCACTGGCGCAGGCCGGGCAGGAGCGTGAAGCGGCGCAGGCGAGAAAGGCCTTGGCCGCGCAATAAGTCCGTTCGTCATCTGCCGGGCACCCTCACGCCCGGCAGGCCTCCTACCGATAGAACCCGAATGAACGGGTGATTCAGGAGGCGAGCATGGCAGATTCCCCATCCCCGAAAGGCCCACACTCGAGCGAGCATTCGTCCGGCAATGATCTGGGCTTCGATCCGGATTCCCCGGAGCTCGACGATCCACAGGTCGACCCTGTCGGCCCGGCCAAGGCGCCGAAAGACGTGGAGTCGGGCGAAGACAGTAAGCGCCCGGCCAAGCCTTATGATCCTTTGGCTGATCTGAAACCCTGAAGTGAGGTGCGTATGAGTACCGATTCCAGCTTCGATGACAAACATCCGGACAGCGTGCCGACCACGCCCGAGGAAGAGGTGGATCCAGTTCTGGACCCGGACAGCCCGCTGCGGGACCCGTTGGCTCGGCCGACTGTGCTGACCCCTGGTCATGATCGCGAGCCGAGTGCCGGTGATGGCATTCCCGATGACGATAAAATGCCGCTGCCCAATGATTGATTCACATCACTGGGGCACAGACTTGTGGTGAGGGGATTTATCCCCGAGGGTCGCGTAAGCGGCCTTTTTTGTGAGGCCTGCTGCGCAGTCCATCGGGGATAAATCCCCTCGCCACAGGTATCCCTTACTTCGACGCTTCGACCACGCCGCTCTGGCGACTCTTGAGGTTTTTCTCGGCCTTGTATTGCTGGGCGACGGCGGGAACGTTGGCGCTGCGGCCGGTTTCCACCCAACTGCGGATGCGGCTGGCATCGGCGAAATGCGTGTACTTGCCGAAGGCATCGAGAATCACCAGTGCCACCGGGCGGTTGCCCATCCGTGTGACCAATACCAGGCAATGCCCGGCCGGATTGGTGAAGCCGGTCTTGGTGATCTTGATGTCCCAGTCAGCCTTGTTCACCAGGTGATCGGTATTGCGGAAACCCAGGGTGTAATTGGGTTTGCGGAACGCCACGGTTTTTTCCTTGGTGGTGGTCAGCTCGCTGAGAATCGGGTGCTTGCTCGCGGCCACCAGCAGCTTGCTCAGGTCGCGGGCGGTGGAGACGTTGCGCTCCGACAAACCGGTGGGTTCCACGTAGTGGGTATTGGTCATGCCCAAGGCTTTGGCCTTGGCGTTCATCGCGGCGATAAATGCGGCATAGCCACCCGGATAGTGGTGGGCCAGGCTGGCGGCAGCGCGGTTTTCCGAGGACATCAAAGCGATCAGCAGCATCTCGCGCCGTGGCAGTTCGCTCTTCAGTTTGACTCGGGAGAACACGCCTTTCATTTCCGGCGTGTGGCTGATGTCGACGTCGATCCATTCATCCATGTTCTGGTGCGCTTCAACCACCACCAGCCCGGTCATCAGCTTGCTCACCGAGGCGATCGGCACGATCACGTCCGGGTTGCTGGAATAGATGACTTTGTTGGTCTGCAGATCCATGAGCAGGGCGCTGCCGGAGGCAATCTTCAGTTGCGAGGCGTCTCGTGGCGCGGCGGTGGTTTCAGCGGCGTTGACGGTTGGCGTGATGAATGTGCCTGAAACAGCAAATATCAGGCTCAGGATCGAAAGACGAATTTTCACGCGGGTGAACTCATAAAAAAGTTGGATATTCCGTTAGTTTGTAACGGGTTATTTCTTCAAAACGTCGCATTTTAGGAGTATGGCTGAAGATCTGTCGATGGTTGTTTGAATGACCTGAAAATCTCGTGAAAAGGCCTGTAAAAAGAGGGGTTTCCGGCGAACGGTTAGTGTTTTTTCTCGGATACGAAAAACCCCGCACAAGGCGGGGTTCTTTTATCGCGGAAAAACGCTTCAGGCGTGCAGGGTTTCTGCTGCGTAGAGGGTGTTTTCCAGCAGGCAGGCGCGGGTCATCGGACCGACGCCGCCTGGCACCGGCGTGATCCAGCCGGCGCGGGGCAGGGCGGTTTCATACACCACGTCACCGACCAGTTTGCCGTCGTCCTGACGGTTGATGCCGACGTCGATGACGATCGCGCCTTCCTTGATCCACTCGCCTTTGACCAGGCCCGGCTTGCCGGCGGCCACGACCACCAGATCGGCGCGGCCGACGTGGCCGGCCAGATCCTTGGTGAAGCGGTGCGTGACGGTTACGGTGCAACCGGCGAGCAGCAGTTCCATCGCCATCGGACGCCCGACGATGTTGGACGCGCCAACCACCACGGCGTCCAGACCGTAAAGATCCACGCCGGTGCTTTCCAGCAGGGTCATGATGCCCTTCGGGGTGCACGGACGCAGCAGCGGGATGCGCTGGGCGAGGCGGCCGACGTTATAAGGATGGAAGCCGTCGACGTCTTTGTCCGGGCGGATGCGTTCCAGCAGTTTGGAAGCGTCCAGGTGCTCGGGCAGCGGCAATTGCAGCAGTACGCCGTCGATCGCCGGGTCGTCGTTGAGGCGATCGATCAGATCGGTCAGCGCTTCTTGAGTGGTTTCGGTAGGCAGGTCGTAGGCTTGAGAGAGGAAGCCGACCTCTTCACAGTCTTTACGCTTGTGCGAGACATAAACCTGAGAGGCAGGATCGCTGCCGACCAGGATCACCGCGAGGCCGGGAGTGCGCAGGCCTTGCTGGCGACGCTCGGCAACTCGTTGGGCGATCTGCTGGCGCAGGCTGGCGGCGATCGATTTGCCGTCGATTAGTTGTGCAGTCATTGCGCGTGATTAACCATCGAGAGGGGAAAAAAAGAGAACGCATTCTCGCATGTCAGACGGTGAGGGCAAAGGCGCTTGGTCAGCAAATTCCCCTAACTCCTTTAATTAAATGAATTTTTTTCAAAAAGGATTTGACGACCTTGGGAGCGCTCTATACTATTCGTCGCACTTGTCGGGCACAGCCTAGCACTGGTTAAGAAGGTCCAGCGGAATTAGCGTTCTGCGAGGCTGGAAAGCATTTAGTTTGTAGTCCTCCAAGAGTACAGATTAATAAGGCGCCCGTAGCTCAGCTGGATAGAGCATCCGCCTTCTAAGCGGATGGTCGCAGGTTCGAGTCCTGCCGGGTGCGCCATTAGGCAGCTTTGGCACAAGTAACGCGATATGGTGGGCGTAGCTCAGTTGGTAGAGCACGGGATTGTGACTCCCGTTGTCGTGGGTTCGATCCCCATCGTCCACCCCATATTTCGAAAGGCGCCAGATGTAACAGTCTGGCGCCTTTGCTTTAAAAAGCTTCATCCGCGGATGTGGTGGAATTGGTAGACACACTGGATTTAGGTTCCAGCGCCGCGAGGCGTAAGAGTTCGAGTCTCTTCATCCGCACCAATCAAAGCTTCATTCATGCCGCAGGCCTGATGAAGTTCAGCAAAGAAGTTGAATGGCTTTTTTGTGACGCAATATGGTGGGCGTAGCTCAGTTGGTAGAGCACGGGATTGTGACTCCCGTTGTCGTGGGTTCGATCCCCATCGTCCACCCCATATTTCGAAAGGCGCCAGATTTAACAGTCTGGCGCCTTTTTTGTTTTACGGCTTGTGGTTGGGTTGCACAAGGTTTCGGGTCGCAAGGGCAGGGCGTTTCGTCCTGTCTTGAGGTTTGCGGCGGGTGTGCCGACCACCGGCGATGTTCGCGGATCGGCCGTCAGGGAGATGGCTCGCAGTCTCTTCTATATATAGAAGCGGTTGCAGCAGAGCCTTGGCGCAAAGATCCTTATTCGTCTTCGGGGTGGAGTGCATGGCTGCATTCACACCTATAAATGGCCTGCTGTTTTTTTACCCGTTTTCAGTAGGGTGACTTCTTGAGTTTGACCCACTAGAATGCATGCCCTTGATTCTGGGGTCGGAAACGGCCGGCTAACGTCTGTGCAACGAGGAATATCCATGCAAGTTTCTGTTGAAAATACTACTGCTCTTGAGCGCCGCATGAGCGTCACCGTGCCGGCTGAGCGCATTGAGAGCCAGGTCAACAAGCGTCTGCAGCAGACTGCCCAAAAGGCCAAGATTGCTGGCTTCCGTCCAGGCAAAGTGCCAATGAGCGAAATCAAGCGCCGTTTCGGTGCTGACGCTCGTCAGGAAGCTGTTGGTGATGTCATCCAGTCCTCCTTCTACGAAGCTGTGGTTGAGCAGAAGCTGAACCCTGCCGGTTCGCCTTCGATCGAGCCAAAGTCGCTGGAAGCCGGCAAGGACCTGGAATACGTAGCCGTATTCGAAGTGTTCCCTGAGTTCACCGTTGCCGGCTTCGACGGCATTACTGTCGAGCGCCTGAGCGCTGAAGTGGCTGACGCTGATCTGGACAAGATGCTGGACATCCTGCGCAAGCAGAACACCCGTTTCGAAGTGGCCGATCGCGCTGCCCAGAACGAAGATCAGCTGAACATCGATTTCGTTGGCAAGGTTGACGGCGAAGCGTTCGCTGGCGGCTCGGCCAAAGGCACTCAGTTGGTACTGGGTTCCGGTCGCATGATCCCGGGCTTCGAAGAAGGCCTGGTGGGCGCCAAGGCTGGCGAAGAGCGCGTTCTGAACCTGACATTCCCAGAGGACTATCAGAACCTGGACCTGGCGGGCAAAACCGCCGAGTTCACCGTGACCGTCAACACTGTTTCCGAGCCTAAGCTGCCTGAGCTGAACGAAGAATTCTTCGCCCAGTTCGGCATCAAGGAAAGCGGCATCGACGGTTTCCGCACCGAAGTTCGCAAGAACATGGAGCGTGAACTGCGTCAGGCCATCAAGTCCAAGGTCAAGAATCAGGTCATGGACGGTCTGCTGGCCACCAACCCGATCGAAGTACCGAAGGCGCTGCTGTCCAACGAGGTTGATCGTCTGCGCGTGCAGGCCGTTCAGCAGTTCGGTGGCAACATCAAGCCTGACCAACTGCCGGCCGAGCTGTTCGAAGAACAAGCCAAGCGCCGCGTAGTGCTGGGCCTGATCGTGGCTGAAGTGGTCAAGCAGTTCGACCTGAAGCCTGACGAAGCTCGCGTTCGTGAAATGATTCAGGAAATGGCCTCGGCCTACCAGGAGCCTGAGCAGGTTGTGTCCTGGTACTACAAGAACGAGCAGCAACTGAACGAAGTCCGTTCGGTTGTGCTGGAAGAACAAGTTGTGGATACTGTTCTGCAGAAAGCTAGCGTGACCGACAAATCGGTCTCTTACGAAGAAGCGGTCAAGCCGGTAGAAGCTCCAAAAGCCGACTGATTGTTTTTGCGTTAGAAAGTACACACATAAGCCAGCCTTCGAGCTGGCTTATGCGTATTCAAGACATAACTATTTGGGAGTGACTGCAGAGCATGTTCCGTAATTCGTATATTCAGCAGAACTCTGATATCCAGGCCGCAGGCGGCCTGGTCCCGATGGTTGTCGAGCAATCTGCTCGTGGCGAACGCGCCTATGACATCTACTCGCGCCTTCTGAAGGAGCGCGTCATTTTTCTGGTGGGTCCTGTAGAGGACTACATGGCCAACCTGATCTGTGCGCAATTGCTGTTCCTTGAAGCGGAAAACCCGGACAAGGACATCCATCTTTACATCAACTCCCCGGGCGGTTCGGTGACGGCGGGCATGTCGATCTACGACACCATGCAGTTCATCAAGCCAAACGTATCGACGACCTGCATTGGTCAGGCGTGCAGCATGGGTGCATTCCTGCTGACCGCCGGCGCCCCCGGCAAGCGTTTCTGCCTGCCGAACTCGCGCGTGATGATTCACCAGCCACTGGGTGGTTTCCAGGGCCAGGCATCGGACATCGAAATCCATGCCAAGGAAATCCTCTTCATCCGCGAGCGCCTGAACACGCTGATGGCCAAGCACAGCGGTCGTACGCTTGAAGAAATCGAGCGCGACACCAACCGCGACAACTTCATGAGTGCAGAAGCTGCGAAGGAATATGGTCTGATCGACGAAGTGATCAACCAGCGTCCTGCGTAAAATAAGCAGCTCAAAATAAGGTGGGTCGGCAGGTCCGACCACCTGCGGGCTTGAAAAAGCCCGCAATAGCCTTCATCTTGTGTTGCAAGCCTATCGGATTTGGATCGAACGAATGACTGACACCCGCAACGGCGAGGACAACGGCAAGCTGCTCTATTGCTCCTTCTGTGGCAAAAGCCAGCATGAAGTGCGCAAATTGATTGCCGGCCCCTCGGTCTTTATCTGCGACGAGTGCGTCGACCTGTGCAATGACATCATCCGCGAGGAGGTGCAGGAAGCACAGGCCGAAAGCAGCGCGCATAAATTGCCTTCGCCTAAAGAAATCAGCGGCATCCTTGACCAGTATGTAATCGGTCAGGAGCGTGCGAAAAAGGTTCTGGCCGTAGCGGTGTACAACCACTACAAGCGTCTGAACCAGCGTGACAAGAAGGCTGACGACGTCGAACTCGGCAAGAGCAACATCCTGCTGATCGGCCCGACAGGCTCCGGTAAAACCCTGCTGGCCGAAACACTGGCCCGCCTGCTGAACGTTCCGTTCACCATCGCCGACGCAACCACCCTCACCGAGGCCGGTTACGTAGGTGAAGATGTCGAGAACATCATTCAGAAACTGCTGCAAAAGTGCGATTACGACGTGGAAAAGGCCCAGATGGGCATTGTCTACATCGACGAAATCGACAAGATTTCCCGCAAGTCCGACAATCCGTCGATCACCCGCGATGTGTCTGGTGAAGGCGTGCAGCAGGCCTTGCTCAAGTTGATCGAAGGCACGGTCGCTTCCGTTCCGCCGCAAGGTGGCCGCAAGCATCCGCAGCAGGAGTTCCTGCAGGTCGACACCCGTAACATCCTGTTCATCTGCGGTGGTGCGTTCTCCGGTCTGGAAAAGGTTATTCAAAACCGTTCCACCAAGGGCGGCATCGGCTTCAACGCAGAAGTGCGCAGCAAGGAAGAAGGCAAGAAAGTCGGTGAATCCCTGCGTGAAGTCGAGCCTGACGATCTGGTCAAGTTCGGTCTGATCCCGGAATTCGTCGGTCGTCTGCCGGTCCTCGCGACGCTGGACGAGCTCGACGAGGCTGCGCTGATGCAGATTCTCACAGAGCCGAAAAATGCTCTGACCAAGCAGTATGCCAAGCTGTTCGAGATGGAAGGCGTAGATCTGGAGTTCCGGACCGACGCGCTGAAATCGGTCGCCAAGCGTGCTCTGGAGCGTAAAACCGGTGCCCGTGGCCTGCGTTCGATTCTCGAAGGTGTGCTGCTCGACACGATGTACGAAATTCCTTCGCAGTCTGAAGTGAGCAAAGTCGTCATCGATGAAAGCGTGATTGAAGGCAAGTCCAAGCCACTGTATATCTACGAAAACAGTGAGCCGACGGCCAAGGCAGCGCCGGACGCGTAAGCGTCCCCACTGCCGGAACAAAGAAGGGGCCTTCGGGCCTCTTTTTTTTTAGTCGTTTTTTACATCCGCTTAGCGCTTGTTTTTTTTCGGGGCAGCCCCCATCTTGGTTTCAAGCTTAATTCCATCCGATTACGGCCATATGGCCGCCGTAGAGGCGAAATCATGAAGACCACCATCGAATTGCCTCTCTTGCCATTGCGTGATGTCGTGGTTTATCCGCACATGGTTATCCCGCTGTTCGTGGGGCGCGAGAAATCCATCGAAGCCCTCGAGGCTGCGATGACGGGCGACAAGCAGATTCTGCTGCTGGCCCAGCGAAACCCGGCTGACGATGATCCCGGTGAAGACGCTCTCTATCGCGTAGGCACTATCGCGACCGTGCTGCAGCTGCTGAAGCTGCCGGACGGCACCGTCAAGGTTCTGGTTGAAGGCGAGCAGCGCGGTACCGTTGAGCGCTTCAGCGAGGTCGACGGGCATTGCCGCGCCGAAGTCTCGCTGATCGAAGAAGTCGACGCCGCCGAGCGCGAGTCGGAAGTCTTCGTGCGCAGCCTGCTGTCGCAGTTCGAACAATACGTTCAGTTGGGCAAGAAGGTTCCGGCCGAAGTCCTGTCGTCGCTCAACAGCATCGATGAGCCTGGTCGTCTGGTCGACACAATGGCTGCGCACATGGCGCTGAAAATCGAGCAGAAGCAGGAAATCCTCGAAATCATCGATCTGTCGGCCCGGGTCGAGCATGTGCTCGCCTTGCTGGATGCCGAGATTGACCTGCTGCAAGTTGAAAAACGCATTCGCGGTCGCGTCAAAAAGCAAATGGAGCGCAGCCAGCGCGAGTACTACCTGAATGAGCAGATGAAGGCCATTCAGAAAGAGCTGGGCGACGGTGACGAAGGTCACAATGAAATCGAAGAGCTGAAAAAGCGCATCGATGCGGCCGGCCTGCCGAAAGACGCTTTGGCCAAGGCCACCGCCGAGCTGAACAAGCTCAAGCAAATGTCGCCGATGTCTGCTGAAGCCACTGTGGTGCGCTCTTACATCGACTGGCTGGTGCAGGTGCCGTGGAAGGCGCAAAGCAAGGTACGCCTCGACCTGGCGCGTGCTGAAGACATTCTCGATGCCGATCACTACGGTCTCGAAGAGGTCAAGGAGCGCATCCTTGAGTACCTCGCCGTGCAGAAGCGTGTGAAGAAAATCCGTGGCCCGGTGTTGTGTCTGGTCGGTCCTCCTGGCGTAGGTAAAACCTCGCTGGCGGAGTCGATTGCCCATGCCACCAACCGTAAATTCGTGCGCATGGCCCTCGGTGGCGTGCGTGACGAGGCGGAAATTCGTGGTCACCGCCGGACCTACATCGGTTCGATGCCGGGAAGATTGATTCAAAAAATGACAAAAGTGGGCGTGCGCAACCCGCTGTTCCTGCTCGATGAAATCGACAAAATGGGCAGCGACATGCGTGGCGACCCGGCGTCGGCGTTGCTGGAAGTGCTCGATCCGGAGCAAAACCACAACTTCAACGATCACTATCTGGAAGTCGATTACGACCTGTCCGATGTGATGTTCCTGTGCACCTCGAACTCGATGAACATTCCGCCGGCGCTGCTCGACCGAATGGAAGTCATTCGCCTGCCGGGCTACACCGAAGACGAAAAGATCAACATCGCCGTCAAATATCTCTCGCCGAAGCAGATCGCCGCCAACGGTCTGAAGAAGGGCGAGCTGGAATTCGACGAAGAAGCGATCCGCGACATCATCCGTTACTACACCCGTGAAGCCGGTGTGCGTGGCCTCGAACGTCAGATCGCCAAGGTCTGCCGCAAGGCCGTGAAAGAGCATGCACTGGAAAAACGCTTCTCGGTAAAAGTGACAGCCGACCTGCTGGAGCATTTCCTCGGGGTGCGTAAATTCCGCTACGGCCTGGCAGAGCAGCAGGATCAGATCGGTCAGGTGACTGGCCTGGCGTGGACGCAGGTGGGCGGCGAATTGCTGACCATTGAAGCGGCTGTGGTGCCGGGTAAAGGTCAGCTGATCAAGACCGGTTCGCTGGGCGATGTAATGGTCGAATCGATCACTGCCGCGCAGACCGTTGTGCGCAGTCGGGCGAAGAGCCTGGGCATCCCGCTGGACTTCCACGAGAAGCGCGACACGCATATCCACATGCCGGAAGGGGCGACCCCGAAAGACGGTCCGAGCGCGGGTGTGGGCATGTGCACGGCACTGGTTTCAGCGTTGACGGGGATTCCGGTGCGCGCCGATGTCGCCATGACCGGTGAGATCACCCTGCGCGGTCAGGTCCTGGCCATCGGTGGTCTGAAGGAAAAACTGCTCGCGGCGCATCGCGGCGGAATCAAGATTGTGATTATTCCGGAAGAGAACGTGCGTGATTTGAAGGAGATTCCTGACAATATCAAGCAGGATCTGCAGATTAAACCGGTTAAATGGATTGACGAGGTCCTGCAAATTGCGCTGCAATACGCGCCGGAGCCCTTGCCGGATGTGGCTCCGGAGATAGTTTCCAAGGACGAAAAACGTGAGTCTGATTCAAAGGAAAGAATTAGCACGCATTAATACGTTTTTGCCTGGGGGGCTTCCTTGACAGCTTTTTAGAGCCCTTGTTATAAAGCGGCTCTTAAGTGTCTGTAGGCCATTCAGCACTCGTTTTTGCTTTCACCAAAAAACTTAGAATCATCTCAAAATAGATATAAGGGGACTTAGAGTGAACAAGTCGGAACTGATTGATGCTATCGCTGCATCCGCTGATATCCCGAAAGCTGCTGCTGGCCGTGCGCTGGACGCTGTAATCGAATCCGTCACTGGCGCTCTCAAGGCTGGCGACTCCGTTGTTCTGGTTGGTTTCGGCACTTTCTCCGTGACCGATCGTCCAGCTCGCGTTGGTCGTAACCCACAGACCGGCAAGACGCTGCAAATCGCTGCTGCTAAAAAGCCAGGTTTCAAAGCCGGTAAAGCACTGAAAGAAGCTGTTAACTAAGTTAGTTTGTTTCAGGTTTTTACCCATCCGGGTCGGGGTCATGCCTGACTTGGCAGCGGAGCGGTAGAGCAGGTCGCTGACGCAGTGACCTGTAACGCCGGGATCGAGGGTTCGAGCCCTGTCCGCTCCGCCAGTTACGAGAAGGCGCATCCTCGGATGCGCCTTTCTTCTATCCGGATTCTACCCACACTCCACGGTTGCCAAATTTTTGAAGTTCAACCGTTTCTGGGGGACGCATGCTGCAGAATATCAGGGACAATTCACAAGGCTGGATTGCCAAGACCATTATCGGGGTCATCGTTGCACTGATGGCGCTGACCGGTTTCGATGCCATTTTCAAGGCCACGACGCACACCAACGATGCGGCCAAGGTCAATGGTGAAGAAATCAGCCAGAACGAGCTGAGCCAGGCCGTTGACATGCAACGCCGGCAGTTGATGCAACAGCTGGGCAAGGACTTCGATGCTTCCTTGCTCGACGAAAAAATGCTCCGCGAGTCGGCCCTCAAAGGGCTGATCGATCGCAAGCTGCTGCTGCAAGGCGCAGCACAATCGAAATTCGCTTTCTCCGAAGGTGCACTGGATCAGGTGATCCTGCAGACCCCTGAATTCCAGGTGGACGGCAAGTTCAGTTCCGAGCGCTTCGACCAGGTGATCCGTCAACTGGGTTACACCCGCATGCAATTCCGCCAGATGCTGGCGCAGGAAATGCTGATCGGTCAGCTGCGTGCCGGTGTGGCTGGCAGCGGTTTTGTCACCGATGCCGAGGTGCTGGCTTTCGCCCGCCTGGAAAAACAGACCCGCGATTTCGCCTCGCTGAACGTAAAGGCCGATCCGGCGGCGGTCAAGCTGACCGACGATGAGGTCAAGGCTTACTACGACGAGCACGCCAAGGAGTTCATGACCCCTGAGCAAGTGGTTGTCGATTACGTCGAGCTGAAGAAGTCGTCGTTCTTTGACCAGGTGGCCGTCAAGGACGAAGACCTGCAGGCGGCGTATCAGAAAGAGATCGCCAACCTGTCGGAACAGCGTCGTGCGGCGCACATCCTGATCGAAGTCAACGACAAGACCACCGACGCTCAGGCCAAGGCGAAGATCGAAGAAGTCCAGGCGCGTCTGGCCAAGGGCGAGAAATTCGAAGCGCTGGCCAAGGAGTTCTCGCAGGACCCGGGCTCGGCCAACAATGGCGGTGACCTCGGTTTCGCAGGTCCTGGCGTCTACGATCCAGCCTTCGAAAAAGCCCTGTACTCGCTGAGCAAGGACCAGGTGTCTGCGCCGGTGCGTACCGATTTCGGTTACCACCTGATCAAGCTGCTGGGTGTCGAAGCGCCAGAAGTTCCGACCTTGGCCAGCCTGAAAGACAAGCTGACCCGCGAGCTGAAGACCCAGCAGGTCGAGCAGCGTTTTGTCGAGGCGACCAAGCAATTGGAAGACTCGGCGTTCGAAGCGTCTGACCTGGCTCAGCCAGCAGCCGATCTGAAGCTGACCGTGCAAACCTCCAAGCCGTTCGGCCGTGAAGGTGGCGAAGGTATCGCGGCCAACCGTGCTGTGGTAGCGGCGGCATTCAGCCAGGAAGTGCTGGAAGAAAACGCCAACAGCACCGGCATCGAGCTGGACCCGGAAACCGTGGTCGTGCTGCGTGCCAAGGAGCACCTGAAGCCTGAGCAGTTGCCACTGGAGACCGTCAACACGGCGATCCGCGCACAACTGACCAAAGAGCACGCGAGTGCGGCGGCCAAGACCAAGGCTGATCAGTTGATCGCCAGTCTGCGCGAGGGCAAGACTGCGCTGGACAAGGCGGTTGACGGTCAGAGCTGGAAGGTTGTACCGGCGGCGACCCGCGCGCAGGAAGGGGTTGACCCGACTGTGCTGCAGGCGTTGTTCCGTATGCCGAAACCGGCGGCCAAGGGCAAACCGACGTTCACCAGCGTGACGTTGCAGGACGGTAGCCTGATGATTGTGCGTCTGGATGGTGTGAACGAAGCTGTTGCGCCGACGGATGAAGAGAAGGCGCAGTACCGTCGTTTCCTCGCTTCCCGTGAAGGGCAGCAGGATTTCGCGGCGTTCCGCAAGCAGTTGGAGAGTCAGGCGGACATCAAGCGCTATTGATGTTTGACTGATTGGTTATAGAGAAGCCCTGGCCTGATGGTCGGGGCTTTTTTGTATGCGGGGTGGGGTTTGTGTGAATATCCGTTGTTTTGGGTGTGGCGGCTGGCGGTTTCGCCCTTACGGCGAGTCACCTTTTCCAGACGCCGAAAAGGTAACCCAAAAGGCTTGCTCCTACGTCCGGCCCGCTCGCTGGGGCTCGGGGTCCCTTCGTTCCGGGATTGATCCGGGCGCAGCGCCTACGGTTTGCTTCGCTGCACCTCCTCTCGCTGTGTTTGGCTTCGCCAAACGGTCGCTGCGCTCCCACCCCCGGATCAATCCCTCCACTCAGCCTCCCGACGTCGCCCGTGGATCAAGATCAAAAGCTGCAGCCGAGCTAACGCTCATCCTGTGTAGGAGCTGCCGAAGGCTGCGATCTTTTGATCTTGATCTTGAGGAAGCTGGCTTGCCAGCGATGGCGGCCTGACAGCCGACCATGTTTTAGCTGGATGCACTCCGAGCAACCGCTAACCATCGCGCCCTCACCAATCACATCTCTCTGCGACTTTTTCCGGCAAACAACGGTCAATACGCTTGTAACGTCTTTAAGACACAATCCATGCGCCGCAGGGCCGAGTTCTGTTGCACAATACGCCCCGGACTGTTTTCCCTCAGGATGTTCAATGTTGATTTCCACTCCCATGCGTGTTGTCGGGTTGGCGCTGTTGTTGACCGCTGTTGCTGGCTGTTCGAAGGACAAGCCGATCTATGAGCATGAGAACTTCGATGATTCCGGCACGTTCTCGCGCAATTATCCGGTGGCCGATACCGCAAGTTGCGAGGCGGCTCGTCGTGCGTTGCTCAGTCAGGGCTATATCATCACCAGCAGTGACCCGAAACTGATCAGCGGCCACAAGAGCTTCCAGCAAACCGGTGAGACCCACATGGAGATCAGCTTCAATGTGGTGTGTACCGAAGACGGCAGCTCCAAGCATCATGCGACGATGTTCGCCAATGCCTTGCAGGACCGCTACGCGCTGAAGAAGACCAACAATTCGGCCAGCCTCGGGGTGGGTGTGTTGGGGTCGGTGTCGATGCCGATCGGTTCGTCGGATGATTCGATGGTCAAGGTCGCCAGTGAGACGGTGACCTCGCAGAAGTTTTATGAACGCTTCTTCACCCTGGTCGAGCTGTTCCTGCCAGCGGATGCGAAGAAAGCTGCGCACATTGAAGAGAAGCCCAGGACTGATCTGGGGGTGCCGGAGCCGAAGCCTGCTGCTGTGGCCCCAACTTCACCTGCACCGACGGTTGAGACCGCGCCAGCGCCGCCGCCGGCCGGGATTGTCGAGCCAGCCCAGAGCACCACGCCGGCAGCTCCGGCAGCAACGCCGGCGCCTGCTTCGGTGTCGCCGACGCCAACGGGCTCCGAGCCGGTGGTGCCGCCGGCCGAGTCAGCGCCGATCACCCCGGCACCGAGCACGGAGTCTGCGCCAGCCACCGAAACAATCACGCCGCCGGCCAATCCGAGCAATATCCCGCCGCCATCGGAGCCGATTCCGGCGATGCAATAACTCACACACACATCCCCTGTGGGAGCGGGCTTGCTCGCGAAAGCGGTTGTTCAGTCACATCGATGCTGAATGTACTGACGCTTTCGCGAGCAAGCCCGCTCCCACAGCTGTTTCTGCAGCATGTGAAATCTCGTTACATTCCCCCGACAAAAATCCCGCGATAAATTCCTGACCGCCTGCTACGTTTTATTCATGAAGGCCGGGTTTCATTTTTCTTTCATACGGGCACGATAGGCTCGAGGCACTGGTCATTTGACCGGGCTATTTTGAAACGGGCAGAGGGGGATTACACAATGGACGACTATCAAGAAGAACTGCTCGAATATCAGGCCTACGAACTGGATCAACCCGAACCAGCCGAAGACGCCACCGAGCTGTAAGCATTTGCTTGCAGCTTGCAGCTTGCAGCTTGCAGCTTTTCAGGCCGTTTTCCGGTGACTGCGACGAAACTCGCCAGGCGTCTGGCCGCTCCAGCGTTTGAAGGCGCGTTGAAACGCCTCGGCTGAGGCAAAGCCCAGCAGGTAGGCGATCTCGCCGAACGCCAGTTCGGTGTCGCGAATGTAGGTCATGGCCAGGTCACGGCGGGTGTCATTGAGGATCGCGCGAAACTGCGTGCCTTCCTCGGCCAGTTTGCGGCGCAAGGTCCAAGTCGGTAGTTTCAGGCGTGCCGCCACTTCTTCCAGGTCGGGTTCCCGGCCACCATTGAGCAACGGCCCGAGCAGTTGAGTGATGCGCTCGCGCAAGCTGCGGGTGCGGGTCAATTGCTCCAGTTCCCGTTCGCATAATGCAAGCAAGTGCTTCCAGGTACTCGGGCAGTGTTCCGGGTTGCGCAGGGCGAGGCTGTTCAGGTTCAGACGCAGTTGGTTGCGTTCGGCGCCGAACTGGATCGCAGCGTCGCCCAGCACGCTGTAAGCGTCACGATAGTCTGGCTCGGCGAATTCGATTTCAATGCGCTCGGCGCGCAGTGTTTCGCCCCCGACACTGGACAACTGATGCAGCCAGCCAGCAATGATCGAGTCCACCACGAAGCGGTTATAGGCGTTGTACGGGCTGATCGAGTAGAACCGCAGCCAGGCGCCATGGGTGTCTTCGTGAAAGCTCGACTGGCCGCGATAGTTGGAGCCGTACAGTGGCTCGAAGCGGAGCAGGCAACGGGCGGCCTCGCGCACGGTCGGTGCCTGGGCGGCGGTGACCCCGACCAGTCCCGCCTGGCTCAAGCGGCTGAGCTGGCCCATACGCAGGCCCAGTGCCGGATCGCCGGTCAGCTGGATCGCGCTGTGCCCAAGACGCATGTAACGCGGGATCGACAGTCGCGCCCCGGCCTCGGCCAGACGCGCTGCATCCAGGCCATATTGTTCGAGCAGCGGTTGCGGATCGGCGCCATGGCTGCGTACTGCATCGGCGAGGCTGTGAACGAAACCGACCGACAGATCCCCGAGGCGCATCGGCAATGGTTTCATGGCTTACAACCAGATGTTCAGCAGACGGGCGCCACGGGCTTCGCCATCGGCGAATTGCTGGCCGTTGCTGCTAAGGAAACTCTGCCCGGCACCGGGCTTGTCCCAGAACTGCCCACGCAGGAACACACTCATGCCGGCGATTGCACCGCTCATGGGAGGCTGAGCCGTCAGTGTCAGGCGATGCCACGCCTCACCTTCACTGATCTCCCCGGGCTTGAGGCTGACCGTCCCCGGGGTATTCGAGCCTTTATAGCCAGCCCACGGTTGATCCCACGCACCATGGCCGACCACAAACGCGGGCACCGCCACCAGTTGCGCGCCGAGTTCGTCGAGCTGACGATAATTGTCCGGGTACCAGCTGTCGCTGCCGATCAGCACGCCGAGACGTCCGGCCGGGGTGTCGACCACGGTGATTGCATGGGCGTCTTCACCCTCGAGCACATCGCGCTGTTCGAAAATCGGGTGCATCTGCCGTTGCGGCTGACCCAGCGGCACACCATCACGACCGAACACCACGCTGCTGTTGAACAGCGCGCCACTGCCGGGCTTGAGCTGGCCGTCGCGCACGCTCGGTTCGGGTAGCACGATGGAGCCGGCCACCAGTGTTACCTGGAACTCCTTGGCAAGTCCGCCGAACAGCGCCTGATAATCCTTGGCCATCGACTTGGACTTCATGCGCAGATGCGCGTCATCCAGACGATTCTCACCCTTGGCGCTGAGCCAGGCGCGGGCGAACAGCAGCGGGTTGCTCGCCGCCAGCCAGTTCATTGCTTCGGCCAGCGTCGGCGCCTGATACAGCTCGTCTTTTTCGCCGCTGATCATCAGCCAGGTGCCGACATGCTCGGGCAATACCACCACGGTTTTTTCGTTCAGCAGCCCTTGATCCTGCGCCTGTTGCAGATAAGCCGCGAGTTTGCGATGCAGGCGTTGCGGGCTTTGGTAGTCGGTTGGGAACAGTTCCGGCTGAATGCCCAGCAAGTTGCCGCGATCGGACGGGGTGCCTTGATCGACCGCCAGTTTGATCCGCAGGTCCGACAGGTAATGCCCCGCCGGCCGGTCCGCCGCCCACATGGCGTAGGTGGTGAGGGCGGCAACGATGGCCATGGAAAAACACAGGTACAGAAGTTTGCGCATGAAAACCAACAACAGCCGGGTACTGGGTGTGGCGACTAGGGTAGGGCGCATGCCTGCACTTGCCAAGGGGCGCTGCGCATTTGGATCAATAACTTGTCAGTTTCGGTCATTGAGTGACAGCAGTGCGACTCTTAGTCTGTCGAACATGACTGACGGGGGACGTAGAGCTCCCGCAATTTCCGTGATTGCTCGTTGTGGAGTTACCGATGACCGCCGCTCATTACCCGCACCTGTTGGCCCCGCTTGACCTGGGATTCACCACGCTGCGCAACCGTACCCTGATGGGCTCCATGCACACCGGCCTGGAAGAGAAACCGGGCGGCTTCGAACGTATGGCTGCCTACTTCGCCGAGCGTGCCCGTGGCGGCGTCGGCCTGATGGTGACGGGCGGTATCGGCCCGAATGACGAGGGCGGCGTGTACTCCGGCGCGGCCAAACTGACCACCGAGGAAGAAGCGCTCAAGCACCGCATCGTCACCCGCGCGGTGCACGAGGCGGGCGGCAAGATCTGCATGCAGATTCTCCATGCCGGGCGTTATGCCTACAGCCCGAAGCAGGTCGCGCCGAGTGCGATTCAGGCGCCGATCAACCCGTTCAAGCCCAAGGAGCTGGACGAGGAAGGCATCGAAAAGCAGATCAGCGACTTTGTCACCTGCTCGGTACTGGCCCAGACCGCCGAGTACGACGGCGTGGAAATCATGGGCTCGGAAGGTTATTTCATTAACCAGTTCCTCGCCGCCCACACCAACCACCGCACCGATCGCTGGGGCGGCAGCTACGAAAACCGTATGCGCCTGCCAGTGGAAATCGTCCGCCGCGTGCGTGAAGCGGTCGGCCCGAATTTCATCATTATTTTCCGCCTGTCGATGCTCGATCTGGTTGAGGGCGGCAGCACCTGGGAAGAGATCGTGACCCTGGCCAAAGCCATCGAGCAGGCCGGCGCAACGATCATCAACACCGGCATCGGCTGGCACGAAGCGCGGATTCCGACCATCGCCACCAAAGTGCCGCGCGCCGCGTTCAGCAAGGTCACTGCCAAACTGCGCGGTTCGGTGAGCATTCCGCTGATCACCACCAACCGTATCAACACCCCGGAAATCGCCGAGCAGATTCTTGCCGAGGGCGACGCCGACATGGTCTCGATGGCCCGGCCGTTCCTCGCCGACCCGGACTTCGTCAACAAGGCGGCCGAAGGCCGCGCTGACGAAATCAACACCTGCATCGGCTGCAACCAGGCGTGCCTGGATCACACCTTTGGCGGCAAACTCACCAGTTGCCTGGTCAACCCGCGTGCCTGCCACGAAACCGAGCTCAACTATCTGCCGGTGCAGCAGATCAAGAAAATCGCCGTGGTCGGCGCCGGGCCTGCAGGTTTGTCCGCCGCAACCGTGGCCGCTGAACGCGGGCATCAGGTGACGCTGTTCGATTCGGCCAGCGAGATCGGCGGCCAGTTCAACATCGCCAAGCGTGTGCCGGGCAAGGAAGAATTTTTCGAAACTTTGCGTTACTTCAAGCGCAAGCTGCAGACCACAAATGTCGAGGTGTGCCTGAACACCCGCGTCGACGTGGCGAAACTGGTGGACGGCGGCTACGACGAAATCATCCTCGCCACCGGCATTGCGCCGCGTGTGCCGGCGATTCCGGGCGTCGAGAATGCCAAGGTGTTGAGCTACCTGGACGTGATCCTTGAACGCAAGCCGGTGGGCAAACGCGTTGCAGTGATCGGTGCCGGTGGTATCGGTTTCGACGTTTCCGAATTCCTCGTGCATCAAGGCGTCGCCACCAGCCTGGATCGTGCCGCGTTCTGGAAAGAGTGGGGCATTGATACGAATTTGCAAGCCCGTGGTGGCGTGGCCGGGATCAAAGCCGCACCACACGCACCGGCCCGCGAGGTGTTCCTGCTGCAGCGCAAGAAAACCAAGGTCGGCGACGGCCTGGGCAAAACCACCGGCTGGATTCACCGCACCGGGCTGAAGAACAAGCAGGTACAGATGCTCAACAGCGTCGAGTACCTGAAGATCGACGACCAGGGCCTGCACATCCGCATCGGCGAAGCCGGCGAACCGCAAGTGCTGGCGGTGGACAACATCGTCATCTGCGCCGGCCAGGATCCGCTGCGTGAGCTGCAGGAAGGTCTGGTTGCGGCGGGGCAGAACGTGCACCTGATCGGCGGCGCCGATGTTGCGGCGGAGCTGGATGCCAAGCGCGCGATCAATCAGGGTTCGCGTCTGGCTGCCGAACTTTAACCCTTCTGTAGGAGCTGCCGAAGGCTGCGATCTTTTGACTTTGTTTTCAACAACCAGGATCAAAAGATCGCAGCCTGCGGCAGCTCCTACAGGTTATCCGGGGGCTGTTAGAATCGGTTTTTTCCGATGCAGCAGTGCCCATGCCTGTTCCTTCCGATTGGCTACCCCAAGCCCCGCTCCAATTGCTGCAACTCGACTGGCTCACCCACGCCGGAGTCGAGGTGGCGATCCTGCGTCTGGACCAGATCGACCCGCTGATCAGCGGCAATAAATGGTTCAAGCTGGTCGAACACCTCAAAGCCGCCGATCGCATTGGCGCGCGGGGCATCATCAGCCTTGGCGGCGCGCACTCCAATCATCTGCACGCGTTGGCGGCTGCCGGCAAGCGTCTGGGTTTCGAAACCGTCGGCCTGCTGCGCGGCCATCCGCAGCAAACGCCCACGGTGATGGACTTGCAAGCGTTCGGCATGCGACTGCACTGGCTGGGTTATGGCGGCTATCGGGCACGGCATGAGCCCGGGTTCTGGGGACCGTGGCAGGCGCAGTATCCACATTTGCATGCGGTACCGGAGGGCGGCGGTGGGCTGGCGGGTGCATTGGGCTGTAAAGCGCTCAAGGAACAGGTGACGGCGCAACTGGGCAAACTGGGCTGGTGCGATTATCACGGTTGGTGGCTGGCGTGCGGCACCGGGACGACCCTGGCAGGGCTGGTGCTGGCCGAGGCGGGTGCGAATCCGGTGTACGGCGCGCTGGCGGTGCCCGAAGACCACGGCGTGGCGCAGCAGGTGCAGGCGATTGTTCGCGCGGCCGGAGTGGGGGCGGCGGGTTACGCGTTGTTCGACGCGAGCCGGGGTGGTTTCGCCAAGGTTGACGCGCAGTTGCTTGAGTTCATCGAACGCAGCGAACAGGCCAGCGGCGTGCCGTTGGAGCCGCTGTATACCGGCAAGGCGTTATTGGCGCTGAAGCAGCAGGTTGAAGCGGGCGGGTTCGAATATGGCACGCGGCTGATCTTCGTGCATACCGGCGGCTTGCAGGGGCGACGAGGTCTTCGCTAAGACTATGTGGCGAGGGGGCTTGCCCCCGTTGGACTGCACAGCCGCCCATCTTGGTTAAACGGGGCGCAGGTTCAGTGCGAAGCCGCTTATGGAGCTGCTTTGCAGCTCAACGGGGGCAAGCCCCCTCACCACAATGAATTTTCAAACCTCGGCATCAGTGTTCACCCGCGCTTGGGCATCATCCGCAACAGCGTGTTATCGCCCACCACATAATGGTGATAGAGCCCCGCCAGGGCATGCAGGCCGATCAGCCAATAGCCGATATTGCCGATCAGCACGTGCCAGTGTTCCACTTGCTTGGCCAGCGCCTTGTCTTCATGGACCAGCAGCGGCAGATCGAAGCCGTAGAACATGACTTGATGCCCCTCGGCGCTGGTGATCAGCCAGCCGAGGATCGGCATGCTGATCATGAACAGATACAACAGCCAGTGCATCACCCGCGCCAACAGGGTTTGCCATTGCGCGGATGCGGGGAATATTTTCGGCGCCGGGCCCAGGCTGCGCGCTGCCAGGCGAAACCACACCAGTACGAACACGGTGAGCCCGAGCATGTAGTGCACTTCGCGAATCAGCGTGCGACCGCCACTTCCCTTGGGAAAGATCCCGCGCAACTCCATGCTGGCATAAACCAGTATCAACAGGACCAGCATCAGCCAGTGCAGCAGGACGGACACGGTGCTGTAGCGTGATTCGGAACTTGTCCACGGCATACGGTGTTTCCTCACAGATCAGGGTCGCCACATGCCGTTCTTGTGCGACGGCATGCTTTAACTGTAATCGCGTTCAAGTGTTTTTGCCCGGTGTCGAACGGTTTTTTTGCAGTTGTTGCCAAGTTGACTTGGGTGAAGGCGGTTGCGTAAGTGCTTTATATGATTTTGATCAGGTGTAAAGAGTTGTTGTTTATGTTTTGTATTGGTGTGGATTTGAGTGGTGCAGACGAAGTGGATAATGTTGCTGGCAGGCAGCAATCAGTGTCGCAAGTATCAAAAGTTAATGTGCTGTAAGGCATTCAATGTATTTAAAAGGATTTAAAAATGACAGTCAGTATTATTCTGGATAAAAGACAACAACTGCACATCAGCCGCAAGGCCATGGCAAAGCCTCCGGTCTCTCGGCCATCGGTAAAGCCTCCCGTCAAACCACCTGTTACTCCGGTGAAGCCGCCGATCAAGCCACCAGTGGCCCCGGTGAAGCCGCCGGTCAAGCCACCAGTGGCTCCAGTGAAACCGCCGGTGCCTCCGGTGAAGCCCTCCGTCAAACCACCGGTAAAACCCTTGCCACCCGTCGACAAGGCGCCGGTGGCGCCGGTCAAACCTCCGCTCAGTGTCAGGCCACCGATGCCTTGGCCGACATTGAATATCAACGTTGACCCCGTAGCTCTGATCAATTTGCTGAGTGCCATGGGCGGGTCGAAAAACCCTGATGGTACGATTTCGCTGGTCGATGGCAGTCTCGTCAACCTCGAACAAACGGCGGTCACCCGTCCCGATGGGATCATTCAGCACACGGACGGCCGGGTTGAACATCCTGACGGGCGCATCGTCTGGCCGGACGATACGGTTGAATATCCTGACGGACGTATTGTCTGGGCTGATGGTACCGAGCAACTTCCCGATGGCTCGATCAAATACCCGGATGGTCTGAGTTATGATGCGCAGGGTAACTTGCGGAGTGAATGATCAATAGTGTTTTTGATAATGGTTGCTGAGTGGCGCTAATCAACAAGCGCGGCCAACTTAAATGTTGACCGCGCTTTTTACTTGAACAGACATGCAATTGCTCTGTAGGAGTGAGCCTGCTCGCGATAGCGGTTGATCATTCAACACAGTCGTCGACTGACACGGCCCCATCGCGAGCAGGTTCACTCCTACAGGGGATTTGTGTTTGGGCTTGGGTCTCCAGCACCTCCATCTCGCGCAGCACCTCGCCCACGGCCGCCACGGCCCGGCGCATGTCGTCCGGGCTGACGTGGCCGATACAGCCGACGCGGAAGGTTTCGACCTGGGTCAGTTTGCCCGGGTAGAGGATGTAGCCCTTGGCCTTGACCCGTTCGTAGAAGTCCTTGAAGCGGTAGCGCGGGTCCTGCGCTGGAACTGGACAGCCGCGAGGCGGTGACCGAAGCGGTGGCGGCGCAGCTCCTGCAATTTGGCGCAAGCGCTACGGATCGGCGCTGTTGAGCAGCCAGTCCAGCAGCAGACTGCTGTCGCTCGCCACCGCAGATTCACTGGGTGCGGGAGGGCGCGAGTGGGTGAGGCAGAGGATCGGTCGGTCCGGATCACTGTCGAGGAAACTCACCCACACCTCACTGCCGGCGCGGGGCAGTTCATGGGCGGCGAGGCGGCCATGGACGCCGGTCAGTGCAATCGGTAACCACAGACAAACCACCGCCACCTCGGGCGTCGGCCACAGGTTGACGGCAATGCGCCCCAAGTCGTCCCGTTGCGCGGGCTGACCGGGCGCGCCCGCTATCCGCGCCAGGTGATAACCCGCGATGTTCGGACGCGCTTGTACCAGCGGCGGGCGAAACTCGGTGGACCAGGGCAGGGCGCTGAAATCGTTGAAATAGCGATGCACAGCGCTGTCGGGATCAAGGATCGAGGGGTGTTGGCCTTGGTGCTGCACCTCGGTGATCAGCCATTGTTCGTTGAATGCATTGATCGGATGCTCGCTGATCTGCAACAGATGCCCGCTGCGCAGCGCGCTGCAATCGCTGCGCCCGTGGATAGAACGCGACTGACAGCGCTGGCGTTGCAAGTGGCGGCGGCTGCGTTGTTCGGTGTGGCGCTGCTCACCCGACCACTGCGAGGGATCGAGCGTCGGCACAGGGTGATTGGCCGCATCCTCGGCGACCACCGGCTGACCTCGATTGCGAATGCCCGGCGCGGCCATCAGCGGTGTCGCGTCATGCCGCTGATACGCTGTGCTGAGGCGCGGCGAGGGGCTTGCATCTGCCACGGCGAACGGCACCGGCAGCGGCTCTTGTGGCAGGCTCAGGTTGTCATCGGCAAACACCACGACATGCCCGCGCGGCTGGTGTTCGAAGTGATAGTGAATGCCTTCTTCCTCGCACAGGCGCTGCAGCAACGCCAGATCGCTTTCCTCGTACTGAATGATGAAGGGCCGGGGCGGGTAATGGCCGACGCTCATTTCGATCCGGTAGTCGCCTGTTGTCAGGCCATGTTCACCGAGCAATTGTTCGAGGATTGCCGGCACACTGACCTGCGCGAAGACCCGGCGTCGCGGTGCCTGCGCCAGATTCAGCAACTGCGGAACGAGGCTTAGCCGGTAGCCGATCCGGTGGCTGGCGCGGTGTTCGCAACTGACGCTGTGGATCAGCCCGTGAATGCCGTGGTCAGTGCCCAGACGCAAATACGCCGGTTGGCCCAGCAGGCTGTTCGGGGTAAACGCCGGGGCCAGGCCGATCACCTCAACCTCGAAACGAAAAGGCTGATTGAGCGCCTCCTTGCCACTGAAACGCAGCACCGGCAGACACAATGGGCCGTCGGTGAGGGTCAGGGTGAACGGGGGTTGCTGATCATTGAGCATGCGTAAGGGCTCTGCGGGCAATACGGACGGCAGAGGGTACGAAAAGCCGAGCACGAATGGTCATGGCCATCTGGGTTTTCAGAATTGCCCTACAGGGCGTGGTGAAGATGTCGATTCAACAATGCGTTTTTTTGGTCGATTGCCGACTTTAGGCCGTATAAACTTGGCGCCACGCGTCGGCCAATAGATGTCTCGGCGCCACAGATCAAGAGAGTGAGTAATGGGCGCACAGTGGAAGGTTAAACACAAAGAAGCGGCAGCCAACGCCAAGGGCAAGATCTTCGGCAAACTGGTGAAAGAAATCACCATCGCTGCCCGCAACGGTGCCGATACCGCCACCAACGCACACCTGCGTCTGGTGGTCGAACAGGCCAAGAAAGCCTCGATGCCCAAGGAAACCCTGGACCGCGCCATCAAGAAAGGTGCCGGCCTGCTGGGCGAAACCGTGCAGTACCACCGCGTGACGTACGAAGGTTTCGCACCGCATCAGGTGCCGCTGATCGTCGAGTGCGTGACCGACAACATCAACCGCACCGTGGCGGAAATTCGCGTGGCGTTCCGCAAGGGCCAACTGGGCGCTTCCGGTTCGGTGGCGTGGGATTTCAACCACGTCGGCATGATCGAAGCCGCGCCGGACAGCCCGGACGCCGATCCGGAAATGGCCGCGATCGAGGCCGGTGCCCAGGACTTCGAACCGGGTGAAGAGGGCGCGACCCTGTTCCTGACCGATCCGACCGACCTCGACGCCGTGCAGAAAGCCCTGCCTGAGCAAGGTTTCACCGTGCTGTCGGCCAAACTCGGCTATCAGCCGAAAAACCCGGTCAGCGGCCTGAGCGACGAGCAGATGGCTGAAGTCGAAGCGTTCCTCGAAGGTCTCGACAACCACGATGACGTGCAGGACATGTTCGTCGGTCTGGCGGGCTGAAAGCAAAAGATCGCAGCCTGCGGCAGCTCCTACAGGTACACATGCAGGAGCTGCCGCAGGCTGCGATTTTTTTGTTACAGCGCGCGCAATACCTCAATCACCTCGCCGAACCCCGGCCGCGCCAGCACATCGGCCTGACAGCAACGCCGCTCCAGTTCTTCCAGCGTCTCGCGTCGCTCATCGTTCAACCCCGAGTCGATGCGCGCCAGCAATTCCCCAAGCAGAATCCCGAATGCCCGCACTTCGATGCGTTGCAGCGCGCGGGTTTCCAGATTGTTGACGGTCGCATGGAACGACGCCGCGCCAAAATCCCCCAGCAGACAATCGCCCTGATCGTTCAACAGAATGTTGTGTCCGTACAGGTCGCCGTGGGTGATGCCTTGTCGATGCAGGTGTTCGGCCGCCGAGGCGATGCCGCGGGCAATGTTCAGTGCGACCTCGGCGGTGAATCGGCGATCCTCGTGGTAAACATCCCGTGAGCAACTGGCCAGGCTCGGCAATGCCGCGAGGTTGCGGAAACTCGGGTCGATCAGTTGCATCACCAGCCCGTGCTGCCCGTCAGGATGACCGTGGATGCGGCCTTCGACGCGGATCAGGTTTGGGTGCAGGCCGGCGGTGATGCAGGCGTTCATCTCATGCAACGGTGAGCCGTCGCTGGTCATTTCGCCTTTGTACAACTTCACCGCGACGGGCGTCTGCGTGTGGTCGGCGCGTTGCCACAGCGCCCGGGAAATCACTCCGGATGCGCCTTCACCGAGGCGCTCTTGCAGACGCAGCGCCGACCAGTCGATCAGCGGCGTTGCCTCCAGCGCGGCGGCGTCGGCTTCGGTTTCCAGCGGATTGCCGGCATAGGCCAGCCAGGTCAGGCTCGGCAGAGTCAGCAGCCACTGCGGCAGTTCACGCAGACGGTTGGCGGCGATGCGGATCAGCTCCAGGCGATGGCATTGGCGCATCGACGCTGGCAGCGTTTGCAGGCGATTGCCGGCCAGCAACAGCTTTTGCAGGTAGGGGCGCTCGCCCAGTTCGTCCGGCAGGGTTTCGATGCAGTTATCGGTCAGGATCAACCAGCGCAGTAGCGGCGGCAGTGCTGCGCCCGGCACGTGGCTGATGCGGTTGGCCTTGAAGCCGATCATCGTCAGCGCCGCACATTGAGCGACGCATTCCGGGACCTCGGTGAATTGGTTGTCCGAGCAGAACAGAATGCGCATCCGGGTCAGCCGGTGCAGGTCGTCCGGCAGGCTGCTCAAGGCGTTGCCGCTGAGGTTGAGCACTTCCAGCGTATCGGCCAGCTGGAAAATTTCCCGGGGGAACTCGTTCAGGCCGCAAGACAGGTCGAGCCGGGTAATGCCCGACAACTCGCCGGCGCGCAATTGAGCAAGGGTGTGCATTGGGCAGGTTCACTATCAAAGAAAGAAGCGCCGGGCGCTCGGAATGGGCGACATGATAACGGCAAAGGGCCTGACTTGAACCTGGAGAACACCCGAAATCCTGTGGGAGCGGGCTTGCTCGCGAAAGCAGTGTGTCAGTCGACATCTGCGTCGGCTGATATTCCGTTTTCGCGAGCAAGCCCACTCCCACAGGGGGATCAATGCACTTCCTGCAACTGCCCCAGACGACTGCGGGTGCGGGCCAGATCGATGGCGTTGCCGCCCAGGGCCTTGTGCAGCGGCAGCTGGCTGAGCAGCGTCAGGTGTTTGTCCTGATCGTAGAGCACGTCGATCAGATTGATGAAGCGCTGTTGCGCGGCGGTCGAGCATTCGTCCAGTTCCGGCAGGTCATCGATGATCCACTGGTCGAACCGGCGGCACAGCTCCAGATAATCCATCACCGCCGTTGGTTGCTCACACAGGTCGTTGAAGGTGAAGGCGACCCGCCGCTCCTCGCACAGACGCGCCTGAACGTGGCGGCTGCCCACCGGCAGCGCGATGGCTGGAGCACCTGCGGGCGGCAAGTTCAGGGTTCGGCGCTGTGTCGCTGTTGCCGGCCACACGTAATGGCCCTGTGCAAAAACCTGATGTGCCTGGTGACGCGCCAGGCTGCGGTAATCGTGCGGGCCGCCAACCTCCAGCACTTGCATCCGCGCGTTGATCAGGTCGATCACCGGCTTGAACCGAGCGTGATACAGCGGGTTGGGCAGCAAGCCCTCCGGCGGATAGTTGGAGGTCACCAGCAACAGGACCCCGCGCTTGAACAACGCCTTGAACAGACGGGTGATGAGCATTGCATCGCCGATGTCATGCACATGAAACTCGTCGAAACACACGACCCGGCAATCGCGCAGCAGCGCGTCGAGGGTTACGCCGAGAGCGTCGTCGTGCAGACGATGATCGAACATGCCCTGATGCAGGCGGGCGAAGAACTCATGGAAATGCACGCGCTGTTTTTGCTCAGTCGGCAGTGCGTGAAAAAAGCCGTCGAGCAGCCAGCTCTTGCCGCGTCCGACCGCACCATGCAGGTACAGGCTCGTGGGCGTTCGCCCGCTGGCGCCGAGCAACATGCTGGCCTGTTGCGCCATGCACTCGATCGCTCGCTGCTGACTGTGGCTGAGGGTGTAACCCTGGGCGCGGGCCTTGTGCTGGAAGTAATCACGGATCGCCTGCGCGCTGGCGTCTTGCCCGCCGTTGGCGCTCCGGCCCTTGCCGAACCAGCGGCGCAACGCCGACCAGCGTCGGGTCAGCGGCGATCGTTTGGGCATTCGAAAGGGCACTGCGCAGTCACTCCGTATTCATCGATCCGGCGCCCGGGAGCGCGGCACGTAGTGTAACCAGTGGCACCGCCGACCTGCCATCGCAGCGCGTCGAATGTGGGCGATAACTAGACAGGATTTTCGCTGATGTACAGATATTTTCAGCGATGTCATTCCGGTTGTTGCCAACCTTTCGAAACATTTTCAGCCGCAAAGATGGATCCAATCGACTGGCGGATTCGTCGACCGTTGCTACCCTGAAACTCAATAACGTCATCCAGGTGGTTCCTCACAAGGAATGAGGCAGTGATTGCACGTGTGGTGTTGGGTGTTTTCGGCTTGCTGGCAAGCCCGGTGTTCGCAGCGGACCTTCAGGTCGAAGTCCGCGTTGACGTGCAGCGTGGTTGCCAATTGGTCGGCCAGCAGCGCGGGGCGGGCATCGAACAATTGGGCGTGCTGGATTTCGGCAGCACCGCGCGCCTCGATGATCCGGCCGGTCCCCTGAGCGCGGCGCTGACCAATCAACGCTTGCCGCGACTGGAATGCAACCCGGACACGCCGTATCAGTTGCGCGTCGACGGCGGATTGCACGGTGGCGTCGGCGAGGTTCGTTACATGGCGGGCGCGGCGGGGAGTCAACCGATTCCGTATCGCCTGTATCAGGATGCGGCGCGTCGGGTGCCGCTGGTGGTAGACGTACCGGTCAGTGGCCGGGTGCCGGACACCGGCACGGTGGAGTTGCCGCTGTATGCACGGATCGAGCGCTTGGCGCAGGTGCCACAAGTCAGTCGCTATTCGGATCTGGTGAAGGTCACGGTGACCTGGTAAATGCCGGATTTCAGGCAATTCGCAGGAGGCGGGTTGCGCAGGGAAGGGGCGTTCAATAACGAGCGCAAGGTTGCAGGGATCCTGAAGGAGTAGGAAGGGCGAATGGCAGGCAAGTTCTGGAGGGCAATCGCCACTGCGACGCTGTTGTTGCTCGCTGACAACGCACGGGCCGCGGTCAGTGGGCAGATACAGGCGCGGCTGATCCTCACTGCCGGCTGCGAAGTCAGCAATAGCGCCACCCCTACGACCCCGGTGAACAATTGGGGGATGCTCGATTTCGGCCAGCAGGGGCCGACCTGGAACGCACCGATCAAGGCTGCGCTCGACGGCGACAGCAGCGGCAAACTGCACGTCGCCTGCAATCCTTCGGTCACCGGGTTCACCGTCACCATCGACGGCGGCACCCACGGTGACGGTACCACCCGGCGCCTGAGCAACGGCCGCCAGACCCTGCCCTATCAGCTGTTTCTGGATCCGTCCGGGAGCCAGCACTACAGCATCGGCCAACAACACAATTTCGCTGTCACCAGCGCTGCCCGGATACCGATCCCGGTATTTGGCGCGGTGGTGGCGAATACCCGCGCGCTGCCGGCAGGTGTCTATACCGACACGCTGACGGTGACGCTCGACTGGTAACCCCGTAGAGGACGGACACCATGCGCACGTTTGCATCAAGGATAGGTTTGTCGTTGCTCGGTCTGACGCTGGTTTCCAGTGCTCACGCCGCCACCACGGTCACCGGGCAGGTCACCGCCAGCCTGATTCTCACCAGCAGTTGTCAGGTCAACGGCGCCGGCGGCTCCACCGGGCTGAACTTCGGTGCGCTGAACTTCGGCACCGCCAACAGTCTGTTCACCACCGCCAGCGGCCAGGTATTGGGCGGCGGTGGCGGGGCGCTGTCGATTCTCTGTTCCAGCGGTACCACACCGGTGGTCAAGGTACGCGCCGGCGCCCACGACGGGCAATCACCGGGTGGCGCACGGGCGTTGTACGACGGGGTCGCCAACTACGTGCCATACGATTTCTACACCGATGCCGGCCATTCGCAGCTGTTGCCGATTGACGGCACGATCAGCCTCGCGACCAGCACCGGCGTGGCGCAGACGGTGAACCTCTACGGTCAGGCGGTGGGCAAGGCCGGGCTGCCGGCGGGGACGTACACCGACACCGTCGCTGTTGAACTGACGTTCTGATGCCATGCGCCGCCCGGGCTGCGCCGCGTTGGTCCTGCTCTTTGCGGGCAGTGTGCCGCTGCCGCTGGGGGCGGTGACCAGCCAGAGCTTCCAGGTCAGCGCCACCGTCACGCCGGGGTGTCTGGTGGTGGGCGGCGTGTCGAATTACGGCGGGCTGAATTTCGGCTCTCGATCGGCGTTGACCACCGGCACCGTGCAAGTGGCACTGACCGGCGGCGTGCAGTTGCAATGCACGCCGGGGGTGGCATTGAACATGACGGTCGATGGCGGCCAGTACAACAACAGCGGTCGTCACCTGCAGATCAACAGTGGCAGCGCGCAGGTGGCGTATGCGCTGTTTCGCGATGCGGCCTTCAGCCAGAGCCTGGGCATTGGCCAAAGCGTGGCGGTGGCCTATAGCGATGCAAATAACATCAGCCTGCCGATTTACGGTCAGGTGCAGTTGCCGGGCAATCAGCCTGGGGGGACATACAGCGACGTGTTGCAGGTGCAACTGTCGTGGTGAGGCGACATTTGAATGGCCGACAAGGAGCAGGTTCATGGAGGCAGTTACATCACGCCGATGGTGGGTACAGTGCGCGGTACTGGCGCTGGTCATCTTTGGGGCCGGGCCTGCGCAGGCCGCCAGTTCGGTGCTGATCTGGCCGATCGATCCGGTGCTGGAGGCCGACCAACAGGCCAGTGCCTTGTGGCTGGAGAATCGCGGGACGGAAACCGCCAACCTGCAGATCCGCGTGTTCGCGTGGAGTCAGAGCGCTTTTGCCGAGCAATATCAGAACCAGCGCGAGGTGATCGGCAGCCCGCCGGTGGCGAAGATCGAACCGGGGCAGAAGCAATTGGTACGCCTGACCCGGACCAGAGAGGTGCCGCCGGGGCAGGAACTGGCCTACCGGATCATCATCGACGAAATCCCTGCCGCCCAACCGCCGGCCACCGAGGAGGGCAAAACCGCGGCGGCGATCCGCTTCCAGATGCGCTATTCGGTGCCGTTGTTTGCCTACGGCGCGGGGCTGTGGAGCAAGGAGGACAGCACCCGCCCGCGAGACCCCAAAGGCATCGGCAAACCGCAACTGAGCTGGCGCACGGTGACGGTGGACGGTAGGCCGTATGTCGAAGTGCGCAATCAGGGCGCGGTGCATGCACGGCTGACCGATGTGGCAATTAAACAGGGCGGGCAGCACAAACCGGTAGCCGAGGGCCTGCTCGGTTATGTGCTGCCAGGTGCGGTGATGCGTTGGCCGGCACCGGGACCGCTGGCGGGTGATTCGGCGCTGCAGGTGCGGGTCAATGGCGGGGCGCAGATGCAAAGTGTTGCGCCGGCGCGTTGAGGCAAAGGCATGCGCCGAGACGGCCTCTGTGGCAGGGAGACTTATCTGTGTTGAGGTGATTTATCTGTGTTGAGGTGATTTATCTGTGTTGAGGGGATTTATCTGTGTTGAGGGGATTTATCCCCGATGGGGCGCGTAGCGCCCCCTGCTTTCCCTCATAGTGACGGGCCACCTGAAATGGCGACTGCTGCGCAGCCGATCGGGGAGAAATCCCCTCGCCACAATGAGTAACTACCTGCCATTGAGGGCGGTGACATCAGGAGGATTCAGTCCATTGACGGACGTAAAGCGTGTATGAGCCCAGGATGGGCTCGCCGAATCAAACGTCCGTTGTGGCTCATGACCGGCGCATGGTGCCTGATGTTCGTCGATCCATCCGGGGCCGGTGAATTACCGCCGCCTCCCAGCGGCATGGAGGCCGTAAGTGATGCACAGTTGTATCTGGAACTGGTGGTCAATCAGATGAATACCGGGCGTGTGGTCGCGGTGCAGCAGCGCGACGGGCATCTGTTTCTGCCGGTCAGCGTTCTGACGGAAACCGGGATGACGCTGCCGGGCAGTGTCGGTAGCGATGCCGAAGTCGACCTCGACGGCCTGCCGGGACTGCACAGCGAATACGACAGCGTCGGCCAGCGCCTGCTGCTGGAGGTGCCGCCGCACTGGCTGCCGGACCAGTTCATCGGCAACCGCGAGAATTATCCGCGTACGCCGGCGCTGAGCAGTTTCGGCGCGCTGTTCAACTATGACCTGTACCTCAACGACACCGATGATGCCGACACGTATCTGGCGGCCTGGAATGAAGTGCGGCTGTTCGACAGCTGGGGCACGCTGTCCAACACCGGGCAGTACCGGCGCACCTTGTCCGGCGATGCGCTCAGTACCCTGGATAACGGCTACTTGCGTTACGACACCACCTGGCGCTACTCCGATGACGAACGCATGCTCACCTACGAGGGCGGTGACGTGATCAGCGGCGCCTTGCCCTGGAGCAACTCGGTGCGCCTCGGCGGCGTGCAGTTCTCGCGGGACTTTGCCGTGCGCCCGGATCTGGTGACCTATCCACTGCCGCAATTTGCCGGCGAAGCGGCGGTACCGTCCTCGGTGGATCTGTTCATCAATGGCTACAAGTCCAGCAGCGCCGACCTGCAACCGGGGCCTTACACCCTGACCAATGTACCGTTCATCAATGGCGCGGGGGAGGCGGTGGTGGTGACCACCGATGCGCTGGGGCGGCAGGTGTCGACCACGGTGCCGTTTTACGTCACCAGCAGTCTGCTGCAAAAAGGCCTGAGCGATTTTTCCGTGGCCGCCGGTACCTTGCGCCGCGATTACGCGTTGAAGGATTTCAGTTACGGCCCCGGCGCGACCTCGGGCAGTCTGCGCTATGGGTTCAGTGACAGCTTCACTCTGGAAAGCCACGCCGAGGCGGCCGAATCGCTGACCCTCGGCGGGATCGGCGGCAACCTGCGCCTGGGCAACTTCGGCGTGCTCAACAGCGCCATCAGCCAGAGTCGTTTCGACGGTGAGGGTGGCGGCCAGTTGAGCCTCGGTTATCAGTACAGCAGTCAGCGTTACAGCTTTTCCTATCAACGTCTGCAGCGCCGCGATCAGTACGCCGATCTCAGCGTCATCGATACCCCGTACGCCAGTCTGAGCCGGCGCAGCGAGCAAGCAACCCTGAGCGTCAACCTCGAGCGCTGGGGCAGTCTCGGTGCCGGCTATTTCGACGTACGCGCGTCGGACGCTTCGCGCACCCGGCTACTCAATCTGAGCTGGAGCAAACCGCTGTGGCGCAACAGCAGTTTTTATCTTTCGGCCAACCGCGAGATCGGCGACAGCCACTGGGCGGTGCAGGCGCAACTGGTGATTCCGTTCGATCTGCGCGGCAGCCTGGCGATCAGCAGCGAACGCAGCCGGAACGGGCAAAGTCAGCAGCGGATCAATTACAGCCGCTCGGTGCCAACCGAGGGCGGGGTCGGTTTCAATCTGGGCTACGCCAAAGGCGATGGTCCGGACTATCGCCAGGCCGACGTGACCTGGCGTCTGCAATCGGTGCAGTTGCAGGCCGGGGTTTACGGCACGTCCGATGCTGAAACCCGCTGGGCCGATGCCAGTGGCTCGCTGGTGTGGATGGACCGCCAGGTGTTCGCCGCCAACCGCATCGACGACGCGTTTGTGGTGGTCAGCACCCAGGGTTTCGCCGATATCCCGGTGCGCTATGAAAATCAGCAGGTGGGCCAGACCGACAACAACGGCCATCTGCTGGTGCCGTGGAGCAGCGCCTATTACCGTGGCAAATACGAAATCGATCCGCTGAATCTGCCGGCCAACGTGCGCAGTCCCGATGTCGAGCAGCGCGTTGCCGTGCGCCGCGGCAGCGGTTATCTGCTGGAATTTCCGCTGACCCGGGTCGTCGCCGCAAGCATCGTGCTGGTGGATGCGCAGCAACGAGAACTGCCGTTGGGCGCGGGGGTGCTGCACGAGCAGAGCGGGGCGCGCACGGTGGTCGGTTGGGATGGCCTGGTGTATCTGGAGGATCTGCAAGCGCAGAACTCGCTGCAGGTGTCGCTGGCCGATGGCCGGACCTGCAAAGCGCAGTTCAGCGTGGATCTGCAGCAAACGCAGGTGCCGTTGATCGGGCCGTTGGTGTGTCAATGATGGCCGCGCGGATCTGCCTGTGCCTGGCGTTGCTGCTGCCGGGAGCTGCGCAGGCCTTGTGTTCGGTGGTCAGCACCACGCCAGCGGCGTTCGGTTCACTCAGTTCGATCACGCTGCGCACCACGTCGCAACCCAGTTCCACGCTGAACGGCGGATTGGCCTGCACCGGCTCGCTGCTGTCGCTGCTGACCAGCAACGACCACTTCTACGCCACCATCACCTCGACCCAGAGCGGGCTGCTCGGGCCGACCGGCGACGTCATCAGCTACACGATCTACGCCAACAACAGCACCAGCTACCCGGTCACCCGCGGCACTGCGTTCGACTTTGCCCGCAACGGCATCATCGACGCCTTGGGATTGCTCAACGGCACCACACCGAAAACCGTGCCGCTGTACCTGGGCACGACCATCGGCAGCAACGTCGCCGCCGGGGTTTACACAGAAACCCTGAGCATTTTCTGGAACTGGAATTACTGTTCCGGACTGGGTGTCGGCAGCCTCTGCGTGGGGCGTGACATCAACAGCGGCACGGTGACGCTGACGGTCAACCTGACCGTGGCCAACGACTGCACGATCACTGCGCCGAACATCGCCTTCGGCAGCGCGCCGGTGGTCAGCGCCTTTACCCCGGTGAGCGGGCAGACGATCAATCTGGCCTGCACCAAGGGCAGCGCCTACACCGTCGGTTTGAGCGACGGACAGAATCCGGCCAGTGTCGGTGGCCGGCGGCGGATGATTTCCGGGAGTAACTACCTGGCCTACGACATCTTCAAAAGCGCCGGCACCACCCGTTGGGGCAGCGTCGGCAGTGCGCGCCGGGCCAGCACCGATGCCGAGGTCAATCCGGGCAACGGGCTGGGCACCGGCAGCCAGATCTTCAATTACAACGCGAAGATTTACACCGACCAGAGCACGCCGCCGGCGGGGACGTATCTGGATAATGTGGTGCTTGATGTGGGTTTCTGAATGCACAAAATCCTGTAGGAGCTGCGGCACGCTGCGACCTTTTGATTTTTAACAGCAAGATCAAAAGAGCACAGCGTGCCGCAGCTCCTACAGGGGGGATTTCAGAATTGCAGTGATTGCTTGAGTTGCTGCGCCGCTGGCGAGTCGGTCGGGCTGACCATTGCGTAGTTGTAGCCGCCACCGGACCAGTAATCGGCCTGCAGATCACCCTCGTTGCGACTGCCGCGGGGCAGGAAGGTATTTTTCGGCCCCGGGGGGCGCACGTAGAAGCTCACCTTGTGGCCGCTGCGATCTTCATACATCACCATCGCTGCCGGGCCTTCGTCGGTGCTGAGCAGGCGACCGCTGACCGGTTCGAAGCCGGCGGATTTCAGGTCCGGCAAACGACTGACCCGGGTGAAGTAGCGGTCGAGCCAGCGCTGCATGTCGCCATCGCTGTCGACCTTGTAGTCCGCCGGCAAGATGCCTTGCTGGGCAATCAGCCGATAGGCCTGCAACGCATCGGTCATCGGCAGCACGGCGGAGCGCGTCATGGTCATTTCCCGCGCCTGCCAGCCACTGAAGCCGCCAATGCCGACCGCGATCAGCAACACCGCTGCGCTGGCCAGGTGCCGTCGTGCCTGACGCTTGAGGCGGTGGCGTATCAGCGCCGGATCGAGCGCCGGATTGACCGGTTGCTGCAACGCACCACTCAGCGCCGCACGCAGTTGTTGGGCATCCTGTTGCCAGGCACGCACCTGCGCGGCGGTGTCCGGATGGTTGGCCAGCCAGGCGTCGAGGGCGCGCCGGTCGGCCTCGCCGAGTTGGTGATCGACGTAGGCGTGCAGGTCGCGTTCGCTGGGGGGCATGCTGATCATTTGAGTATCCGCAAAGAAGGGCTGCTGATTTCGCCGTCGCTCAACTGGCGCAACGCCTGGCGCGCGCGTGACAGACGCGACATCACGGTGCCGGTAGGGACGTCGAGGATCTCGGCGACTTCCTTGTACGTCAGGCCTTCCACCGAAACCATCAACAGCAGGGCACGCTGCTCGGTGGGCAGCCGATCGAAGGCTTGCAGGGCCGATTGGGCGATCACCGTGCGCTCGGTCGAAGGCTCGGCATCGTCGCGGCCGGTGAACAATTCGAGCATCCGCGCGTAACGGCGCGAGCGTCGATGGGCATCGAGAAATTGTCGGTAGAGGATCGAGAACAGCCACGCCCGCACGTCACCCTCATCACGCTTGCCGCCCCAGGCCGACAGGGCCCGTTCGAGGCTGGCCTGCACCAGATCATCGGCGCTGGCGCTGTTGTGCGTCAGCGACAGGGCGAAGCGCCTCAGACGAGGGATCAACTCGCGTAAATGTTCGTCGATTGTGTTCATGGACAGTGGCAGGCCTGAGTCGAGACGGTGGTATTGACAAGCAAGACGTCGCTTGACGCAGGTTATTCCATGAAGCGGTGTGAAAGATTTTTTTCTTAACTGCGTAGGAAAGTTCGCCGCGTTTTGTAATCAACGTAATGATTTTGCCGGCCCCGGCTCAACCGGTTGGACACGCACAGACAGGCAACCGTCGCTGATTGCGCGTTCCAGCCAGATGAGACCCAAGGGGACTTTTATGCAAGCTTTCGCAATTTCCAGCCAGACGCCATCCCGAGCGGTAACTGATAGCGCATGGCAACGTTTCGGTTGTGGCCCCAAGGCCGTACCGGCATTTTCCCAGATTCACTACGCCATTGAAGCACAAGCCCTGCACATGCCACGAGGCATTGCCGCGCACTGCCGGGGCGAGACCATTACCTACGGCGAATTGAACCGTCAGGCCAATCGCCTCGCCGCGCATTTGCTGGAGCGAGGGGTGGTCGCTGGCGATCATGTGGCGCTGTTTGTCGAGCGCTCGATCCCGATGCTGGTGGGGATGCTGGCCACGTTGAAAATCGGCGCGGCGTACATTCCCCAACATGTAACGATCACCCCGACGCAACAGTTGCAGCACATCATGAACGTCGCCCGCACGCGGATCGTCCTGACGCTGTCGGCGCTGGCGCCCGCCATCCCGCTGACGGCGCAGCAGCACTGCATACACCTCGATACGTTTATCGATGCGCCTTCCTCGCCAGCCGATGAGCACAATCCAGCCGGCTTACAGATGTCGCCCGACGCGCTGTGCTTCGTGCTCTTCACCTCGGGCACCACCGGCGTCCCCAATGGCGTGCGCGTCACGCAGCGCAATGTCTGCAACATCCTGCTGACCGCCCCGGGCAATCTGGGCATGCAGCCGGGATTGAAGGTCGGGCAAATACTCAACATCGCCTTCGACATGGCGGCCTGGGAGATTCTCGGCTGTCTGGCCCATGGCGCAACGTTGCTGATCCGCGGCAAAAATATCGCCGAAACCGCCGAGCAGTGCGATGTGTTGATCGCCACGCCGTCGATTCTGGCCACGCTGGATCCGGCACGTTGTTCCAGCGTGAAGGTGGTGGCGCTGGCCGGTGAGCCTTGTCCGCAACCACTGGCCGATCGCTGGGCGGCGTTTTGCCGGTTCTACAACGCCTGCGGACCGACCGAAACCACCATCGTCAACACCATGCAGCATTACCGGCCCGGTGCCGCCCTGACCATCGGCAAACCGACGCCGAACAACACCGTGTATGTGCTGGATGAGGCGGGGCAGTTATGCGCACCCGGTGAGCCGGGCGAAATGTGGGCCGGCGGCGCTTGTGTGACGGCGGGGTATCTGGGTAATCCGCAATTGACGGCTGAACGTTATCGCGCAGATCCCTTCCTCGGCCAGGGCCGCCTGATGTTTCGCACCCGCGACCTCGGCCGCTGGACCCCGGACGGTGAGCTGGAGCATCTGGGGCGCGTCGATGATCAGGTCAAAATTCGCGGTTTTCGAGTGGAACTCGACTCTGTGTCCACGGCACTTGAGGCGTCCCCCGGCTGCCAGCGCGCGGTGACGTTGAAGCTCGACAATCGCAACCTCGTCGCTTTTGTCTACCCACGCAGCACCGATGTTGCAGCTGCCCGTCGTTGCTGCGAAGAGCGGCTGGCCTATTACTGCGTGCCGTCGCTGATTCTGCCGGTGGACAGCATCCCGCTCACCTCACGCGGCAAAGTCGACAAGCGCTTGTTGCTCGAATGGGCGGTGGCGCATCAGGCCCAGCACGGTGACGTTCAGGAGCCGGGGCAATGAGTGATTTCGAGGCCGGTTGCGGATTGCCACCCCGGCGGGCACTTTGGCGGCGGTTGGGTTCGTTGCCGGTGTTTTCGCACTACAACCGTTTGTTTGCCCTGGTGCTGATCGTCAATCTGGCGGCGTTGGCTTATGGTCTGAACGCCGGGCAATGGTGGGCGGGCGATAGTCTTGCGCTGCCGACGTTGTCCGGCTGGGTGACGGCGAACCTGTCACTGGCGATTCTGGTTCGTCAGCAGTTTCTGATCAATCTGCTGTTCTGGCTCGCCACCCGCGCCCCGACGAGTTGGCCGCTGGCCATTCGCCGCTCACTGGCCAAGGTCTATCACTTTGGCGGCCTGCACAGCGGCGGCGCCGTCGCCGCGATCGGCTGGTTTGCGGCGTTGTTCGGCACGATGCTCTGGCAGCGGTTTACCGGGGCGGGCGCGGTATCGCTGACGCTGCTGGGCCTGCATGGCGCATTGCTGGGTTTGCTGCTGCTGGTGGCGATCATGGCCCAGCCGCGCATTCGTTCGCGCTGGCATAACGGCTTCGAACGTACCCACCGATTTGCCGGCTGGGCGGCCCTCGGACTGTTTTGGGCGATCACCTTGCTGGGCACACGCAGCGTAGAGCCAGAGGCGAGTCTGCTGCAGGACCTCGCGGGCTCGGCCACATTCTGGATGTTGCTGGTGTTGACGTTAAGCATCGCCTTGCCCTGGCTGCGCTTGCGCAAGGTGCCGGTGACACTGGTCAAGCCGTCCTCACACGCCCTGATTGCGCGCTTCGATCATCTGACGCCGTTCGCCGGATCGTCCACGGCCATCAGCCTCAATCCACTGTGGGAATGGCATGCCTTTGCCAATATTCCGGCACCGTGCCAGACGGGTTTTCGCTTGATCATTTCCCGTGCCGGTGACTGGACCGGACGCCTGATCGATCAGCCACCCACGCATGTCTGGGTCAAGGGCATCACCACCGCCGGCGTGGCGCATATCGAAACCCTGTTCAAGTCGGTGGTGTATGTCGCGACAGGCAGTGGCATCGGCCCGGTGTTGCCTCATCTGCTGGCCCGCCAGGTGCCGATCCACCTTATCTGGTCCACCCGCAGCCCGCGCAAGACTTATGGCGACGAGTTGGTGGACGAGATTCTGCTGGCGCAGCCCGACGCGCATATCTGGGATACCGACGTAGCGGGCAAGCCGGATCTGGTGGCGCTGGCCTATGCGGCCGTCCAGGCAAGCGGCGCCGAGGCGGTGATCTGCATTGCCAATCAGACGCTGACCGGGCGGGTCGTCGAGGAAATGGAAGCGCGCGGCATCGCCGCCTATGGCGCGATCTGGGATTCCTGACCAGCGCGCCTGTACTGAATCTTTATTTTCCCTTTATTGAAGAGATGGTCATGAATCTGTTGATTGAACGACATGGGCGTGTTGCCCTGATCCGCCTGAACCGCCCGCAGGCGCGCAATGCGCTGAACACGTCACTGATGCATGAGTTGCTCGCGACGTTGCAGGCGCTGGACAGCGAGCCGCAAGTGGGCTGCGTGGTGATTACCGCTACCCAGGATTACTTCGCTGCAGGCGCCGATATTCGGGAAATGTACGGCAAGAGCTGTGCTGACATGATCCGCGAAGACTACTTCGCCGATTGGCAGGCGTTTGCGCAGTTGCGCACGCCCACCGTCGCGGCGGTCTGTGGTTACGCGTTCGGTGGCGGCTGCGAGCTGGCGATGATGTGCGATGTGATCATCGCCAGCAGATCGGCGCAATTCGGCCTGCCGGAAATAAAACTCGGGGTCATGCCCGGCATGGGCGGCACCCAGCGTTTGACCCGTTTGATCGGGCGTGCCAAAGCCATGGACATGATTCTGACCGGACGCTCGATGGGTGCCGAAGAAGCCGAACAGTCAGGGCTGGTCTCTCGGGTGGCCGACGCCGACGAGGTGGTACCGCTGGCGCTGGCCGTTGCCCGGCAGATCAGTGGTTTCCCGCGCGCGGCAGTCCGGGCGGCTCGAGAAGCGGTAGACCGGGTTGACGAGTCGGGCTTGCGCGAGGGGATGGTGTTCGAGCGTCGCGCGTTCCATGGCCTGTTTGCCACGCCGGGGCAACAGGAGGGCATGCGCGCATTTCTGGAGAAGCGTGCGCCGCGATTTGACCTCGACAACTAGCCGTTTCAACGCGGCACTCGCGATCTGCTGAAAGAAACTACAGTTCAACGGGAATAATCCTGCGAGACGTACGTCTCATAGCACCTTTCCCTATGGCCATTGGCCCTGGAGTCTTTTCATGGTTGATCGCACCTCACCCCCGGGCGGGCCGCAACGCCCGCCCTTGAGTGCCGCGAGCACAGTGCTGCGTCTGGCGGCCATTGCCGTGGTGGTTGCCGCAGTCGCCGGGGCGTTTGCCTACGTGCACGGTAATCTTGACCCACAACGGCTGACGCCCAAAGCGTTGGTCGATGTGCTGGAGAAAAACAACGGCGTGCATCCCGGGTTTCGGCGCAACCACGCCAAGGGCGTGTGCGTGATCGGGCATTTCGAGAGCAGCGGCGAGGCGCGGGCGTTTTCCTCCGCGCAGGTGTTCAACGAAGCGCAGACTCCGGTGGTCGGACGTTTCGCGTTGCCGGCCGGCAATCCTTATGCGCCGGACAGCAGCGTGCCGATCCGCAGTCTGGCGTTACGCTTCACCCAAGCCAACGGTCAGCAATGGCGCACCGGGATGAACAGCATGCCGGTGTTCCCGGTCGGTACCCCCGAGGCGTTCTACCAGTTGCAGCAGGCGCAGTCGCCGGACCCGGCTACGGGCAAACCGGATCCGTCGAAAGTCCCGGCGTTTTTTGCCGCGCACCCGGAAGCCGTGCCGTTCCTGACTTGGGTGAAGACCGCCAAACCCTCGGCGAGCTATGCCACCGAAACCTACAACAGCGTGAATGCGTTTTATCTGGTCAACGCCAGTGGCCAGAAGCAGGCCGTGCGCTGGAGTGTCACGCCGCTGGCGCGCGATGCCGCCGGAGCCACGGCGCCAGAGGGCGCGGACTTTCTCGAGAAGGATCTGGTGCAACGTCTGGCCGAAGGGCCGTTGCGTTGGCAGTTGAACATCACCCTGGCCAATCCCGGTGACCCGGTGAACGACGCCAGCAAGGCCTGGCCCGAGGGGCGCAAAGTGCTGAACGCCGGCACGCTGGTGTTGGAGAAAACCCAGCCGCAGCTCAGCGGCGAGTGCCGCGACATCAACTACGATCCGCTGGTGCTGCCGGCCGGCATCGAGGGCTCCGACGACCCATTGCTCGCTGCGCGTTCCGCCGGTTACGCCGATTCCTATCTGCGCCGGACCAGTGAAGTCAGCCAATTGCCCGCCACCCGCCAGGAGGCTCGCCCATGAGCACGCAACCGACTCATTTCGCGCTGCTGGCGCGGCTGCTGCACTGGCTGATGGCGCTGATGATCATCGCCATGTTGTTTATTGGCGCCGGCATGGTCACGTCGGTGTCGCAACGGCATGAATGGCTGATTCATCTGCACAAACCGCTGGGCATCGCGATTCTGCTGCTGGTAGTGGTGCGCCTGTTGGTGCGCTTTTCCACGCGCCAGCCGCCGTTGCCGGCGGATCTGCCGGGCTGGCAAGTGCTGGCGGCCAAGGCGTCGCATGTGCTGTTGTACGCACTGATGCTGGTGCTGCCGCTGCTCGGTTGGGCGATGATCAGCGCCTCGGGCGAGCCGGTGATGCTCAGCAGTTCACTGCAGCTACCGTCGATTCTGCCGGCCGATGCGCAGGTGTTTGCCCTGCTGCGCAAGGCGCATGGTTATCTGGCGTACCTGTTGTTCCTCACCGTGCTGTTGCACCTGGCGGCGGCGCTGTTCCACGGTTGGGTACGCCGCGACGAGGTGCTCGACAGCATGCTGCGCGGCCGGGATCGCGGCTAGCCAGCCCGGGTGGCGATTTGTTTGGGGGGCACCTGATCCACATCGCGAACGCCGAAGTGCTGGAGTGGATGGGCGACATGCAATATTCGCCCTGATCCCTGTAGGAGCTGCCGCAGGCTGCGATCTTTTGACGTCGTTTTTGGCCACCCATAACCCAGGTGTCGGGCAAAAAAATCGCAGCGTGAGCTGCGATTTTTCGTTGCGGCGCGGGAAGGGATCAGCGCAGGGTATCAACCATATCGGCGAGGGTGGTCAGCACGTCCTTGCCCAGCTGTTTGGAGCGTTTGCCCGACCAGCCGGTGACGTTGTCGGGATGGTCGTCATGATCCTTGAACGGCATTTCCAGGGTCAGGGACAGGCAGTCGTATTTCTGACCGACAGCGTTGCAAGCCAGGGTCATGTTGGCCTGACCCGGCTCGTCGCGGGTATAGCCGTATTGGGTCTGGAAGTCTTTGGTGGTGTGCTTGAGGTGCGTGCGGAAATGCTCCTCGAGCTTCTCGATGCGCGGCGTGTAGCCCGGGTTGCCTTCGCAACCGGCGGTGAACACGTGGGGGATTTCTTCGTCACCGTGTACGTCGAGGAACATATCGACGCCGTACTTTTCCATCTGCTGCTGTACGAAAAATACCTCAGGGCTGACGTCCTGAGTGGCGCTCTGCCAGGCACGGTTCAGATCCTGGCCCATCGCGTTGGTGCGCAGATGACCGTGGAAGGCGCCGTCCGGGTTCATGTTCGGCACCAGATACAGATCGGCGCTGGCCAGCAGTTTGTTCAACACCGGGTCGTCGTGGCGTTCCAGACGCTCGATCACGCCTTCCATGAACCATTCGGCCATGTGCTCACCGGGGTGCTGCTGGGCGATGATCCAGACTTTGCGTTGGCCTTCGGCGCCGCTGCCCTTGCGCAGCAGTTGAATGTCACGACCTTCGACGCTCTTGCCGTTGGCCAGCAGTTCAGTGCCGGCCTTGGTCAGCGCCTGTTCGATCAGCCAGTCATGCCGACCGCGGCTGTAGGGTTCGAAGTAGGCGAACCAGGCGTGAGTCTGCTCGGCTTCGAGGCAGAAGCGCAGGCTGTCACCTTCGAATTGGGTCGGGATGCGGAACCAGTTGACGTGGTCGTAGGAGGCGACGGCCTGATAACCGGTCCATGCCTTGTTGTAGGAGGACTGGCTGGCGTTGACCAGGCGAAACCAGTGCTCCTGATGCACATGCAGACCGCTGGCTTTGAAATGGAACCATTGAAAGTGCGCGCTGCGGGTATCCGGGCGAATGGCCAGAACCGGGTTGAGCGGATTGGAGATGTCGATGACTTGAATATTGCCGCTGTCGAAGTTGGCGCTGATGTCGAACGAAGATTTGGCCACGGTCATATCGGTTCCTGAATATGATTTTTATGGCGGCTACTTTACACGCAAGACAGCGGTGAAACCGAGGGAATTTGCGGCTTGCGTGGGGGCGTCTTCCATGACGCGCTAGCAGCTTAGAGAGTGTGCAATTGATTCTCAAGTGCTAATTGGCACAAGTTTCCCCCAATAGGGCCGGGCTTGGCTTGCCAAGCGATATTCTTTTGATATGATCCGCGCCATCGAATTTGCTGCACCCAAAGACTTCATTAGCCTGAAGACATAAGCCTGAAAAACGGGCAAAAAAAGACCCGGCAAAAAGCCGGGTCAAAAACCGTGATTAGCCTGATGAGGAGATAGTCCAGAAGACCGACCTAAGGTCTCTGGTCTATCGACTGATCTCGCGACCAGTTGCTTGCAATAGTAATCATTATCATTTGCAAGTCAAATGTTTTTATCTGCGCGCTGGGAAAAATCTCTCCCGTTTTCTGTTTCCCGTATCCCTCAGAGCTGTTCGCCATCGATTGAATGGTCGACCATCGCTCGCGCCATATCCACCATATGCACTACCGAAAAAGCCAGGTCGCGGCTTGCGCCCTGCAGGTTTTCGGCTGCCTTGAAAGCGGTGGCCGCTGCACAGCGCAACAGATCCGAGGCGTGCACTAGCGCTTCTTCGCCGCTGAGATGACGTTTCACATTGAAGAAACGCTCTTCGACCTCGGGCTCTGACACAGCTGGTTTCAAGTAATAGTCCAGCGCCCGCTGCGCTGCCGCGTTGCCTTGAGGGGAGGTGAACGTGGTATCCATGTGCAGATCGGGCAAGTCTTTGCTGCTGATGTTCATGATGAAGGGTCACTCCTTGTTCGTTTGAATAGTCCGTGCTTTCAGGATAGTACGATGCGTAGTTGTGACCAGAATTTAAATACTACAATATGTGTTTTGCCGGCCGAAGGCGTCGACGTAAGGTGCCCCACATGGATAAATGGATTGAGTTGGTCAAGGCCAAGATGAGTGAACTCAAAATCACTCAAACAGAGCTCGGAGAGCGCGTCGGCATGTCCCAGGGCGGCATCGGCCATTGGCTGAACAAACGTCGCGAGCCGGGCATTACCCAAATGAACCGCGTGTTGCAGGCGCTGGGCATGGACTTCCTCGAGGTGGTGCTGGTGATCCGCGAACCGCAGGAGTCCACGGATGACGAGATGCCCCTGGCACAGAAGTACAACCCGTACTTCCGGTACCCGGTCAGTGACTGGCGCACGTCCTGCGAAATCCGCGAGAGCGCAACCGCCGCTTATGCGCCGACGAAAGACAAACAGCGTTTCGAACTGACGGATTATCACGCCCGTGGTGCGGCGTTCTGGCTGACGGTGGCGGGGGACTCAATGACCGCACCCACCGGCCAGAGCATCGCCGAAGGCATGCTGATCCTGGTGGATCCGGAGGCGGAAGCGCTGCCCGGCAAACTGGTGATCGCCCAGTGGCAGGACAGCGAAGAAGCGATCTTTCGCAAGCTCGACGAAGAGGGCGGCCAGCGTTACCTGGTGCCGCTCAATCCGACCTGGCCGAAAGCCCTGTTCACCGATGAGTGTCGAATCATCGGCGTGGTGGTTCAGGCGACGGCGCGTTTCTAGTCAGATCGATCCTCGCCAGGCGTAGGATCGATCCTTTATTTACACCACTTCCAGTTCAACCAGTGCGCTGCCTTCACCGACCATTTCGCCTTCCTGGCAATACAGCGCCTTGATCACTCCCGCATGGGGCGCACGGATGCTGTGCTCCATCTTCATCGCCTCCAGCACCACCAGTTGTGCACCGGCCTCGACCGTTTGCCCGGCCTCCACCAATACCCGCACGATGCTGCCGTTCATCGGTGCGGTCAGCCCGCCCTGATGGCCGTGGCTGGCGTCAGCGGCGCTGATCGGGTCGTAGATCTCGATCCGGCGCAACTCGCCATCCCATTGCAGGTACAACGAATCGTCCTGGCGAATGGCGCGCACGTTACGGCGTACACCATCGTGCTCGAGCACCAGAATTTCACCCGACAGCCTGGCGTTACCGACGGCGTTCAGAGTCAGTGCGCGATCCTGGCCGTCGCAGCTCAGGTGCAAGGTGATTTCTGCCGGCAAACCGGCGCGCAAACCATTGTTCGATGCCCACGGCGAATCCGGATCATCCTCCCGTGCCGCGCACGGCAAACTCTGCGTGAACGCCTGCGCTGCGGTGTGCCAGAACTCATCACTCAGCTCGCCCGGCTCCGGCAATAGCTGCTCCTGATAGCGCGGAATAAACCCGGTATCAAGTTGCGCAGCGGCAAAGGCTGGATGCGCGATGATCCGTCGCAGGAAGCTGATGTTGGTCTTCAGACCGCCAATCGCGAACTCATCGAGCATGTTCAACAAGCGCAGGCGCGCCTGCTCACGGTCCTCGCCCCAGGCAATCAGCTTGCCGAGCATCGGGTCGTAGAACGGCGAGATCTCGTCGCCTTGTTCAACGCCGCTGTCCACCCGCCGGCCCGGACCGGCAGCCGATTCCCGATACAGCTGCAGACGCCCGGTCGCCGGCAGGAAGTCATTCGACGGGTCTTCGGCATACAGCCGCACTTCAATCGCATGGCCATTGAGTGGTACTTGATCCTGAGTGATCGGCAACGCTTCACCACGCGCCACACGGATCTGCCACGCCACCAGATCGAGGCCGGTGATTGCTTCAGTCACTGGGTGCTCGACCTGCAGGCGCGTGTTCATTTCCATGAAGAAGAACTCGCCGCGCGCATCCAGCAGAAACTCCACGGTGCCGGCGCCGACGTAACCAATCGCCTGCGCCGAACGCACTGCCGCTTCACCCATGGCACGGCGCAGTTCCGGGGTCAGGCCCGGCGCTGGCGCTTCTTCGACGACTTTCTGGTGGCGGCGCTGGATCGAACAATCACGCTCGTTGAGGTACAGGCAGTTGCCGTGCTGGTCGGCAAACACCTGGATCTCCACATGGCGCGGTTTGAGCAAGTATTTCTCCACCAGCATCCGCGAATCGCCGAACGACGACTGCGCTTCCCGCTGCGCCGAGGCCAGCGCTTCGGCCAGTTGGCTGACGTCCTCGACCACTTTCATGCCTTTGCCACCGCCGCCGGCAGTGGCCTTGAGCAGCACCGGATAGCCGATGCGTTCACAGGCAGCGCGGAAGGTGTCGAGGTCCTGCGCCTCGCCGTGATAGCCCGGCACCAGTGGCACGCCAGCGGTTTCCATCAAGGCCTTGGCCGCCGATTTGCTGCCCATGGCGTCGATGGCCGAGGCGGGCGGGCCGAGGAAAATCAATCCGGCCTGTTCGATGGCCCGGGCAAAACCGGCGTTCTCCGAAAGAAAACCATAACCCGGATGAATAGCCTGCGCGCCGCTGGCCTTGGCCGCTGCGATCAGTTTGTCGATCTGCAGGTAGCTGTCGGCGGCCTTGCTGCCGCCGAGGTCGACGCGGATATCGGCTTCACGGCTGTGACGCGCGTCGCGGTCGGTGGCGCTGTGCACGGCGACGGTGGTCAGGCCCAGCGCCTTGGCGGTACGCATCACCCGGCAGGCGATTTCGCCGCGGTTGGCCACCAGCAGGGTGGTGAGAACAGGTGCGCTCATCAACGCGGCTCCTTGGGGGTGGTTGTGGCTTGCCAGCTCGGCGCGCGTTTTTGCAGGAACGCGCGCAAGCCTTCCTGGCCTTCCGGGCTGACACGAATCCGGGCGATGGCGTTTTCGGTGTAGCGGCGCAGGGCCGGGGTCAGCGCACCGTTACCGACTTCGCGCAGCAGATCTTTGCTGGCACGCATCGCGGCGGGGCTGTTGAGCAGCAGATTATCGATCCATTGCTCAACGGCTTGATCAAGTTCGGCGGCCGGGTAGCTCTCGGACAACAAACCGATCTCCCGCGCCCGCTGCCCGCCGAAACGCTCGGCGGTCAACGCGTAACGACGAGCCGCGCGTTCGCCAATGGCCTGGACCACGAACGGACTGATCACTGCCGGCGCCAGGCCGATGCGTACTTCCGACAGGCAGAACTGCGCGTCATCGGCACCAATCGCCATGTCGCAGCAACTGATCAACCCCAACGCGCCACCGAACGCCGCACCCTGGACCACGGCCAGGGTCGGGATTTTCAGTTTGGCGAGGTTGTACATCAGCTCCGCCAGTTCGCGGGCGTCGTCGAGGTTGGTGTGGTAATCGAGTTCGGCCGACTGCTGCATCCACGCCAGATCGGCGCCGGCGCTGAAGTGTCTGCCACGCCCGCGCACCAACAGGAAACGCAGGCTGGCGTCGCTGGCGACTTTGTCCAGCGCCAGAATCAGCTCGCGAATCATCTCGGCGTTGAACGCGTTGTTCTTTTCCGCGCGATTGAGCCAGAGGGTGGCGAAACCCCGTGGATCGCTCTGCAGTTCGAGGGTGTTGAAATCGCTCATGAGATTCTCCCGATCACATCCGGAACACGCCGAAGCGGCTCGGTTCGATAGGCGCGTTCAGCGCCGCGGACAAGGCCAGGGCCAGCACCTCGCGGGTCTGCGCCGGGTCGATGACTCCGTCATCCCATAGCCGTGCGCTGGAGTAGTAAGGGTGACCCTGCTCTTCGTACTGATCGAGGATCGGTTGCTTGATCTCGGCTTCCTGTTCGGCGCTGAAGGCCTGACCGCTGCGTTCTGCCTGTTCGCGTTTGACCTGCACCAGCACGCCGGCGGCCTGCTCGGCACCCATTACGCCGATGCGCGCGTTCGGCCACATCCACAGGAAGCGCGGATCGTAAGCCCGCCCGCACATGCCGTAGTTACCGGCGCCAAAGCTGCCGCCGATGATCACGGTGAATTTCGGCACCTTGGCGCAGGCCACCGCGGTCACCAGTTTCGCGCCGTGCTTGGCGATGCCGCCGGCCTCGTATTTCTGCCCGACCATGAAGCCGGTGATGTTCTGCAAAAACAGCAGCGGGATGCCGCGCTGGCAGGCCAGTTCGATGAAGTGCGCGCCTTTTTGCGCGGCTTCGGCGAAGAGGATGCCGTTGTTGGCGAGGATCGCGATCGGGTAACCGTGCAGGTGGGCGAAACCGCAGACCAGCGTAGTGCCGAAAAGCGCCTTGAACTCATCGAACACCGAACCGTCGACCAGCCGCGCAATTACTTCACGCACATCGAACGGCTGCTTGGCGTCGGCCGAGACCACGCCGTACAGCTCGTCACTGGCATACAGCGGCGCAATGGGTGCGCGTCGTTGTACCTCGCCGAGTTTGCGCCAGTTGAGGTTGGCGATGCTGCGGCGGGCGAGGGCGAGGGCGTGTTCGTCGCTCTCGGCGTAGTGGTCGGCCACCCCGGACGTCTTGCAGTGCACATCCGCACCGCCAAGGTCTTCGGCGCTGACCACTTCACCGGTCGCGGCTTTCACCAGCGGCGGGCCGGCGAGGAAAATCGTCGCCTGATTGCGCACCATGATCGCTTCGTCGGCCATCGCCGGCACATACGCGCCACCGGCGGTGCACGAGCCCATGACCACGGCAATCTGCGGAATGCCCATCGCGCTCATGTTGGCCTGGTTGAAGAAGATCCGCCCGAAGTGTTCGCGATCGGGGAACACCTCGTCCTGACGGGGCAGGTTGGCGCCGCCGGAGTCCACCAGATAGATGCACGGCAGGCGATTCTGCTGGGCGATGGTTTGCGCACGCAGGTGTTTTTTTACGGTCAGCGGGTAGTACGAGCCGCCTTTCACCGTCGCGTCATTGGCGACGATCATGCACTCGACGCCTTCGACGCGGCCGATCCCGGCAATCACGCCTGCTGCCGGCACGTCTTCGCCATATACCGCGTGCGCGGCGAGCTGACTGATTTCCAGAAACGGCGAACCCGGATCGAGCAGACGATTGATCCGCTCACGGGGCAGCAGCTTGCCGCGCGAGGTGTGGCGCTCCTGAGCTTTCGCGCCGCCTCCCTGCGCCACTTGGGCGAGCAGGGTGCGCAGGGCGTCGACCTGTTTGAGCATTGCCGCGCTGTTGGCGGCGAACTCGGCAGAACGCGGGTTGAGCTGGGTATGCAAAATCATGGCTTACTCCGTAAGCAGCTGTGAGCGGCAAGCTTCAAGCGGCAAGTAACAGCTGTTCTCTTGCAGCCTGGCGCTTGCGGCTGGCAACTGACGAAATTCATTTCGTCTCGTTGAACAGTTCGCGACCGATCAGCATGCGACGAATCTCACTGGTGCCGGCACCGATTTCGTACAGCTTGGCGTCACGCAGCAGTCGTCCGGCGGGGAATTCGTTGATGTAACCGTTGCCGCCGAGAATCTGGATCGCGTCGAGGGCCATTTGCGTGGCGCGTTCGGCGGTGTAAAGGATCACCCCGGCGGCATCCTTGCGCGTGGTTTCGCCGCGCTCGCAAGCCTGCGCCACGGCGTACAGGTAGGCGCGGCTGGCGTTGAGCTGGGTGTACATGTCGGCGACTTTGCCCTGGATCAGCTGGAATTCGCCGATGCTCTGGCCGAACTGCTTGCGGTCGTGGATGTATGGCACGATCAGGTCCATGCACGACTGCATGATCCCGGTCGGGCCGCCGGACAGCACCACGCGTTCGTAATCGAGGCCGCTCATCAGCACTTTCACACCGCCGTTGAGCACGCCGAGGATGTTCTCTTCCGGCACTTCGACGTCATCGAAGAACAGCTCGCAGGTGTTGGAGCCGCGCATGCCGAGTTTGTCGAACTTGTTGCTGCGGCTGAAGCCTTTCCAGTCGCGCTCGACGATAAACGCGGTAATGCCGTGCGGACCTTTTTCCAGATCGGTCTTGGCGTAGATCACATAGGTATTGGCGTCGGGGCCGTTGGTGATCCAGGTTTTGCTGCCATTGAGCACGAAACGGTCGCCGCGCTTGTCAGCGCGCAGTTTCATCGAGACCACGTCGGAACCGGCGTTCGGCTCGCTCATGGCGAGGGCGCCGACGTGTTCGCCGCTGATCAGTTTCGGCAGGTATCTGGTTTTTTGCTCGTGGTTACCATTGCGGTTGATCTGGTTGACGCAAAGGTTGGAATGCGCGCCGTAGGACAGCGCCACCGAGGCCGAGCCCCGGCTGATTTCTTCCATCGCGACCACGTGCGCCAGGTAACCCAGACCCGCGCCGCCATACTCTTCCGGCACGGTGATGCCGAGCAGGCCCATGTCGCCGAATTTGCGCCACATGTCGGCCGGGAACAGGTTGTCGTGATCGATCTGCGCCGCGCGAGGGGCGATCTGGTCGGCGACAAAGGACTGAACCTGATCGCGCAGCATGTCGATGGTTTCACCGAGGGCGAAGTTCAGGGATGGATAGCTCATGGGGCACCTTTTTGGCTTTTTTGTCGGGCGGCGAGGGCGGTCGAACAGTTCTCGCCTTTACGTTAACGTAAACTTGCGAAAAGAGGCTGTCAATGGACTTTACGTTAACGTCAACCTGGGCGAGAGTAGGGCAAGTTGAAGATTGAAAGCGGACAGGCTTTGTGGAAGTGAGCCTCTGTGGTGAGGGGATTTTATCCCCGATGGTTGGCGAAGCCGACCCAAAACCTGTGAGTGCGGTTCAACAGGAAAACTGAGGGTGCGCTTCGCACACCATCGGGGATAAATCCCCTCGCCACAAATGCCACCCGCAGAAAAGTGAGCTCCGGTAAACCCCACTAATAAAGACAACAGGGATCGTCATGGATCAACCCAGTGCAAACCCGCAAAGCAGTTACACCCGTGGTGCCCAAGACAAAGCCTTGCTGGCGCTGACCATCGGACAGAAGTTCGACCAGACCGTGGCGCAATACCCGGACAGCGAGGCGCTGGTGGTACGTCATCAACAGTTGCGCTACTCCTGGCGACAACTGGCCGATACAGTGGATCTGCACGCCAGAGCCCTGCTGGCGCTGGGTTTGCAGGCGGGGGATCGGCTTGGCATCTGGGCGCCGAACTGCGCGCAGTGGTGCATCACGCAGATTGCCACGGCGAAAATCGGCGTGATCCTGGTCAACATCAACCCGGCCTACCGCAGTGCTGAACTGGAATATGTGCTCAAGCAATCCGGCTGTCAGTGGCTGGTGTGCGCCGGGGCGTTCAAGTCCTCGAACTACCACGCCATGCTGCAAGGGCTGGTCCCGGAACTCGCCGAGCACTCCATCGGCCAATTGCGCAGCGAGCGTCTGCCGGACTTGCGCGGGGTGATCAGCCTCGACGTTCAGCCGCCGTCCGGCTTCCTGCCGTGGTCGCAACTGGCCGATCTGGGCAAAAGCATTGCCCCCGAACAACTGCGCGAACGCAGCGACAGCCTGCACTTCGATCAAGCGGTAAACATCCAGTACACCTCCGGCACCACCGGTTTCCCCAAGGGCGCGACCCTCAGTCACTACAACATCCTCAACAACGGTTACATGGTCGGCGCAAGCATCGGCCTGACCCGGAGCGACCGCCTGGTGATCCCGGTGCCGCTGTACCACTGCTTCGGCATGGTCATGGGCAATCTCGGTTGCATCACCCACGGCAGCACGATGATCTATCCCAACGACGCCTTCGATCCGCTGCTGACTCTGCAAACCGTCGCCGAAGAACAGGCCACCGCTCTCTACGGCGTGCCGACCATGTTCATCGCCATGCTCGATCAACCGCAGCGCGCCGACTTCGATCTGTCGAGCCTGCGCACCGGGATCATGGCCGGCGCCACGTGTCCGATCGAAGTAATGCGCCGGGTCATCAGCGAGATGCACATGAGCGAGGTACAGATCGCCTATGGCATGACCGAAACCAGCCCGGTGTCGCTGCAAACCGGGCCCGATGATGAGCTGGAGTTGCGCGTGACCACCGTCGGCCGCACGCAGCCGCAACTGGAAAGCAAGATCATCGACCCGACGGGCAACCTGGTGCCGCGCGGCACCATCGGCGAGCTGTGCACCCGCGGATACAGCGTGATGCTCGGCTACTGGAACAACCTGCAGGCCACCAGCGAGGCCATCGACGAGGCCGGCTGGATGCACACCGGCGACCTGGCGAGCATGAACGATGCGGGTTACGTCAACATCGCCGGGCGCAACAAGGACATGATCATCCGGGGTGGCGAGAACGTTTATCCGCGTGAGCTGGAAGAGTTTTTCTTCACTCACCCGGCGGTGGCGGACGTGCAGGTAATCGGCATTCCCTGCACGCGTTATGGCGAGGAGATCGTCGCCTGGATCAAATTCCATCCCGGCCACGCTGCGACCGAACAGGAACTGCAGGCGTGGTGCAAGGAGCGTATCGCGCACTTCAAGACGCCGCGGCATTTCAAGTTCGTCGAGGAGTTTCCGATGACGGTGACGGGCAAGATCCAGAAATTCCGGATGCGTGAAATAAGCATTGATGAATTGAAGTTAATCGATCGGTAACCATAGTCCCCTGTGGGAGCTGGCTTGCCAGCGATGACGGCAGGTCAGCCAGCATCCATGTTGAATGATCTACCGCTATCGCTGGCAAGCCAGCTCCCACAGGGTTTTGTAAGATTTTGCGGAATCACAGAATGCACAAAGGGGAGCCGAAGCTCCCCTTTAATTTTGTCGTCGCGTGCTCTTTCTTATTATTGAGGGGCGGTCTGTTGTTGTTTTTGGCAACCGTGGCCCTTTACCGCTGTTTTTGGCGACCCCCATCCGGGGTCAAGAGCAAACGTATTTTTTTGAGCGCTGATCTGCTTTCTCGTTAACGATCCAACCGATTCGGGAGCTACCTGAAGGTAGTTTTATTGTTCTCTGCCCGGTTGCGGGTCACTCCTGAGAGCACCCTGAAAAGCACACCTTCTCCAAAAAAATCTGTTAGCTGCGTCTCTGCCGTGTTGTTCTTGTTATGTCAGAGTCGGTACGTCTTATTTTTATTGGTTTGCTGCTTTTTATTCTTGTTATGCCATAGAGATAGCAGAAGCCGTGCCAACTATTTAAAAGCCTTGTAAATCAAGGCTTTGAGTTTTTTGAAGGATTTTTCCTTCAGGACAATCCAGACAATTTGTTTCCGTGTTACTCGTCCATGCCCACGTTTCGGACGCAGCGGTAACACCTTCGCCCTCACTGGGCGTTACGGGCCTTGGCCACACGCGAACCGCTCGCGCGACCGAGCACCGCGCTGATCTGCTGACCCGCGGCAATCAAGGCGTCCAGGTCGATACCGGTCTCGATGCCCAGGCCGTTGAGCAGGTACACCACGTCTTCGGTGGCGACGTTACCGCTCGCGCCCTTGGCATACGGGCAGCCGCCGAGGCCGGCGATAGAACTGTCGAACACCGCAATGCCCTCCAGCAGACTGGCGTAGATGTTGGCCATGGCCTGACCGTAGGTGTCATGGAAATGCCCGGCGAGTTTTTCCCGTGGCACCTGCGCCGACACCACCTCAAACAGGCGACGAGTCGCGCCAGCGGTGCCGGTGCCAATGGTGTCGCCGAGGGACACTTCGTAGCAGCCCATCGCATACAGCTCGCGGGCGACCATCGCCACTTGCTCCGGGGCGACCGTGCCTTCGTACGGACAGCCGAGCACGCAGGACACGTAACCGCGCACGGTAACGCCATGCTGTTTCGCCGCTTCCATGATCGGTGCGAAGCGCGCCAGGCTCTCGCTGATCGAGCAGTTGATGTTGCGCTGCGAGAACGCTTCGGACGCTGCAGCGAACACCGCGACTTCCTTCACGCCGGCCGCCACGGCATCTTCAAAGCCGCGCAGGTTTGGTGCCAGCGCGCCGTAGGTCACGCCGGGCTTGCGCTGGATCTGCGCGAACACTTCGGCGGAACCGGCCATCTGCGGCACCCATTTCGGCGAGACGAAACTGCCGACTTCTATATAACCAAGGCCGGCCGCGCTGAGGGCGTCGACCAGTTGCACCTTGTCAGCCACGCTGATCGGCTGGGCTTCGTTCTGCAGGCCATCGCGCGGGCCGACTTCGATCAGACGTACTTGGGAGGGGAGGGGCATGGGGTTGACCTGCTCTTCTGAATTCCTGCGGAACCCCCTTGTGGGAGCGGGCTTGCTCGCGAAAGCGGAGTGTCAGTCGACAAAAATGTTTCTGAAACACCGCTTTCGCGAGCAAGCCCGCTCCCACATTGGGATTTATTTAGGTTACTGAGCTGAATGCTGGCTTTTGAGCGTCTGCTCCAACGCCTGCACGCAGCGTTCTTCAGCGGTATCGAGTTCCAGTTTCATCTGTTCGATATCCAGCAGCTGCTGCTCAAGCTGTTGCCGGCGTTCGCTGATTTTCGCCAGCATGCTGTTGAGCTGTTTGGTGTTACCGCCGGACGGGTCGTAGAGTTCGATCAGCTCGCGGCATTCGGCCAGCGAGAAACCGATGCGCTTGCCGCGCAGGATCAGCTTCAGCGTGACCTTGTCGCGTGGCGAATAGATGCGTTCCTGGCCACGGCGCTCAGGGCTGAGCAGGCCTTGTTCTTCATAAAAACGGATCGCCCGGGTGGTGATGTCCAGCTCGCGGGCGAGATCGGAAATGCTGTAGGTCTGGCTGCTCATGAAAGCGCTCGAAAAAGGTTCTGGCGTTAAAGCTAATGGGGCGTTGACGTTTACGTCAAGGATTCAAAATGTGCGCTGATTTTGGTGGTCTCTTCGCGAGCAAGCCCGCTCCCACATTCGACCGCATTCGTTCAGATGGACGGCGATTAACTGTGGGAGCGGGCTTGCTCGCGAAAAACGATAACGCGGTGCAAAGCCCTACACCTTGTCGAGCTTCTTCTCCTGCGCCGTCACCTGCTGGCACAACTCGATGATCTGCTCACGCATCCAGCGGTTGGCCGGGTCCTGGTCGGTGCTTTCATGCCAGTACAGGTGCGTCTCCAGCGGCGGGACGTCGTTGACCGGCAGGTTGAACGCATGCAAATCGTTACGCCGGGCAAAACGCTCGGGCACGGTCATCACCATGTCGGTCTGCTGCATGACCTGCGACGCCATCAGGTAATGCTGCGAGCGCAGGGCGATCTTGCGTTGAATGCCCATCTTGCCCAGGGACAGATCCACGTAACCCAGACCGCTGCGGCGGCTGGAAATATGAATGTGGGTCAGCCCCAGGTAATCGTCGAGGCTGAGCTTGTCCTTGCCCGCCAGCGGATGGCCCTTGCGCATCGCACACACGTAGCGGTCCTCCATCAGCTTGACGTGACGCACCTGCGGGTCGGTGTTGAGCGGCGCATCGACGGCGAAATCCAGACGCCCGGCGGCCAGTTCCTTGGTGGTTTCGCGGCGTTTCGACAGAAAACTTTCGATGATCACCGTTGGCGCCAGCCGTCGCAGACGCTGGAACAGCGGCGGCAGAATCACCGCCTCCGTGAGGTCGGTCATGCTGATGCGGTAAGTCTTGACCGCCTGCGCCGGGTTGAAAATCCGGCTTTCCTGCACTGACACCCGCAGCAGCGACAACGCATTACGCACCGGGCCGATGATGTTCTGCGCCATCGGCGTCGGCACCATGCCTTGGGCGGTGCGCACGAACAGCGGATCGTTGAAGGTCTCGCGCAACCGTGCCAGCGCGTTGGACACCGCCGGCTGAGTAATGCCGACAATCTGCCCGGCGCGGGTCAGGTTGGCTTCGGTGTAGATCGCGTCGAAGACAATGAAAAGGTTGAGGTCGACCTTGCTCAGATTCATAACGCGGTTTCTCTTGTTCTGTGGGCTGACGATCAGCGGATCATATATCGGTGATGAATGTTTATACACGCCGAGAATAGGCTAGGTAAATTATCAGCGCTGTTCTAGCATCGATTGCATGATCTGAACAACCTCTGCCGAAAGAAGGTAATTGCTCATGGATTTCGCTTATTCGCCCAAGGTGCAAGAACTGCGTGAGCGCGTGACCGCGTTCATGGACGCTTACGTTTACCCGGCCGAAGCCGTGTTCGAACGTCAGGTTGCCGAGGGCGATCGCTGGCAGCCGACCGCGATCATGGAAGAGCTCAAGGCCAAGGCCAAGGCCGAAGGTCTGTGGAATCTGTTCCTGCCGGAATCGGAGCTTGGCGCTGGGCTGACCAACCTCGAATACGCGCCGCTGGCGGAAATCATGGGCCGCTCGTTGCTCGGGCCGGAGCCGTTCAACTGCTCGGCGCCGGACACCGGCAACATGGAAGTGCTGGTGCGCTATGCCAACGAAGAACAGAAACAGCGCTGGCTCGAACCGCTGCTGCGCGGCGAGATCCGTTCGGCGTTCGCCATGACCGAACCGGACGTGGCTTCGTCCGACGCCACCAACATGGCCGCCCGCGCGGTGCGTGACGGCGACGAGTGGGTGATCAACGGCAAGAAATGGTGGACCTCAGGCGCTTGCGATCCGCGCTGCAAGATCCTGATCTTCATGGGCCTGAGCAACCCCGATGCACCGCGCCATGCGCAGCACTCGATGATTCTGGTGCCGGTCGACACCCCCGGCGTGAAGATCGTCCGTCCGCTGCCGGTGTTCGGTTATGACGACGCACCCCATGGCCATGCCGAAGTGCTGTTCGATAACGTGCGCGTGCCGTACGAAAACGTCCTGCTCGGCGAAGGACGCGGCTTCGAAATCGCCCAGGGTCGGCTTGGCCCAGGGCGAATCCACCACTGCATGCGTTCAGTCGGCATGGCCGAGCGCGCACTGGAATTGATGTGCAAACGCTCAGTGAGTCGCACTGCATTCGGCAAACCGCTGGCGCGTCTGGGCGGTAACGTCGACAAGATCGCCGACTCGCGGATGGAGATCGACATGGCGCGCCTGCTGACCCTGAAGGCGGCGTACATGATGGACACCGTGGGCAACAAAGTGGCGAAAAGCGAGATCGCCCAGATCAAGGTCGTCGCACCGAACGTCGCCCTGCGGGTGATCGACCGCGCGATCCAGATCCACGGCGGGGCCGGGGTCTCGAACGACTTCCCGCTGGCCTACATGTACGCCATGCAACGCACCCTGCGCCTGGCCGACGGCCCCGACGAAGTACACCGCGCGGCCATCGGCAAGTTCGAGATCGGCAAGTATGTGCCGAAAGAGATGCTGCGCAGCGGGCATTAAGACCGCGTCGCCGGCTTCGCGAGCAAGTTCGCTCCCACACGATTCTCCAGTGAACACGAATTGGTGAACGCCAGAGAAACCTGTGGGAGCGGGCTTGCCCGCGAAGGCGCCAGATCAGCCAATACATCACCGTCAGGCTCAATACACCCAAACCTCAACCCGTCGATTCTTGATCCGTCCCTCATCGCCGTTGTTCGCCGCCACCGGCATCAACGCGCCAAACCCGCGCACCTCGCGCAGCACCACGCCGTTCTTCACCAGTTCGCGCCGCACCGCCATTGCCCGCAACTTCGACAGCAGGTCGGCCCGGGCCGGATCGTCTTTCTCGTCACCAAAACCCACCAGCGTCACCGCCCGATCAGCCTTGTCGTGGCGCTTTATATAGTCGAGCACCCGCGCCAGATCCTGTCGCGCCTTGTTGTCGAGGCTGGCGCTGCCTTCTTCAAAGCGGAAATTCACCGTCAGACGCTGGGCATGCCGGATGAGGGATTGATAACCCTCGGGCATCAGCGGATTCGGCGTAACACTCATCGCATGGATGCTCTGGCTGATAAAACCGTTGGCCGCGACAATCTTCTGCCCTTGTGGACTTTGCGCAAACGCCACCAGCGCGCAGGCCCAGGGATTCTGGCTGATGGGCGGCAGATATAAGAACAGGCGGCGCGACAGCGGATAGTCTTCCGTCGCGATCAGGCTGCTGAGCGGCAACATCGATTGCGACGCACCGTCAGCGATGGCCACGGCTTTGGCCTGACGCACATAAGGCAGGCCGATAAACCCGATGCCTTGCGGATCGCTGCTTACCGCGTCGGACAATTGCTCGCTGGATTCGAAGCGTTTCGCCGTCGCGCTCAGACTTTTCTCATGGCGAGCCAGCACCAGTTCCTTGAACGTGTCGTAGGTGCCGGACTGATCATCCCGCGCATATAAATGAATCGCGCCGCCACGGCCACCGAGCGCTTCCCAGGTTTTCACCTCGCCGGCGAAGATCCGCGCCAGTTGCGCGGTGTCTAGTTGCTGCAGCGGATTGTCGGGATGCAGGATGATCGCCAGGCCATCGATGGCGATGACCTGCTCGGCCTCGGGACTCTTCATGTCGCCGAGCGCTTGCAGGCTGAGCAGTTCGCTGTCCTTGATCGGACGGGAGGCGGCGGCGAGGTCGGCGCTGGCGTTTTTCAGTGCTGTGAAACCGGTGCTCGAGCCGTGGGCGGCGACTTCGATCACCACGCGTTGGCCCTGAGCGGTTTGGCCGACGATGTGTTGTTCGTTGGCGGCGTCAGGGTTTTCCCGGTGGATTTTCAGCAGGCCCTGTTGCTGCAGAAAACCTTCAACCAGCGCCGGACCGAGATCGGCGCCAATGGTGTTGGAACCCTGAATGCGCAGTGCCGGGCCGTTTTCCGGGATGGGCAGGGCGGCGGCAGACACCGACAGCCATGCACTCAACACAAACACGAACAGAACACGCAGGGTCATGCCGGCACCGAATCAAGCCAAGGGGATTGCCGGGGAGATTAAGTCAGGCGCATGACCAAAACATGACAGATCAAAAGATCGCAGCCTGCGGCAGCTCCTACACGGAAACGCGTTCCAATGTAGGAGCTGCCGCAGGCTGCGATCTTTTGATCTTGCCGTATATCAGCTCAATTCCAGCCAGATCGGCGCGTGATCCGACGGCTTCTCCATCCCACGCAGTTCATAGTCCACCCCCGCATCCTTCACTCGCGGCAACAGACCATGCGAGGCGAGGATCACGTCGATCCGCAGGCCACGTTTGGGCTCGTCTTCAAAGCCACGGCTGCGATAGTCGAACCAGCTGAAGGTGTCCGTAACGTCCGGGTTCAGGTGACGGAAGCTGTCAGTCAGGCCCCAGTTTTTCAGGCGCGCCATCCACTCGCGCTCTTCCGGCAGGAAGCTGCATTTGCCGGTTTTCAGCCAGCGCTTCATGTTGTCCGGGCCGATGCCGATGTCGCAGTCTTCCGGGGAAATGTTCACATCGCCCATCACCACCAGTGGCTGCTCGTTGTGAAACTGGCTTTCCAGCAGGGCCTGCAGATCGCTGTAGAAGCGTTGCTTGGCCGGGAACTTGGTCGGGTGGTCACGGCTTTCGCCCTGGGGGAAGTAGCCGTTCATGATGGTCACCGGCACGCCATTGGCGTCGGCGAAAGTGCCCCAGATAAAGCGGCGCTGGGCGTCTTCTTCATCGGTGGCGAAGCCTTTGTGAATGGCAATCGGCTCGTTGCGCGAGAGCAGGGCGACGCCGTAGTGACCTTTCTGGCCATGAAAATAAACGTGATAACCCAGCGCACGCACTTCTTCCAGCGGGAATTGGTCGTCGTGGACCTTGGTTTCCTGCAGGCCGATCACGTCCGGCTGATGCTTTTCAATCAGCGCTGCCAGCTGATGCGGACGGGCGCGCAGTCCGTTGATGTTGAAGGAAACGATCTTCATGGGTGGCAGTCCTGGCAAAAGGGCGATGCTAGCTGACATGTGGGATGGGGGCCAGTGTGGGGTGGGCAGATTCCCTTTGTTCTGTCAGATGAAGGAACTCTTTAGGGCCCATCGCTTGCAAGCCAGCTCCCACAGGTTCAGTTGTGTGCAGCTAATTTGTGTCCGACGCGGACACTGTGGGAGCTGGCTTGCCAGCGATGAGGCCCGACCTGTCGATGAAGATCCCGCCTTGGTCTATACCTGTGGGGAACTGCGCCACCCGCAAAAGGTTCGTAGCAAAAACAACGCAACCCTTTGCACGCGCCCCGTGGAGAATCACCGCCATGCCTGAAACCCAGACTGCCATCGCCGACATCCACATGCTCGACCGCGGCTACTCGCGCGAAGCCCGCTCCTTGCTGTATCAGGCTTACCGCCACGAGCCGACCTTCGGTTACCTGTTCGAGGCCGAGCGGCCGGGCTATGAGCAGCGCGTGCGGGCGACGGTGCGCGAACTGGTCAAGCAGCACTTCCTCCAGGATCAACCGGCGATCGGCCTGCTGGTCAATGACCGGTTGATCGGCATCGCCCTGATCGCGCCACCGCAGCGGCGCCTGGGCGTCACCGAAAGCTGGGCCTGGCGCCTGCGCATGGTGCTCAGTACCGGGTTCCGTTGCACCCGGCGTTATCTGGAGTACCACGCGGCGGTCGCCGCCTGCGTACCCGGTGACTCGGTGCACATGTTGCCGCTGCTGGGGATTCATCCGCAGTTTCAGGGCCAGCACTTCGGCGAGCAGTTGCTGACGGCGGTGCACAACTGGTGCGCGGTGGACGAAACCTCCCGAGGCGTAGTGCTCGACACCGGCAACCCGCGCTACCTGGAATTCTATAAACGTCAGGGCTACGAAGAGATCGGCGAAGTCGCCGTCGGCCCGGTGCGCGAACACGTGTTTTTCCATGCCAATCCGCAGGTGTTACAAACTGCAACAGCATGACGATCGAACTTCTTGGGAAATTTCCTGTTCTATCACGCTCCCAAGCCCGTGATAGCATCCGCGCCTATGAAGTTTCCCGGAAGATTTACCAGTGGCGTGCTCATGCTGTTAACCAGCTGCGCGGCGCTGGCGCAAAGCGAATTGGACGTGCGGATCAAACCGTCCAACGACGAACTCAAGGCCAATATAGAAGGCTATATCGGCAGTCTCGGCGATCGTGACGAACAAGCCTTGTTGCGCTTCAGTCGCGGCGCCGAAGAGCAGGCGCGCAAAGCCGCGCAGGCCTTGGGTTATTACCAGCCGCAGATTGACAGCGACGTGAAGGGCGGCGAAAAGCCGCGCCTGGTGCTGAACATCGACCCTGGCGAACCGATTCGCCTGCGCAACGTCACCATTCAAGTCAATGGCCCGGCGGCCTCGCTCAAATCCTTTCGGCTGCCGAGCAGCGATACGCTCAAGTCCGGCGCGGTCCTCAATCATGGGCGTTATGAAGACGCCAAACGGCTGATCCAGAATCAGGCTTCGCGTTTCGGCTTCTTCAGCGGCCATTTCACCAGCCAGAAACTTTTGGTCGATCCGCGTGCCGGGGTGGCCGATGTTGAACTGATTTACGAAAGCGGCCCGCGCTATGCGCTGGGCAAGGTCAGTTTCGAGGGCGACACACCGTTCGATGAAGACCTGTTGCAGCGCATGGTGCCGTTCAAGGCCGGCGACCCGTACGACTCCGAGCTGATCGCCGAACTCAACCGCGACCTGCAATCGAGCGGCTACTTCGAAGGCGTGCGGGTCGATGCCGCGCCGACCGCGGCGCAAAACCAGGTGATCCCGGTCGAGGTCAAACTCGACACGCGCAAGCCGCGCACCATGGGCCTCGGTCTCGGGTATTCGACCGACGTCGGCCCGCGGATCAAGGCCAACTGGACCCGCCACTGGGTCAATCCGCAGGGCGACAGCTACGGCTGGGAGGCCGAGCTGTCGGCGCCACGGCAAAACGTCGGGCTGTTCTATGACATCCCGCTCGACCCGCCGCTGACCGACAAACTGCGCTGGGCCGGCGGTTATCAATACGAAGACATCGACGGCTCCGACACCCTGAGCAAGCTGCTGACCTTCGGCCCGGAATGGCACAGCAAGTTGCCCAGCGGCTGGCAGCGAGTGATCTCGCTGAAATGGCAGCGCGAGGAGTATCAGCTCGGCGACGATTCCGGCCTCAGCACCTTGTTGATGCCCGGCATCAGCTATTCGTACCTGAAAAGCGACAACCGCATCGACCCGCACAACGGCTATCGCCTGACCTTTGAAAGCAAAGTGGCGAAAGAAGGCCTCGGCTCGGACAACAACCTGCTGTATGGCACGGCGTTGATCAAAGGCCTGACCACGGTGTTCGACAACCATCGCTTCCTCGGTCGGGTGCAGGTCGGCGGCAGCGCCACCAACGGCTACAACTCGATCCCGCCGTCGCTGCGTTTCTTTGCCGGTGGCGATCAGAGCGTGCGCGGTTACGACTACCAGAGCCTGTCGCCGAAAAACGCCGAGGGCGACCGCATCGGTGGGCGTTACATGGTCGCCGGCAGTGTCGAGTATCAATATTCGATTGCGGAGAAATGGCGGATCGCGACCTTCGTCGATCAGGGCAACTCTTTCAACAAACTCGAACTGCCGAGCCTCAAGACCGGGGTCGGTATCGGTGTGCGCTGGGTTTCGCCGGTGGGGCCGATCCGCCTCGACCTGGCCCACGCGCTGGACGACGACGGCGGCATCCGGCTGCACTTTTCCATGGGGCCTGAGCTGTGAAGCGTGGTTTGAAAATTACGGCGCTGACGCTGCTGGCGCTGCTGTTGTTGATCGTATTGAGCATCAGTGCGGTACTCGGTACGCAGGCCGGCAGCCGCTGGGCGCTGGGCTTGGTGCCGGGTTTGAGCGTGGAGAATTTCCACGGGCGCCTCGGCGGCCAGTGGAGCGCCGATCGTCTGCTGTGGCAACAGGGCAGCAGCCGCGTCGAGCTGAACCGGCCAATTTTCGCCTGGTCGCCGCTGTGCCTGACGCGCATGACCCTGTGCATCGAACAGCTCAAGGCCGATCAGGTGATCCTGCAATTCCCGCCGAGTGAAGAGGTTACTGAAAGCGGCCCGATCAAACTGCCGGATCTGCAATTGCCGGTGGCCATCGAGCTGGGCGAAGTGCAGGTCGGCAGTCTGCTGTTCAACGGCAGCGAGCAGCTCAAGGATCTGCAACTGGCGGCGCACTGGACTGCGCAGGGGTTGCAGATCGACAGCGTCAAACTGCAACGCGACGACCTCAGCCTGAACCTTTCGGGCCTGCTGCAACCGCGCGGCAACTGGCCGTTGAATCTGGCCGGCGACCTGACCCTGCCAGCGGTGGGCAACGAACCCTGGAACCTGGCGCTGAAGGTTGACGGTGATCTGCTGAAAACCCTCAACCTGCACGCCGACAGCCACGGTTACCTCGACGGCCAATTGAGCGGCGAGCTGCAGCCACTGGCGGAAAACCTCCCGGCCAAAGTGCGCATCACCAGTGACGCGTTCAAACCGAGCGCCGATCTGCCGGACACCCTGCAATTCAATCAACTGATGCTGACTGGCGAAGGCGACCTGAAGAACGGTTACCAGTTGCTCGGCAACGCCACATTGCCTGCGGAAAAAGCCCCAGTGGCGCTGCTGCTCCAGGGCAAGGTTGACGCCAGCGGCGCACAGATCGCCGGCCTCGATCTTACGGCCAACGACAAACAAAGCCTGAAACTCACCGGCAGCGTCGACTGGAGCAAAGGCCTGACAGCGCAGGCCAATATCAACTGGCAGGATTTCCCGTGGCATCGCTTGTATCCCGAGATCGACGAGCCGCAAGTCGCATTGCGTACGTTCACCGGCGAAGTCTCCTACACCGACGGCCAGTACATCGGTAACTTCGCCGCCGCTCTGGACGGCCCGGCGGGGGCGTTCAGCCTGAGCAGTCCGTTCAGCGGCAACCTGCAACAGATCGCTTTGCCGCAACTGCAAATGCAAACCGGGCAGGGCAAGGCCGAAGGTCATGTCAATGTGCAGTTCGCCGATGGCATCGCCTGGGACACGGCGCTGGAGCTGTCGGCACTGAACCCGGCGTACTGGGTCGCGGAGTTGCCGGGCACCTTGGCCGGACCGCTGAAAAGCAAAGGCGAGATGAAAAATGAACGCCTGAGTCTGAGCGCCGACCTCGACCTCAAGGGCAAACTGCGCGGCCAACCGACGATCCTCCAGGCCAAGGCGGACGGCGCCGGCGAGCAGTGGAACCTCAACGCCCTGCAGATCCGCCTCGGCGACAACAGCATCAGCGGCAAGGGCAGCCTGCAACAGAAACTCAACGGGCAGATCGACATCAAGCTGACGCGGCTGGCCCAGCTCTGGCCGCAGCTGCGCGGGCAGGTCACCGGGCAAGTCAACGTCGCCGGCACGCTGAAAGCGCCGCAAGGCAAACTCGGCCTGCAAGGTTCGCAACTGGCGTTCCAGGACAATCGCCTGCAAAGCCTCAACCTCGATGCCACCCTCGACAGCGCGCAACGGGCGAAGATCGATCTGAAGGGCAGCGGCATTCAGACCGGCGACACCAACCTCGGCGTGCTGACTGCGAGCGCTCAAGGCGATATCAAAAGCCAGAAACTCAATCTCGAACTGCTTGGGCCGAAGCTGAAACTGGCCCTGGGCCTCGACGGCAATCTGGATAAGGGCAACTGGCGCGGGCGTCTGGCCAGCGGTGACGTTCAGGCCGGCGGACAGGACTGGAAACTGCAGAATCCGGCAAAACTCGAACGCCTGGCCGATGGCAAGATCAACTTCGGCGCGCACTGCTGGATCTCCGGCAATGCCAGTTTGTGCGGTGAAGACCAACGCCTGATGCCCGAGCCGAAACTGCGTTACCACCTCAAACAGTTCCCGATTGAAAGCCTCGCGCAATGGCTGCCGAAGGATTTCGCCTGGCAGGGCAAGCTCAATGCCGACCTGCAACTGGACCTGCCGGCCAGCGGCCCGAACGGCGTGGTCAGCATCGACGCCAGCGGCGGCACCTTGCGCATGAAGGAAAAGGATCAGTGGCTGGACTTCCCGTACCAGACCCTCAAGCTCACCAGCAAACTCACGCCGAAGCGCGTCGACACCGACCTCAACTTCGTCGGCGGCAAACTCGGCGAACTGATGGTGCAGGCGCAGCTCAATCCGCTGCCGAAAAACAAACCGTTGAGTGGCTCGTTCCGTCTCAGCGGTCTGGACCTGTCGGTGGCGCGGCCGTTTGTGCCGATGGTCGAGAAACTCACCGGGCGCCTGAACGGCAGCGGCACCCTTTCCGGCGGACTGCTGGCGCCACTGGTCAACGGCACGGTCAAACTCAGCGACGGCGAAGTGTCCGGCGCCGAGCTGCCGATGGAGTTGCAGAACCTGCAACTGACTGCGGTGATCGCCGGTGAGTCGGTGCGTCTGGACGGCGGCTGGAACAGCGGCAAAACCGGCCAGGGCAGCCTCAACGGCGATGTCGCCTGGGGCCAGGCGCTACTGGTCGACCTGGCGCTCAAGGGCACGCAATTGCCGGTCACGGTCGAGCCGTACGCCAAGCTGGAAGTCGCGCCGGACCTGAAGATTTCCATGGCCGGCGATGAGCTGAAAGTTGCCGGCAAGGTGTTGGTGCCGCGCGGCGAAATCACCGTGCGCGAGTTGCCGCCCTCGACAGTCAAAGTCTCCGACGACACGATCATCGTCGGCGCGCAGACTGAGGAGGGCAAGCCGCCGCTGGCGATGAAAATGGACATCGACGTGGCAGTCGGCGACGACAAACTCGCCTTCGCCGGATTTGGCCTGACCGCCAACGTGCAAGGGCATGTGCACATCGGCGACAACATGGACACCCGTGGCGAGCTGTGGCTCAACGACGGCAAATACCGCGCCTACGGCCAGCGCCTGAATGTGCGGCGCGCGCGTCTGCTGTTTGCCGGGCCGATCGATCAGCCGTATCTGGACATCGAAGCGATTCGCCAGACCGACGACGTGATCGCCGGTATCCGCCTGAGCGGCAGCGCCGAACAGCCGACCACACAGATCTTCTCCGAGCCGGCCATGAGTCAGGAACAGGCACTGTCGTATCTGGTGCTGGGGCGTCCGCTGAGCACCAACGGCGAAGATAACAACATGCTCGCGCAAGCGGCGTTGGGCCTGGGCCTGATGGGCAGCTCCGGGGTTACCAGCGGTCTGGCCAAGGATCTGGGGATTCAGGACTTCCAGCTCGACACCCAGGGCAGCGGCAACACCACCAGCGTGGTCGCCAGTGGCAACATCTCCGAAAAACTCAGCCTGCGTTACGGCGTCGGCGTGTTCGAACCGGCCAACACCATTGCGCTGCGCTACAAGCTGAGCAAGAAGGTGTACGTCGAGGCCGCCAGTGGCGTGGCCAGTTCGCTGGATATTTTCTACAAGCGCGATTTCTGATTCCCTCCGAAAGATCAAAAGATCGCAGCCTTCGGCAGCTCCTACAGGGTTCACCTCAACCCCTGTAGGAGCTGCCGAAGGCTGCGATCTTTTTGCTTTTACAACCGAAAAACCCAGCCCATTGGTCAACTAATTACAAAGCAGCCTAACTATTACGTTGACATTCGCTGCCTAGGCAGTAACATCTCGACATACATTCACTGCCTAGGCAGTTATTAGGTGAGCAAATGAAGCACTTCACCCCGGACGAATTCAAAAACTGCCATCTCGGCCTGTTGCTCGGCCGCGCTGCGCTGCTCAAGGACCGGATCATCGACACCCACATGGAGCCGCACGGCATCACCGCCGCGCAGTTCAAGGTGTTGATCATCATGGCCCAGTTCGGCGTCGACACCCCGGCCGAGCTGTGCCGGCACCTGTCGCTGGACAGCGGTTCGATGACGCGCATGCTCGATCGTCTGGAGCAGAAAGGTTTCCTGCTTCGCCAACGCAGCGAAGGCGATCGCCGTCAGGTGCAGCTCAAACTCACCGAGCAAGGCCAGCAACTGGCCGATCGCCTGCCGTACATCGGCGCCGATGCGATGAATGAACTGGCCGGCGCGGTGACGCCGGACGAGTTGAAGACCCTGGAATACATCCTCAAGAAAATCCTGCTGGCAGCCGGTGACCCGATCACCATCCAGCGCCTGGGTGAACACAATGAGCGGTAAAACCTTGCGCAGCAGCCTAACCCTGGTGCTGTCGGCGATGATCCTCGCCGGCTGCGCCAACTACAGCGGCCTCAACACTCAGGGCCAACGCCTTGAGGCGAAAAGCCTCAACGCCAGCCAGTCCCTCAACGGCGTGAGCCTGTCGCCGGCCGCGTGGCCGAAGAACGACTGGTGGACCAGCCTCGGCGATCCGCAGCTCGACGGTCTGATCCGCGAAGCGCTGCGCGACAGCCCGGACATGCAGATCGCCGAAGCCCGCGCGCATCAGGCCAGCGCCGCCGCGTACGCCGCCGATGCCGAGCGTTATCCGACCCTCGACGCCAGCGCCGGCATCAGCCGTTCGCGCCTGGCCAAGGATCAGGACCCGCGCGGGCAGGGCGATGCCTACGCCACCGTGCGTAACGTCAGCGCCGGTTTCAATTACAACTTCGACCTGTGGGGCGGTCAGCGTGATGCCTGGGAAGCGGCACTCGGTCAGGCCCGCGCCGCCGAAGTCGACCGCCAGGCCGCACAGTTGACCCTCGCCGCCGATGTAGCCCGAGCTTACAGCGATCTGGGTCAGGCGCACATCGTCTATGACCTGGCCAACGAAGACCTCAAGCGCACCAGACAGATGCTGGATCTCAGCCAGCGCCGCTTGAGCGCCGGGATCGACAGCCAGTACCAGTTCCAGCAAACGCAAAGCCTTGAGGCCAGCTCCGAAGCCAGCCTGATCGATGCGGAAAAGCGCTTGAACAGCGCGAAAATCGCTCTGGCCGTATTGCTTGGCAAAGGGCCGGACCGTGGCAACGAAATCGCCCGGCCGAAAGTCTTGCAGGCCAGCGCCGTGGCCGTTCCATCGGTTTTGCCGGCGGAACTGCTCGGTCGGCGTCCGGATCTGGTCGCCGCGCGCTGGCGCGTGGAAGCGGCGAGCAAGGACATCGACTCGGCGAAAACCCGCTTCTACCCGAACCTCAACCTGACGGCATCCGCCGGTGCCGAATCCCTGCTGGGTGACGCGATGTTCGGCTCAGCCAGTCGCTTCTTCAACATAGCCCCGACCATCTCGGTGCCGATCTTCGACGGCGGACGCCTGCGCGCCAACCTCGATGCGCGCGACGCCGATTACGACCTGGCGGTGGCGCAGTACAACAAAAGCCTGGTGAAAGCCCTGGGCGATGTCAGCGACACGATCAACCAGCTGCGCGATATCGGCCGGCAGATCGGCGCGCAACAACACGCCACCGACATTGCTCAGGACTCTTACAACACCGTCGTCCAGCGTTACGGTTCCGGCATCGGCAACTACCTGGACGTGCTCAGCATCGAGCAGCAATTGCTGCAGGCCCAGCGTCAACTGGCGACCCTCAATGCCGAGCAGATCGACCTGTCGATTCAACTGATGCAAGCGCTGGGCGGCGGCTTCCAGGGTGACACCCTGACCGCAGCCAACGCCATCCCAGCCACACCGCACAACTAATTCAGGTATTTGTCATGGCCACTGCCGAAAACACACAAACTCAAGACAACACTCAGGACACCGGCAATCCACGCAAGCGCAAAGTGATGCTGCTGGTGCTGGCCCTCGTGGTCCTGCTCGCCGGTGCTGGCGTCTGGGCCTATCACGAATTCATCGGACGCTTCAGCGAAAGCACCGACGACGCCTACGTCAACGGCAACGTGGTGGAAATCACCCCGTTGGTCACCGGCACCGTGGTCAGCATCGGTGCTGACGATGGTGATCTGGTCCACGAAGGTCAGGTGCTGGTCAACTTCGACCCGAACGACGCCGAAGTCGGTCTGCAAAGCGCCCAGGCGAAACTCGCGCGCACCGTGCGTCAGGTCCGCGGCCTGTACAGTAACGTCGATGGCATGAAAGCCCAGGTCAACGCGCAACAGGCGGAAGTGCAGAAAGCCCAGGACAACTACAACCGCCGGAAGAACCTGGCGCAGGGCGGGGCGATTTCCCAGGAAGAACTGTCCCACGCCCGCGACGACCTGACCTCGGCGCAAAACGCCCTGGCCAACGCCAAGCAGCAACTGAAAACCACCAGCGCGCTGGTCGATGACACCGTGATTTCCTCGCATCCGGACGTGATGGCCGCCGCTGCCGAATTGCGCCAGGCCTACCTGACCAACGCGCGCAGTACGCTGATCGCGCCGGTCACCGGTTACGTCGCCAAGCGCACCGTGCAACTCGGTCAACGGGTGCAGCCGGGCACTGCGCTGATGGCGGTGATTCCGCTGGATCAGCTGTGGATCGACGCCAACTTCAAGGAAACCCAGCTGCGTGACATGCGTATTGGTCAGCCGGTGGACATCGAGTCCGACATCTATGGCAGCAGCGTGAAGTACAGCGGCACCGTCGACAGCCTCGGCGCCGGTACCGGCAGCGCGTTTGCCTTGCTGCCGGCGCAGAACGCCACCGGCAACTGGATCAAGATCGTGCAGCGTGTGCCGGTGCGGATTCACGTCAACGCCGAAGAGTTGGCTAAACACCCGCTGCGGGTCGGTCTGTCGACCAACGTTGAAGTGAACCTGCACGACCAGAGCGGCCCGGTGCTGGCGCAGCAACCGCCGCAAAAGGCCTCGTTCAGCACCAACGTCTACGACCGCCAACTGGCCGAAGCCGACGCGATGATTGCGCAGCTGATCCACGACAACAGCGCTGCCGCCAGCAAGACCGCGCAACGCTGATCCCGAGTCCGCACCTTTGTAGGAACAGTCTTGATGGTGAAGGGATTCAGGATGATCTGTGGTGAGGGGATTTATCCCCGATGGACTGCGCAGCAGGCCCTGCTTTTGTGAATAAACAGAGGGCCGCTTCCGCGACCCATCGGGGATAAATCCCCTCACCACAAAGGCTCACTCCTTCAAAAAAGGTGGCTGTGTCTGTAACAGACACGGCGTCAACCCGGCTTCATAGGATTCACAATGAGCAATAACGCCTCTTTCACGCCGCCCAGCCTGTTGCTCAGCACCATCGGCCTGTCGCTGGCGACGTTCATGCAAGTGCTCGACACCACCATCGCCAACGTGGCGCTGCCGACGATCTCCGGCAACCTCGGGGTGAGTTCGGAGCAGGGCACCTGGGTGATCACCTCGTTTGCCGTGAGTAACGCGATTGCGCTGCCGCTGACCGGCTGGCTCAGTCGACGTTTCGGCGAGGTGAAGCTGTTTCTCTGGGCCACCATCCTGTTTGTGCTGGCCTCGTTCCTTTGCGGTATCTCCACTTCGATGCCCGAGCTGATCGGCTTCCGTGTACTGCAAGGTCTGGTGGCCGGGCCGCTGTACCCGATGACCCAGACGCTGCTGATTGCGGTCTATCCCCCCGCGAGGCGCGGCATGGCCCTGGCGTTGCTGGCGATGGTCACGGTGGTGGCGCCGATTGCCGGGCCGATTCTCGGTGGCTGGATTACCGACAGCTACAGCTGGCCGTGGATCTTCTTCATCAACGTACCGATCGGCATCTTTGCGGTGATGGTGGTGCGTTCGCAACTGGCCAAGCGTCCGGTGGAAACCAGCCGTCAGCCGATGGATTACGTCGGGCTGATCAGCCTGATCATCGGCGTCGGCGCGCTGCAGGTGATCCTCGATAAGGGCAATGACCTGGACTGGTTCGAATCGAACTTCATCATCATCGGCGCGGCGATTTCGGTGATCGCGCTGGCGGTGTTCGTGATCTGGGAAATGACTGATCAGCATCCGGTGGTCAACCTGCGGCTGTTCGCCTACCGCAATTTCCGGGTCGGCACGCTGGTGCTGGTGCTGGGTTACGCCGGGTTCTTCGGCATCAACCTGATTCTGCCGCAATGGCTGCAGACGCAGATGGGCTACACCGCGACCTGGGCCGGTCTGGCCGTGGCGCCGATCGGGATTCTGCCGGTGCTGCTGTCGCCGTTTGTCGGCAAGTACGCGCACAAGTTCGACCTGCGCCTGCTGGCCGGGCTGGCGTTCCTCGCGATTGGCCTGAGCTGCTTCATGCGCGCCGGGTTCACCAACGAGGTGGACTTCCAGCACATCGCTCTGGTGCAACTGTTCATGGGCATTGGTGTGGCGCTGTTCTTCATGCCGACCCTGAGCATCCTGATGTCCGACCTTCCGCCGAGCCAGATCGCCGACGGCGCCGGCCTGGCGACCTTCCTGCGGACCCTGGGCGGCAGCTTCGCGGCATCGCTGACCACGTGGATCTGGATCCGCCGCGCCGATCAGCACCATGCCTACATGAGCGAAAGCATCAGCACCTACGAGCCGGCAACCCGCGAGACCCTGAACCATCTGGGCGGCGCCAGCCAGTCGGCGTACGCGCAGATGGACCAAATCCTCACCAGCCAGGCGTACATGCTCTCCACCGTGGATTACTTCACGTTGCTGGGTTGGGGGTTCATGGGGTTGATACTGATTGTGTGGCTGGCGAAACCGCCGTTTGCGGCGAAGGCGGGGCCGGCAGCTTCCGGGCATTGATTGTGCGGTGATTGCTAAAAGATCGCAGCCTTCGGCAGCTCCTACATTGGAATGCATTTCCCTGTAGGAGCTGCCGAAGGCTGCGATCTTTTGATTCTGGCTTTCAGTTCATGGGGGCAGGCAAAGCCGCTGGCGGAACAAAATCAAACGGCGCCAACGCAAACCCGCTCTCATCCACCTGCAACGCCCAGCCCTGCCGATCCCAATCCCCCAGTACAATCCGCTTCGCCGCCTGCTCGCCGAGCTGCAGCTTGTGGATCGCCGGACGATGGGTGTGGCCGTGGATCAGGGTTTTCACCCCGAACTGCTGCATCACCCGCGGAATTTCCTCGGGTGTGACATCAACAATGTCATTGGCCTTCATCCGCGTTTGCGCACGGCTTTCGCTGCGCAGCTTGCGCGCCAGTTTATGGCGAGTGCTCAGCGGCAGATGGCGCAGGATGAACAGGGTGATCGGATTGCGCAGGTAGCGCCGCAGCTTCATATAGCCGACGTCGCGGGTGCACAGGCTGTCGCCATGCATCAGCAGTACCGGCTCGCCGTAAAACTGCGCGACACTCGGGTCCTTCAACAGCGTGCAGCCGGCTTCCTTGCAGAAGGCCTTGCCGAGCAGGAAGTCGCGATTGCCGTGCATCAGAAAAATCGCCGTGCCGCTGTCGCTCAATTGGCGCAGAGCCTGGCAGATGGAGCGCTGGAAGGGTGTCATGGCGTCGTCGCCAATCCACACCTCGAAAAAGTCGCCGAGAATGTACAACGCACTCGCCGAGCGGGCGCGTCCGGCGAGCAAATCCAGAAACGCCCGGGTAATGTCCGGGCGCTCCTCTTCCAGATGCAAGTCTGAAATCAGCAATATCACGCTTCGATGATCTCGGCTTTCTCGATGATCACGTCGTCTTTCGGCACGTCCTGGTGACCGGCCTTGGAAGTGGTGGCTACGCCTTCGATCTTGTCGACGACATCGGTACCGGCAACCACTTTACCGAACACGGCGTAGCCCCAGCCCTGAGCGGTCTTGGCGGTGTGGTTGAGGAAGCTGTTGTCGGAGGCGTTGATGAAGAACTGCGCCGAAGCCGAATGCGGGTCCATGGTACGGGCCATGGCGATGGTGTACTTGTCGTTCTTCAGACCGTTGTCGGCTTCGTTCTGGATGCTCGGGCTCTTGTCTTTCTTTTCCTGCATGCCAGGCTCGAAACCGCCGCCCTGGATCATGAAACCCTTGATCACACGGTGGAACACGACGTTCTCGTAGTGACCTTTCTTGACGTATTCGATGAAGTTGGCGGTGGTGACAGGCGCCTTTTCAGCGTTCAGTTCGATGATGATGTCGCCATAGTTGGTGGTCAGTTTGACTTGAGTCATGATCGCTACTCTTCTAGGGAATTCGTGGTTTTCGGACACTGAGGACCGAAACCGGTTCAGCCTGCTTCGGCCAAGGTGCGCAGTTTAGCGTGACAGGCGCGAATTTCGAGGCTGTTTTTCACATCCCGGCGATTAATTGCGCTGCTTTACAGGCCTTGCTCTGTCAGCCCCTTGACAGCATCGGCTATGATAGCGGCTTTGTTTTGTCTGGCCCCCACTGCGGCCGCGCACCAGTAAGTCAAGGATCCTATGAGCAAGCCCACTGTCGACCCTACCTCGAATGCCAAGTCCGGCCCTGCCGTGCCGGTCAATTTCCTGCGGCCGATCATCCAGGCAGACCTGGACTCGGGCAAGCACACCCAGATCGTCACCCGTTTTCCGCCTGAGCCCAACGGCTACCTGCACATCGGCCACGCCAAGTCGATCTGTGTGAACTTCGGCCTGGCCCAGGAGTTCGGCGGCGTCACGCACCTGCGTTTCGACGACACCAACCCGGCCAAGGAAGACCAGGAATACATCGACGCGATCGAATCCGACGTCAAATGGCTGGGTTTCGAGTGGTCCGGCGAAGTGCGCTACGCCTCGCAGTATTTCGACCAGTTGCACGACTGGGCGGTGGAACTGATCAAGGCCGGCAAGGCCTACGTCGATGATCTGACCCCTGAGCAGGCCAAGGAATACCGTGGCACGCTGACCGAGCCGGGCAAGAACAGCCCGTTCCGCGACCGTTCGGTGGAAGACAACCTCGACCTGTTCGCCCGCATGCGCGCCGGTGAGTTCCCGGACGGCGCCCGCGTGCTCCGCGCGAAGATCGACATGGCCTCGCCGAACATGAACCTGCGCGACCCGATCATGTACCGCATCCGCCACGCCCATCACCACCAGACCGGTGACAAGTGGTGCATCTACCCGAACTACGACTTCACCCACGGTCAGTCGGACGCCATCGAAGGCATCACCCACTCGATCTGCACCCTCGAGTTCGAAAGCCATCGTCCGCTGTACGAGTGGTTCCTCGACGCGTTGCCAGTGCCGGCGCACCCGCGCCAGTACGAGTTCAGCCGCCTGAACCTGAACTACACCATCACCAGCAAGCGCAAGCTCAAGCAACTGGTTGACGAGAAGCACGTCAACGGTTGGGACGATCCGCGCATGTCGACGCTGTCGGGCTTCCGCCGCCGTGGCTACACCCCGACGTCGATCCGCAACTTCTGCGACATGATCGGCACCAACCGTTCCGACGGCGTGGTCGATTTCGGCATGCTCGAATTCAGCATCCGTCAGGACCTCGACGCGAACGCGCCGCGCGCGATGTGCGTGCTGCGTCCGTTGAAGGTGGTGATCACCAACTACCCGCAAGACCAGGTCGAGAACCTCGAACTGCCGCGTCACCCGCAGAAAGAAGAACTCGGCGTGCGCAAACTGCCGTTCGCCCGTGAAATCTACATCGACCGCGATGACTTCATGGAAGAGCCGCCAAAGGGCTACAAGCGCCTGGAGCCGAACGGCGAAGTGCGTCTGCGCGGCAGCTACGTGATCCGTGCCGACGAAGCGATCAAGGACGCCGACGGCAATATCGTCGAGCTGCGTTGCTCGTACGACCCGGACACCCTGGGCAAGAACCCTGAAGGCCGCAAGGTCAAGGGCGTGATCCACTGGGTGCCGGCCGCTGCCAGCATCGAGTGCGAAGTGCGTCTGTACGATCGCCTGTTCCGCTCGCCGAACCCGGAGAAGGCCGAAGACAGCGCGAGTTTCCTCGACAACATCAACCCTGACTCACTGCAAGTGCTGACCGGTTGTCGTGCCGAACCCTCGTTGGGCGATGCACAGCCGGAAGACCGTTTCCAGTTCGAGCGCGAAGGCTACTTCGTCGCCGACATCAAGGATTCGAAACCAGGTCAGCCGGTATTCAACCGTACCGTGACCCTGCGTGATTCGTGGGGCCAGTGATTCGCGTCAAGGAAATTTAAAGTGCTGACGATCTACAACACGCTCACCAAGAGCAAAGAAGTCTTCAAGCCGCTGGATGGCAACAAGGTGCGCATGTACGTGTGCGGCATGACCGTGTACGACTACTGCCACCTCGGCCACGGGCGCAGCATGGTCGCGTTCGACCTGGTGACGCGCTGGTTGCGCTTCAGCGGTTACGATTTGACCTACGTGCGCAATATCACCGACATCGACGACAAGATCATCAATCGTGCCCGCGAGAACGGTGAGTCGTTCGAAGCGTTGACCGAGCGCATGATCGCCGCGATGCACGAAGACGAAGCGCGCCTGAACATCAAGAAGCCGGACATGGAGCCGCGTGCCACGGATCACATTGCGGGCATGCACGCGATGATCCAGACCCTGATCGACAAGGGCTACGCTTACGCTCCGGGCAATGGCGACGTGTACTACCGCGTCGCCAAATTCATGGGCTACGGCAAGCTGTCGCGCAAGAAGATCGAAGACCTGCGCATCGGTGCGCGCATCGAAGTCGACGAGTCCAAGGAAGACCCGCTGGACTTCGTGCTGTGGAAAGCCGCCAAGCCGGGCGAGCCAAGCTGGGAATCGCCGTGGGGCGCCGGGCGTCCGGGCTGGCACATCGAGTGCTCGGTGATGTCCACCTGCTGCCTCGGCGAGACTTTCGACATTCATGGCGGCGGCAGCGACCTCGAATTTCCGCACCATGAAAACGAAATCGCCCAGAGCGAAGCGGCCACCGGCAAGACCTACGCCAACGCGTGGATGCATTGCGGCATGATTCGCATCAATGGCGAGAAGATGTCCAAGTCCCTGAACAACTTCTTCACCATTCGCGACGTGCTCGACAAGTACCACCCGGAAGTCGTGCGTTACCTGCTGGTGTCGAGCCATTACCGCAGCGCGATCAACTACTCGGAAGACAACCTCAAGGACGCCAAGGGCGCCCTCGATCGTTTCTACCACGCGTTGAAAGGCCTGCCGAGCGTGGCCCCGGCCGGCGGCGAAGCCTTCGTCGAGCGTTTCACCACGGTGATGAACGACGACTTCGGCACGCCGGAAGCCTGTGCGGTGCTGTTCGAGATGGTCCGTGAGATCAACCGCCTGCGCGAGAGCGATCTCGACGCGGCGGCCGGTCTGGCGGCACGTCTGAAAGAACTGGCCAGCGTGCTCGGTGTGTTGCAACTGGAAGCCGACGACTTCCTGCAGGCCGGCGCCGAAGGGCGGGTCGATGCGGCTGAAGTCGACGCGCTGATTGCCGCGCGTCTGGCGGCACGCGCCGCCAAGGACTGGGCCGAATCCGACCGCATCCGCGACCAGCTCACCGCCATGGGCGTGGTGCTGGAAGACGGCAAGGGTGGCACGACCTGGCGTCTGGCTGACTGACCGCCTGATCTGCTTCAAAACAAAACCCGCCTAGTGCGGGTTTTTGTTTGTCTGTTGCATCTGGATTCTGCGGTGACAGAGCGGGCCTCATCGCTGGCAAGCCAGCTCCCACAGGTTTCTTCGGAGCTCACACATCTGCGGTGCGCCATCAATCCTTGTGGGAGCTGGCTTGCCAGCGATGAGGCCCGCCCAACCACTACATCACTCAGCCTGCCTCAATCTTTTATAAAGCGTATTGCGACTAACCCCCAACCGCCGCGCCAAATGAGAAATATTGCCCCCGGAAGCCTTCAGCTCTCGGTTCAGCGCTTCACCATCATTCAGATCAACCCCCAGCGGCACCGCGCTCTCCACCGGCTCCATCTCCAGATCAACAAAAAAATCATCCGGCAAGTGCTCCGGCCGCACCGGCTGTTCCTCGGCCATCGCCAGCGCCACCTGCATCACGCTGCTGACCTGACGCAAATTCCCCGGCCACGGATGGCGCTCGAACAGCTCCAGCACCTCGCGGCTCAGTCCGGCCCATTGGGTCGGTTCGCGGTGCTGCTCCCATAGCCGTTTGAACAGCGCCTGTTTATCGCTGCGCTCGCGCAATGGCGGCAGCTCAAGGGTCAGCCCGCCAATGCGGTAATACAAATCCTCGCGAAACCGCCCCAGTTGCACCTGTTCGCGCAAGGAGCGGTTGGTCGCCGAAATAATCCGCAAATCCACCGGGAACAGTTCGCTGCTGCCTACCGGTTGCACGCAGCGCTCCTGCAGCACCCTCAGCAACCGCGCTTGGGTCGGCAGCGGCATGTCGCCGATTTCGTCGAGGAAGAGGGTGCCTTTGTCGGCCTTGCGGATCAGGCCGATGCTGCCTTTCTGATTGGCGCCGGTGAATGCGCCTTTCTCGTAGCCGAACAGTTCCGATTCCACCAGTTCGGCGGGGATCGCCGCGCAGTTGACGGCAATGAACGCCTGTTTGCTCCGCGAACTGGCCTGATGCAAGGCTTTGACGAACACCTCTTTGCCGACCCCGGTTTCGCCGTGGATCAGCAGCGGGATGTCTTTTTCCAGCAGGCGTTCGGCCTGGCGTACGGCTTTTTCCACACGACTGTCGCCGAAGTGCAGGGTGTTGAGACTGATCGTCCCCGGCGCTTTGCTCGGCGCAGCGGCGGGTTTGGACTCGGCGAATACCCGCGCCTGAATCGGCGCCTGTTGCGGTCGCTTCAACAAGCACTGGAAGCGGTTGCGCCCCGAGGTCTGCAGGGCGAACGGCAAGCCGTCGGGCTGGTTGATCAGTTCCAGCAGCGACACATTGAACAGACTTTCAACGCTGACCCGCGACAGGCGCACGCCCAGCAGATTGTCCGCGCGGCGGTTGGCCGACAGTACTTGCCCGCTCTCATCGAATATCAGCAGCCCGGCCCACTGACTGTCGAGGTTGTTCAATCCGGTGTTGAAGGTCAGTTGAAAGTGTTGGCCGTGGAACAGGTTGAGGATCAGCCGGTTCTCCACGGTCTGGCTCATCATCTTGACCATGCCCAGGGTGTGCGAGGGCGGCAGGTAGCTGTCGCTGGACACGTCGAGCACCGCGATGACTTTGCGCTCGGCATCGAAAATCGGCGCCGCCGACCCGGTCATGAAGCGGTTGGCCTTGAGAAAATGTTCATCGTGTTCGATGTGCACCGCCTGCTCGCAAGCCAGCGCGGTGCCAATCGCATTGGTACCGCTCGAACGCTCGATCCAGCTCGCACCGGCACGAAAGCCGCGGGCCAGATTGGGCTCGATAAAACGCTGAGTGCCCCACGACGTCAGCACCTGGCCCTGATGGTCGGCGAGCATGATCAGGCAATTGGAATTGCTCAGGATGTTCTCGTAATACGGCAGCACTTCCTGATGGGTGGTCTGCACCAGCGAGTGATGACGGTCGAGCAACTGCGCGATGCCGGCGGCCGGTAATTGATCGAAAGCCGGGGTGCTCTGGTGGTCAAGACCGAAGGCGCGGCAACGTTGCCAGGAAGTCTGGACGATTGCGTCATGGGACAGCGGCGGGGCGGGTGCGGGCATGGCGATGGGCCTCTGCTGCAGCGTTTTTATTATTGTTATGAACCCGAATCTTGACCACAACGCAGATCAACTGTGGGAGCGGGCTTGCTCGCGAATGCGGTGTGTCAATCAACGAATCGGCTGAATGATCCACTGCATTCGCGAGCAAGCCCGCTCCCACAGTGGAACCACTCGCTATCAAGATCGGGGCAAAAAGCGTTCATAGAGTGTTGTTCACTATTGTTCATTGTCAATCGCCAGACTGTTCAAAAGTGTTCAGCAATGAACGCCCGTTCCCTGCGTTTTCGGCACTTTTCATCACAAATCAAGCACTTGCCATTTTTGGCACGAATGTCGCTCTACTGCACAGGTCGCTTGACTCCAATAATAAAAAGGCCGAGCCATGTCACTCACCCTGGAGCACGTCAGCCGTACCGTCGAGGGCCAGATCTGGATCGACGATGCCTGCCTGACTTTCGAACCCGGATCCTTCAACGTTTTGCTCGGGCGCACGCTGTCCGGCAAGACCAGTCTGATGCGCCTGATGGCCGGTCTGGACAAACCTGACAGCGGGCGCATCCTGATGAACGGCGTCGACGTCACCCAGCGCCCGGTGCGCCTGCGCAACGTGTCGATGGTCTATCAGCAGTTCATCAATTACCCGACCATGACCGTGTTCGAGAACATCGCCTCGCCGTTGCGTCAGGCCGGGGTCTCGAAAGAAATTATCCAGAGCAAGGTGCTGGAAACCGCGAAGATGCTGCGCATCGAGAAGTTTCTGCAGCGCTATCCGCTGGAACTGTCCGGCGGTCAGCAGCAGCGCACGGCGATGGCCCGGGCGCTGGTCAAGGATGCCGAGCTGATCCTGTTCGACGAGCCGCTGGTCAACCTCGACTACAAGCTGCGCGAAGAGCTGCGTCAGGAAATGCGCGAACTGTTCAAGCTGCGCCACACCATCGCGATTTACGCCACCACCGAACCCAACGAAGCGCTGGCGCTGGGCGGCACCACGACTATTCTGCACGAGGGCCGGGTGATCCAGAGTGGCCCGTCAACGGCGGTCTACCATCAGCCGCAAAGCGTGCTGGCGGCGGAGTTGTTCTCCGAACCGCCGATCAACCTGATGCCAGGACGCATCGCCGGCAACGAGGTCAGCTTCGCCAATTTCGTGCACTTTCCGTTGAACGTCGACCTGCGCCCGGTGGGTGAGGGCGAATACCGCTTCGGCGTGCGCCCCAGCCATATCTCGCTGGTGCCGAGCAACGATGACGATCTGGAACTGGCGGTCACCGTCGAAGTGGCGGAGATCAGCGGCTCGGAAACCTTTCTGCATGTGCGCAACGAGCATTTCCTGTTGGTGCTGCACCTGCCCGGGGTACATGAGTACGACGTCGATGCGCCGATCCGCATCTACATCCCGACCCATAAACTGTTCGTGTTCGATGCGCAGGGCCGTCTGGTGCAGGCACCGGGCCGGCGTGTCGCGAGGGTTGCCTGATGGCCGAAATCCGTTTGCAGCACCTCGCCCACAGCTACAGCAAGCAGCCGGGCGGGCCGGAGGATTACGCGATCCGCGAAATGGATCACATCTGGGAGCAGGGCGGCGCCTTTGCCTTGCTCGGCCCGTCGGGTTGCGGCAAATCGACCTTGCTCAACATCATTTCCGGCCTGCTCAGCCCCTCGCAGGGGCATGTGCTGTTCGATGGCAAAGCGGTCAACGAGCTGACCCCGGAGAAACGCAACATCGCCCAGGTGTTCCAGTTCCCGGTGGTCTACGACACCATGACGGTGTTCGACAACCTCGCCTTCCCCCTGAGAAATCAGGGCATGGCTGAGGCGAAAGTGCACAGCAAGGTGCAGGAAATTGCTGAAGTCCTCGACCTGCAGAACCTGCTGAGCAAGAAGGCGCGCAACCTCACCGCCGACGAAAAACAGAAAGTTTCCATGGGCCGTGGCCTGGTGCGCGACGACGTCTCGGCGATCCTGTTCGATGAGCCGCTGACGGTGATCGACCCGCACCTGAAGTGGAAGCTGCGGCGCAAGCTCAAGCAGATCCACGAGCAGTTCAACATCACCATGGTCTACGTCACCCACGACCAACTGGAAGCCTCGACCTTCGCCGACAAGATCGCGGTGATGTACGGCGGGCAGATCGTGCAGTTCGGCACGCCACGGGAATTGTTCGAACGGCCGAGCCACACTTTTGTCGGCTACTTCATCGGCAGCCCCGGCATGAACCTGATCGAGGTGCAGCCGCAGCCAGGCGGCGTTGGTTTCGCCTCGACGCATCTGCCACTGTCCGACGCCTTGCAGCGCCGTATCGAACACGGTCAGTGGAAAAATCTGAAGGTCGGCATCCGCCCCGAGTTCATTCATGTGTGGGATGAGCCGTTTGATGACGCGATGCAGGCCAGGGTCGCACACGTGGAAGACCTCGGCACCTACAAGATCCTCACCCTCGATCTCGACGGCGCGCCGCTCAAGGTGCGCCTGAGCGAAGACAAGCCGGTGCCGCAGGGCACGGCGTACATCAGTTTTCCGGCGCAGTGGCTGATGGTCTATGCCGACGAGTTCCTTCTGGAAGACAGCGAGCCGAGCGAGGTGCAGCCATGAACAAGGTGCAGAACAACAAGGCCTGGTGGCTGGTGTTGCCGGTGTTTCTGCTGGTGGCGTTCAGCGCGGTGATCCCGATGATGACCGTGGTCAACTACTCGGTGCAGGACATTTTCGACCAGTCCAGCCGCTACTTCGTCGGTGCCGACTGGTACAAGCAGGTGCTGCTCGATCCGCGCCTGCATGATTCGTTGCTGCGCCAGTTCATCTATTCGGCCTGCGTGCTGCTGATCGAAATCCCGCTGGGCATCGCCATCGCCCTGACCATGCCGACCAAGGGCCGCTGGTCGTCGGTGGTGCTGATCATCCTGGCGATTCCGTTGCTGATCCCGTGGAACGTGGTCGGCACCATCTGGCAGATCTTCGGCCGCGCCGACATCGGCCTGCTCGGTTCGAGCCTGAATGCGCTGGGCATCAGCTACAACTACGCGGCCAACACCATGGACGCCTGGGTCACGGTGCTGGTGATGGACGTCTGGCACTGGACCTCGCTGGTGGCGTTGCTGTGTTTTTCCGGGCTGCGTGCGATTCCCGACGTGTACTACCAGGCGGCGCGCATCGACCGGGCGTCGAACTGGGCGGTTTTCCGCCATATCCAGTTGCCGAAGCTGAAAAGCGTGCTGCTGATCGCGGTGATGTTGCGCTTCATGGACAGCTTCATGATCTACACCGAGCCGTTCGTGCTCACCGGTGGCGGGCCGGGCAACTCGACGACGTTCCTCAGTCAGACCCTGACGCAAATGGCGGTCGGCCAGTTCGACCTGGGGCCGGCAGCGGCGTTTTCGCTGGTGTACTTCCTGATCATCCTGCTGGTGTCGTGGCTGTTCTACACGGCCATGACCCACAACGATGCCAACCGCTGAGGCCCGGCCATGAACAAGAAAAAGCTGATCGTGCTGCTGCTCTACATCCTCTTTCTGCTGGTGCCGATCTACTGGCTGCTGAACATGTCGTTCAAGAGCAACACGGAAATCCTCGGCGGTCTGACCCTGTTCCCGCAGCACTTCACGCTGGCGAACTACAAGGTGATCTTCACCGACCCGAGCTGGTACACCGGCTATCTCAACTCGCTGTATTACGTCACGTTGAACACAGTGATATCGCTGACGGTGGCGTTGCCGGCGGCCTACGCGTTTTCGCGCTATCGCTTTCTCGGCGACAAGCATCTGTTCTTCTGGCTGTTGACCAACCGCATGGCGCCGCCGGCGGTGTTTCTGCTGCCGTTCTTCCAGTTGTATTCATCGATCGGGCTGTTCGACACACACATCGCCGTGGCGCTGGCGCACTGCCTGTTCAACGTGCCGCTGGCGGTGTGGATTCTTGAAGGCTTCATGTCCGGTGTGCCCAAGGAAATCGACGAAACCGCCTACATCGACGGTTACAGTTTCCCCAAATTTTTCGTGAAGATTTTCCTCCCGCTGATCGGTTCCGGGATCGGTGTCACGGCGTTTTTCTGCTTCATGTTTTCCTGGGTCGAACTGCTGCTGGCGCGCACGCTGACCTCGGTCAACGCCAAGCCGATTGCCGCCGTGATGACCCGTACCGTATCCGCCTCGGGGATCGACTGGGGCGTGCTGGCGGCGGCGGGGGTGTTGACTATCCTCCCGGGCATGCTGGTGATCTGGTTTGTTCGCAACCACGTGGCCAAGGGCTTTGCCCTCGGTCGGGTCTGAGGAACGCATGATGGAATGGATGAGCTGGACCACCCCCACAGCGGGGTTCTTTATCGCCATCGGCCTGGTGCTGGTGGGCATGACCACTTGGGAATTGCGCTCGCCGAGCATTCTGCGGCGCGGATTTCTGCCGATTGCCACCACCCGTGGTGATCGCTTGTTTATCGGTCTTCTCGGCAGCGCCTACCTGCATCTGCTGGTAATCGGCGCCACCGAATGGAGCATCTGGGTAGCGTCCGCGCTGTCTCTGGTGTGGCTGTTGGTTGTGATGCGCTGGGGCTAGCCGGGTCGCTCGGCAATCGTGCTCCGTAACTCAAACTGGAGGTCTCTATGTTCGACAAAAACAATAAGCTGCGACATAGCATTTCATTGGCAGCCTTGCTGGCACTCAGCGGTTTGAGCGCATCTGCCTGGGCCGATGCCTACGAGGACGCGGCGAAAAAGTGGATCGGCAGCGAATTCAAGCCGTCGACCCTGACGGCGGATCAGCAGCTCGAAGAATTGAAGTGGTTCATCAAGGCCGCCGAGCCGTTTCGCGGCATGGAAATCAAAGTGGTTTCCGAGACCCTGACCACCCACGAATACGAGTCGAAGGTGCTGGCCAAGGCCTTCACCGAAATCACCGGGATCAAGCTTACCCATGACCTGCTGCAGGAAGGCGACGTGGTCGAGAAGATGCAAACGGTGATGCAGTCGGACAAGAACATCTACGACGGCTGGGTCAACGACTCGGACTTGATCGGTACGCACTTTCGTTACGGCAAGACCGAATCCCTTACCGACCTGATGGCCAACGAAGGCAAGAACTTCACCTCGCCGACCCTCGATCTCAAGGACTTTATCGGCACCTCGTTCACCACCGCACCGGACGGCAAGCTCTATCAACTGCCCGACCAGCAGTTCGCCAATCTGTACTGGTTCCGCGCCGACTGGTTCGAGCGGCCAGACCTGAAAGCCAGGTTCAAGGAGAAGTACGGTTATGAATTGGGCGTGCCGGTGAACTGGTCGGCTTATGAAGACATCGCGCAATTCTTCAGCGAAGACGTCAAGGAAATCGACGGCAAGCGCGTCTACGGGCACATGGACTACGGCAAGAAAGACCCGTCGCTGGGCTGGCGATTCACCGATGCCTGGTTCTCCATGGCCGGCGGCGGCGACAAGGGTCTGCCCAATGGCTTGCCGGTGGACGAGTGGGGGATTCGCGTCGAGGACTGCCACCCGGTCGGCTCCAGCGTGACCCGTGGCGGCGACACCAATGGCCCGGCCGCGGTGTTCGCCACCACCAAATACGTCGACTGGCTGAAAAAGTACGCGCCACCGGAAGCGGCCGGCATGACCTTCTCCGAGTCCGGCCCGGTGCCGTCGCAGGGCAACATCGCCCAGCAGATCTTCTGGTACACCGCGTTCACCGCCGACATGACCAAACCGGGCCTGCCGGTGGTCAACGCCGACGGCACGCCGAAATGGCGCATGGCGCCGTCGCCGCGCGGGCCGTATTGGGAGGAGGGCATGAAGCTCGGTTATCAGGACGTGGGTTCGTGGACGTTCATGAAATCCACGCCTGAGAAACAGAAACTCGCGGCGTGGCTGTACGCTCAGTTCGTCACCTCGAAAACCGTGTCGCTGAAGAAAACCATCGTCGGCCTGACGCCGATTCGCGAGTCGGACATCAACTCGCAGGCGATGACCGATCTGGCGCCTAAACTCGGTGGTCTGGTGGAGTTCTACCGCAGCCCGGCCCGCGTGCAATGGACCCCGACCGGGACCAACGTGCCGGACTATCCGCGTCTGGCGCAACTGTGGTGGAGCCACATCGCCGAAGCGGCCAGCGGCGAGAAGACTCCGCAACAGGCGCTGGACGGCCTGGCCAAGGATCAGGACGCGATCATGACCCGCCTCGAACGCTCCAAGGCCCAGGCGGTGTGCGCACCGAAGATGAACCCGGAACGTGACGCGCAATACTGGTTTGATCAGCCGGGCGCACCGAAACCGAAACTGGCCAACGAGAAGCCGAAGGGCGAGACCGTGAGCTACAACGAACTGCTGAAGTCGTGGGCGGATGCGCGCAAGTGATCATGCAGCGCTGAATGTGAACGGCACCTTTGGGTGCCGTTTTCTTTGCCGTCTTCAGCGCCGTTGCAGCGCGCAGGTTCATGTGTCTTCAGTCTTCCGGTCCCGCAGCAAAGCGCCCCGCACGCATTTCAGTACACCCGGTTCAAAGGCGTTATGCCCGGCCTGCAGCAATCGACAATCCACATCGGTACGCTGGCGTAACCAGCGTACGCTGGCCATCCCCCAGTCATCGCGAATGCCCTGGATCAACAGGGTGTTGGCATCGAGCGTCAGTTGTTCATCGGCGGCGCTGAAGAAATAGCGATGCCAGTGGTAGTGCAGTTCCAGATGGATCGCGTCGATGGCATCGTCATCGACAAATTTTTCCAGGTGCTCCGCGCGCATCGATTGGCCGTTCAGGTGCAGGCAGGCGAGCAACCATTGTTTCGCCGCCCGGCGGCATTGCTCGCGGTCGCCGTGGTTGAGTGTCTGGTAGAGATCCTGCGCGTTCGCGCCAGGGCTGCCATTGTCCTGAGCAATCAGTGCTTTGCTCAGGCGCGCATCGTAATCGGCGTGATTGGCGGCGAAAGGCACGAACAGTGAAACCAGTGTGGTGTTCAGCAACCGCTGCGGGTATCGGTGCTGGTACTGGATCGCCAGCCAGCTGCCCCAGGAAACTCCCAGCACGCTGACGCGCTCGAAACCGAAATACTGGCGCAAGGCGTCGATGTCCTCGACGCATTGCCAGGTGCTGTTGCTGGCTCGATCGCCCCGGGGAATAGACCGACCACAACCGCGCTGGTCGAACAGAATGATCTCGAAATGACCCTCATCGAAAAAATCCAGATGATGCCGGCTGATGCGCCCACCGGGGCCGCCATGCAGGAACAACACCGGTTCACCGCCGGCCGTACCATGCCGTTGCCAATAAAGCTGATGACCGTCGCTGGTCGGGAAGTAGCCGTTGCTCAGCATGGCTCCAGCCTGCGCAGTCGGTAGAACTGAAACAGTTCGTTATGGTCAGTGCGGGCCGCCGTGCTGGACAGCAGCTGCAGCTTCAACGCTTGCGCCTCGAACGGTACAGCCGGCAGCACCGGCGTGTGGCCGAACAGCAGAATGGTTCCTTGCGGTCTGACCCGGGCTGCCATGTCGCGCAATAGCTGTGCTGCCTCTTCGCGGGTCATCACTTCGGCGTTCAGAAAACGCAGAATCAACACATCGCACGGCGTTGCGTCTGCTGCCGTGTCGCGAGCATCCGCCAGACTGAAGCGCACGGTGGAGGCGCGATGCCGGTGCCGTGCATGTTCGATCATCGATGCCGAACGATCTGACCCCAGGCACACGCAATCCGGCAGCGCCTGCGCCAGAGTGGCGATGAACTCACCGGTTGAACAGGCCGGGTCGTGAATGACCATGCCTGGCTGCGAGAACGTCTTGATCAGGTCCGCGCAATATTCACGCAAGTGCTGCTCGTCAGCATTCAACTGGTCGGCGAACGCCGCGTCACACTGCCAGTATTCGGCTGGGCAGACAAACTCCCGACCCTGTTCATCCATGGCCGGAAAAGGGAAATACAGCTCGCTGTCCGTGCTTGCCTGTGCGCGTTGAAAGGCGGCTTGCTGTTGCTGCGCAGACACCGCGCGAAAGTCCACCAGCAGGCCCTGATCGCCCCAATGCCATTGAAGCAGCGGCCCGAGCAGCATCCACGGTTTCAGCGCACTGCTGAGGTGCCAGCCATCCGGTTCGCGATGCTGGAGGATTTTGCGGCCGACCCAGTCGCCGTCGTTCAGGCGCAATATAAACAGATGGTGCAGTCCCGGACCTCTGGGCTCGATGAAACGATCCAGTTCCCCGGGGGCTGTGGTGCGCGTGACAAACGTTCGCGCAAGCTGATGTTCTCGACGCAACGCCGGACTCATGCCATCACCTCCGGGCGTTGTTGCAGCAGGCGACCCCGCGCCTGCGGGACCACGACGTTGCCGCTGAGCACGACAAAAAAACGTTCCAGCCCGGGAATGACCACGTTGACCAGTGTCGTGCCCAGAGCGGTCTGATGCAGCAGGGTTACGCCCAAGGTGCGCCCGTGTCGTTGCAGATCGGTTGCCAGTCGTTCGATTTGCCGGGCCAGGGGCTGCTCCGGACACGCCTCGGGAAGTGTCACACGCTGCTGTTCGCGAAGGGCAAGCAGCGTGCACAGATCGAAGCGCAAGCAACGCAGCAGTCGGGGGAACGGGGCGAGGAGTCGCTGCGCATTACTGCGGTAATGCCGGGCTTGCGCTGTGGCGGCGATGTGTTGCAGTTGCACCAGTTCGGTCAGTGCGCGTCTGGCCGCGTGGCGCGGGCTGATCGAGCACCCGCTGCCAAACACCTGTGGCTGTTCACCCGGACGCAGGGCGAACGCCAGAAAGGTGCGCGGGAGAAATTCGCTGCTGATGTCGAGCAGTACGACCTCCGCGCCGGTTTCTGCCTCGGCGTTCAGCCATAGCTGACCCAGTTCGTCGTGCGCCGGCAATCGATCGACCCGGCGCAGGGCGGTGGTGTTCTGGTAATAAAAGTGTTCAAGCAGAAACAGTGACAAGGCATCGCGCTCGATACTTTCGTTGATGGCGTGCAGCAGTGCTTCGTTATAACTGGCGCCGATGGCAGTGCCACTGTTCGAGGCGTAACGCTTCAGTGCCTTGTAGTCGGCACTGTCCTGGGCGAAGGTCGCTTCTGAATAGTTGGGCGAAGATAAAATGACCGGATACAGAAAGGTGCTGTTATCACAGATATTGGTGTAAGTTCGGCAAGCGGTCAGGGCATTGTTCTGTTCAATCAGCGGCGCAAGGACAGAATCATCTTTGAATAAATGCGATGCGCAAAAATAAGCGGGCGACAGGTGTTGAATGTCTTGAGTGCCGATATATGCACTCAGGTAATGTTCCAGCGCTTCGTAGAGCGCGCCTACCTGCGCCTCGACCAGCTCACCTTTGCCAGCGCCGTGACCCGGAGTTTGCTGGTCGGCGGACAGCAGAGACACCTGCACCGCAACAAGCTTTCGACCCAAAACCCGTTGTCCGGGCTGCAGGTTCAGGTTGTCCAGCTCAGCGTGAATACGTTGATGCGCCTGCTCAAGGCTGAGTTCTCGTTCGGCGCTCGGGAAACTGTTCATGGTTCGCTCCGATGAAAGCAACGTTATCAATGATGCCTGTGGGAGCCCGAAGGCTCCCACAGGTGCCGGAATCAAACAGCTTCGACTTCGGCCTGTTCAACTTCAGTCAGTTGCAGTTCTTCAATGTGTTCCGCGGTGGGAACTTCATGTTCTTCCAGCTCGACAACTTTATTGGTGTTGAAACCTACGAGGTAACCCATGGTAGTGACTCCTTGTTGTTTGAATGTTTGTGCTCGATCAAGCACGGAGCCACTGTATGAGTTTAAAAGTGGTGGGTCAAAAATTACCGAAAGTGTCAGTTTATGGAGTTTCAGGATTGGAAAAACGTACACATTAATCTGCGGTTGACGGTTTTATATCCTGATTAAAGGCGTTCTTTAACGGCTCGATAGAATGCCGCCATCGATTTTTCTTCAAGCGGTGTGGGAAATTTCATCCAGAATAGTAGGCCAGTTTTGTCGATCAGAATTATTCGGGTATTTAGCAGATTGAATGAAGAGACTTTTCCTACGGAATTTGGACAAGATCAGTGATTGTGCTCAGGATCGGCAGCAGCAGAGTCTGTTGCAGGACCACCGTTATCGGGAAAAGCCCATGGCCGAAGGCAGCGGTGACCGCACGTTGGAGCGCGCCTTCAGCGCCAAAGCCAAAGCCAAGCCATGGAGTAATATGCCGCCAACCAGGGCAAGGTAGCGCCAGTGGTGAAGGCTACGAATACGGGATGAAGCTGGACGTGGTGAAAATCGTCAGCGTGGTGAAGCCACAGTCAGCGTGCGCGGTGGTGCCGATAGCCATTACTTGGGAGGATTCGCAAGGGCAGTTCAATACGCTCAGGTACAGCGCGGCGGGGGTGTGCCGCAATAGCGGTGGTTAAATACCGCGGTGCAAGCCTGCATTGGGATCACGATTGATTCGACGGCATATCGTTACACCGTGCAGAGAAGCTTTTGGCATAGATAACCCTCCAATTTAGCCTAAAGAACTGTCAACTTTGACAGTTGCGTCAATGAGCGATGGCATCAAAAGTAGTTGGGTAAATACGTTCACTCACCACCGAGGAGAGGCAAGACAATTAACGGTCCAATACAGAAATGCGACGACTACAATTTTGAAGATGAAGTGTTGCATAACGCCACTGCTACATTGGTTATGTTCTCAGCCACGTGGAACGTCCTGAGTAAGACCCTGGCGCCAATGTTCGACAAAGCTGCTTCCGAGTACTCAGGCAATGCGAGATTTGCCAAGGTGAATGTAGATGAAGCACCTGCGTTAGTGACGAAATTTAAAGTCATAATCATACCTACAGTGCTTTTATTCAAAGGTGGAGCTGTTGTGGCGACATTGGTGGGGGTCTCTTCCAAGGAACGATTGATTGCCGTGCTCGATGCGAATATTTAGTGCCCAGGCGTGACGACTTTGTAGGAGCTGCCGTAGGCTGCGATCTTTTGACCTTGATCTTAAAAAGCAAAATCAAAAGCTCGCAGCCTGCGGCCGCTCCTACAGGGGCTTGGTTGCAAAAGCACGATCTGTATTTAGATTCGGAATGTTTAAAATCTGAGTGGGAAATGCTGAACCTTCCCACAATGTTTTCAGGTTGTCCGTCGGACGTCCGCTCTCTAGCCTGTGTGGGTCGCTGCCAAATCAGCGATCGGGATTGGAACCCTCGGCTTAACTGACGCAAAACGCACCGTTCATGACGTATGCTTGCGCACTTTAATGTGTGCACTCCGTTATGGCGGCTGTGCGCGGGAGACTTCGAGTCTGTCGGGTTTTGCTCAGTTGCCCGGGTTCCAACCTGCGTACAGCTGCCACCCTTTCGCGTGGAACCGAAAGGACCAGCTCCACCGTCAAGCTGAGTAAAAACATCATGAAAAAACCAACCCCCAATCCTCCCGAAGCAGATGCTGTTTTAGACCCCGCCCCAACATCCCCCTACGCGTCGGTCGACACCCGCAAGCTCCACGAAGCCGCCGAACGCGCCCTCGATTTCTACCTCAACCCCGCACCGTCAGTCATGGCCGCACCTTACACCGCCAACGCGCTGTTCCTGGTCAACCCCGACGCCGACACCGAATCCCTGCTGGTCAACGCCTGCGAATCCCTGGCCTCGGCCACGGTGATGCTCGGCGACTTCGCCGCGTTGCTGGAAGGCACACATAGCAAGACCCTGCTGGGGATTGCGCAAGTCGTCATGCTTGGCGAACTGGCGGTGAACAAGGCATTGGATAACGTCGATCCCACCGCCTAACCCTTGTAGGAGCTGCCGAAGGCTGCGATCTTTTGATCTTTAAAATCACAGTCAAAAGATCGCAGCCTTCGGCAGCTCCTACAGGATTGAGCTTAAGGACGAAAAAAGGGCGCCCCGAAGGGCGCCAAAAAATTCACCTCTGACCAAAGGAGCAAAACGCTTCTAAAGGTGAATGGTATTGCTCGGGAAACTCAGAGAATCGCCAGCGGATACTCGACAATCACCCGCACTTCATCCAGATCCGACTCGAACGCCGTGGCGCGTGTCGTCGCCTGGCGCAAACGCAAGGACAGGTCTTTCAGCGAGCCGCTCTGCACCACGTATTTGACTTCGATATCGCGCTCCCAACGCTTCTGGTCGGTCAACGGATTGCCGTCGGCATCACGGCGCATGTACACCGCGTTGGCATTGGAGTAGTCGGCATCGGTACCGCGTGCGTAACGTGTCATGAACGACAGACCGGGTACGCCGTGAGTGCTCATGTCGAGGTCATAGCGCACCATCCACGAACGTTCTTTCGGCGAATTGAAGTCGCTGTACTGGATCGAGTTATCGAGGAAGATCGAGTCCGACTGGCGCAGGTAGTCGACGCCGTCGTTGCCGTTGTTGCGCTGGTGGGAGAGGGCGACGGGCAAGGGGCCCGTCGGCATCGGTCGCCGGGTGACATCGTTGCAAGCTGCGGTAACGCCAAGGTGATGGGGGAATTACCATTTGGTCATGTGGGGGAGTGAAGGGCCTGTGTCAGGTCAGGGCTGCGAGTTGTTCGATCGTTTGTGGAAAACGCTCGACCAGACGGATCAGGGTTGTGGCCTGAGCATTGGGCGTCGCTCGTCCTTGCTCCCAGTTTTCGAGCGTCCGCGTATTGGTGCGCAGATACATCGCGAATACTGACCGGGAAAGATTAAGTTGCTGACGGATGGCTATTACTTCTTCTGCGGTGATCGGCATCAGTTTTGGCAGTTGAACCTTGTGGGTGCGCAAGGTGATTTTGCCTTGGCGTTCATCGGCCAGTGCTTCCAGGCCATCCATCAGTTCGGAAAAAATGTCACGTTTCATGGTGGGTTCTCGCATTGAGTTCTCTATCCAGCGTTTGTCTGAAAAGTTTTTTCTGGGCAGGCGTCAGATCGTCCTGCGCGTTTTTGCTGTACACGGTAAAGAGCCAGAACTGATCGAAACCTGACCACCAGTAATAAATCACTCGTAATCCGCTGCGTTTACCTTTCCCTCTTCGTTGGTCGCTAAAGCGAATCTTACGCAGCCCGCCTGTGTCCTCGATGAGATCGCCCGCTTGCGGATTTTTCAGCAACTCCAGTTGAAAGCTGCGAAACAGATCGTCATCCAGATAGTCGTCTCTGTGCTTCTGAAACACAGGCAATTCGATAAATAGAGCGTCCATGTTCTGTACGTTACCTACGTATAGTGTTGTCTCGATAATCGAATCGGTCAAGGCCTCCTGGCCTTGCTTTTCGTCCCTTTTTCAACGGTAGACGCCGGTCGTAAAAACACCTGTAGGACGAATCGGCGAGTGTGGTGAGAGCGTTCGATTGATAGGGAGGAGACTTCACAACTGACGTGTCGGAACAATCCTGCAGCAGCGTCAGCGCCGAATGGCGACAGCGGCAGGGTGCCAGATGATGAGGAAGTTGAATGTGCCGACGCCTTCGCGGGCAAGCCGCGCTCCCACAGTGGTTCGTGGTGGCCGCAGAATTTGTGCATGACACACAACCTGTAGGAGTGAGCCTGCTCGCGATAGCGGTGTGTCAGGCACTGAAGAGGGTGGTTGTGCCGACGCCATCGCGAGCAGGCTCGCTCCCACAGTGATCCAGTGTGGTGGCAGACCTTGTGGACACCATCGAAACTTGTGGGAGCCGGGCTTGCCCGCGATTAGGCCAGCGTAAGCGCTCGAGATATTGAATCCGGCAAAAACAAAAACGGCACCCGAAGGTGCCGTTTCCGTTTGTAGCCAGCCGATCAATCAGCCCGCCAGACCCGCCTGCTGAACCAGCGTCAGCAATGGTTGCGGGTACACGCCGAGGAAGAACGCGACCAGGGCGATCGCCAGCAGCATCACACCGCCGGCCTTCTGTTCCCAGTGCAGCTGGGCGTCGTGGCGACGCAGGTTTGGCTCGATCAGGTACAGGGTGACCATCACGCGCAGGTAGTAGAACACGCCGATGGCGCTACCCAGAACCAGAGAACCCACCAGCCACCATTGGTGCGACTCGACGCCGGTAGCGATGATGTAGAACTTGCCGATGAAACCTGCAGTCAGTGGGATACCCGCCAGCGACAGCATCATCACGGTCAGTACCGCGGTCAGGTACGGACGACGCCAGAACAGGCCGCGGTACTCATACAGCGCATCGGCGTCACGACCGTTGTACGGCGAGGACATCAGGGTGATCACGCCGAACGCGCCGAGGCTGGTGATCACATAAGTCACCAGATACACGCCGATGGCTTCCACCGCCAGACCCTTGCTCGCCACCAGCGCAATCAGCAGGTAACCGAAGTGCGCAATGGACGAGTAACCGAGCAGACGCTTGAGGTTGCTCTGGGTCAGGGCCAGCAGGTTACCGAACAGGATCGAGGCGACGGCGATCACGCTCAGGACGTCGCTCAGCACGCCACTGCTCGCGGCAGGGGAGATCTGGAACAGACGCACCATCACCGCAAACACCGCAACTTTCGACGCGGTAGCGAGGAACGCCGCCACCGGTGCCGGAGCACCTTCGTAGACGTCCGGCGTCCACAGGTGGAACGGAACCAGCGACAGCTTGAACGCCAGACCGATCAGCATCATGCCCAGACCCAACTGCGCCAGCGAGCTCGGCAGACCGGTTGCAGCCAGCGCCTGACCGATACCGTTTAAGCTCAGGGTGCCGGCGTCAGCGTAGAGCAGGGCCATACCGAACAACAGGAACGCGGAACCGGCAGCCGACAGCACCATGTACTTGATGCCGGCTTCCAGCGAACGCTTGTTGAAGAAGGCGTAAGCCACCAGACCGTAAACCGGTACCGACAGCAGTTCCAGACCGATGAACAACCCGGCCAGGTGCTGCGCGCTGACCAGGACCAGGCCACCGGCAGCGGCCATCAGGATCAGCAGGTACAGTTCTTCACGGTTGCCCGGGTAACCCGAACCGCCATCGCCGAGGTAGGCGTGGGCGAGGGTCACACAGGCGAGGGTGGCGACCAGGATCAGCGCCATGTACAGGCAGGCGAAAGAGTCGATCTGCAGCAATGGGGTCACGGCCAGAGGCGCGACTTTCAGGGCTGGCAGGATCGACAGAAGGGCCAGGTTCAGACCGGCGACCGAGATCAGGAAGGTCTGCGAGTGGTTGCGGCGCCAGGCGATCGCCAGCATCACCACGACAATGGTGAGGCTGGTGATCAACAGAGGCGCAAGCGCAATAAAGTGTTGAATCGTGAATTCCATAGCGCTCTTACCGGGCCGAAGCGAGTTGAGAGAAGGCGGTGCCGAGCCACTGCTGCACGCCATGCATCGTGGCGGCGGAAGTGTCGAGGAACGGTTGCGGATACACGCCGAGGTAAACCAGCAGCACCGCAAGGCCCAGCACCATGATCAGTTCGCGACCGTCCATGCCGTGCAGGATCGAATCCGATTTCGCCGGACCGAAGTACGCACGGTGGATCATGATCAGCGAGTAGACCGAACCGAACACCAGACCGGAGGTGGCAATCGCGGTGATCCATGGCGCGCTGGCGAAGCTGCCGATCAGGATCAGGAACTCGCCGACGAAGTTGCCGGTGCCCGGCAGACCCAGCGACGCGGCGGCAAAGAACAGGCTGATTGCCGGCAGGTACGCGATACGCGACCACAGACCGCCCATCTCGCGCATGTCACGGGTGTGCAGACGCTCGTACAGCTGACCGCTGAGGATAAACAGTGCCGCGGCCGACAGACCGTGCGCCAGCATCTGGATCACTGCACCTTGCAGCGCCAGTTGGCTGCCGGAGTAGATGCCGATCAACACGAAGCCCATGTGGGAAACGGAAGAGAAGGCGATCAGACGCTTGATGTCGGTTTGTGCGAACGCCAGGAACGCACCGTAGAAGATCCCGATCAGACCGAGGGTCATGGCGATCGGCGCGAACTCGGCCGAGGCATTCGGGAACAGCGGCAGGGCGAAACGCAGCAGACCGTAGGCGGCAGTTTTCAGCAGGATACCGGCGAGGTCGACGGAACCGGCAGTCGGTGCCTGGGCGTGGGCATCCGGCAGCCACGAGTGGAACGGCACCACTGGCAGCTTGACCGCGAAGGCGATGAAGAAGCCGAGCATCAGGATGTACTCGGTGGTCATCGACATCTTGGTCTTCAACAGGTCGGCGTAGTTGAAGGTAATCACGCCGGTGTTGTTGAAGTTGACCAGCACCAGACCGAGGATCGCCACCAGCATGATCAGGCCGGAAGCCTGAGTGAAGATGAAGAACTTGGTCGCGGCGTAGATCCGGGTTTTCTTGCCGTCCGAAGAACTGTGACCCCAGAGCGCGATGAGGAAGTACATCGGCACCAGCATCATTTCCCAGAAGAAGAAGAACATGAACAGGTCGAGGGCGAGGAACACGCCGACCACGCCGCCCAGGATCCACATCAGGTTCAGGTGGAAGAAGCCGACGTGACGTTGAATCTCTTTCCACGAGCAGAGTACCGAGAGGATACCCAGCAGACCGGTCAGCAGAATCATCAACAGCGACAGGCCGTCGAGGGCCAGGTGCACGTTGATGCCGAAGCGCTGGATCCAGACATGCTTGAACTCAAGCGCCCAGGTCGGATCGGCGCCAGGCGCCGGTGCAAATGAATAGTCACCGTGGGCCCACAGCCAGAGGCCGAGCGCGAGTTCCAGGGACATGGTCAACAGCGCAATCCAGCGGGGGAGGGTGGCGCCGAAGCGCTCACCCATCCAGCACAGCAGGCCGCCGATGAAGGGGATCAGGATTAGCCAGGGCAGAATCATGACGGGCTCGTTTCCTTTCGCAAATTCGCAAGGTTCATATCAGACCGCTACCAGCACGATGGCGCCAATAACCAGCACGGCACCAGCCGCCATCGAAGCAGCGTACCAACGCAGTTGACCGGTCTCGGTACGGCTCAGGGCGGTGTGACCACCCTTGGCCATGCGCGGGATCAGACCGATGGTCTGGTCGAGCGGGTCTCTGCGCAGCAGGTGGCTGATCGCAAGGTACGGCTTGACGAACAGTTTGTCGTAGATCCAGTCGAAGCCCCAGGCAGCGAACCACCAGGCCGAAAGGAAACGGCCGATGCCGCTGTTGGCAACTGCCGTCACGAAGCGACGCTTGCCGAGGAACAGCAGGGCCGCCAGCAGGATACCCGCCAGGGCGATGGCGCCCGAAGCGATTTCCAGACTGTGCTTGGCTTCGCCGCCGGCATGCCCGACGCTTTCCGGCAGTACGCCGTGCAGCGGCGGTACGATCATCGCGCCGACAAAAGTCGACAGTACGATGAGCACCGACAGTGGCAGCCAGTGAGCGATGCCGTGACCGGCGTGAGCTTCGGTCTTGGCTTCACCGTGGAAGGTGATGAAGATCAGGCGGAAGGTGTACAGCGACGTCATGAAGGCGCCGACCAGACCGGCATACAGCAGACCGTGGTTGCCGCTGGCGAACGCTTCCCAGAGGATTTCGTCCTTGGAGTAGAAGCCTGCGGTGACCAGTGGCAGAGCGGCCAGCGCAGCGCCGCCGACGATGAAGCTGGCGTAGGCCAGTGGCAGTTTCTTCCACAGACCGCCCATCTTGAAGATGTTCTGCTCGTGGTGGCAGGCAACGATCACCGCACCGGAAGCAAGGAACAGCAGGGCCTTGAAGAAGGCGTGGGTCATCAGGTGGAAAATCGCGCCATCCCAGGCACCCACGCCCAGCGCCAGGAACATGTAGCCGATCTGGCTCATGGTCGAGTAGGCGAGGATACGTTTGATGTCGGTTTGTACCAGCGCGGCGAAACCTGCCAGCACCAGGGTCACACCACCGACGATACCGACCAGGTGCAGGATGTCCGGCGCCAGGGTGAACAGACCGTGGGTACGGGCGATCAGGTAGACACCGGCGGTGACCATGGTCGCGGCGTGGATCAGTGCCGACACCGGGGTCGGGCCGGCCATTGCGTCTGCCAGCCAGGTCTGCAGCGGCAGTTGTGCCGATTTGCCGACAGCGCCACCCAGCAGCATCAGGGTTGCCAGGGTGATCCAGGTGTCGCCGGCCTGGAATTTCTGCGGTGCCAGCACCAGCAGTTCCTGGATGTTCAGCGTGCCCACTTGCTGGAACAGGATGAACAGGCCGATGGCCATGAACACGTCGCCGATCCGGGTCACGATGAAGGCCTTGAGTGCGGCGTTACCGTTGTTGCGGTTGCTGTAGTAGAAACCGATCAACAGGTACGAGCACAGGCCCACGCCTTCCCAGCCGAAGTACAGGAACAACAGGTTATCGCCGAGCACCAGGAACAGCATGCTGGCGATAAACAGGTTGGTGTACGAGAAGAAGCGCGAGTAACCGGCTTCGCCGCGCATGTACCAGGACGCGAACAGGTGGATCAGGAAACCCACGCCCACCACCACGCCGAGCATGGTGATCGACAGGCCGTCGATGTAGAGGGCGAAGTCAGGCTTGAAGCCTTCGACCGCCATCCACTTCCACAGCACCAGGGTGTAGTGACCGCCTTCGGGAGGCGCGACGTTGAATTGCCAGATGACGTAGGCGGCGACAATCGCCGACAAGCCAATGGAACCCACGCCGATCAGTGCCGAGAGGTTTTCCGACCAGCGTCCACGGGAGAACGACAGCAGCAGGAAACCGATGAGAGGGAATACGAAAGTCAGAAAGATCAGGTTCATCCGCGCATCTCACTGGCAGCGTCGATGTCGAGCGTGTGGAAGCGGCGATACAGTTGCAGCAGGATCGCCAAGCCAATACTGGCTTCGGCGGCTGCCAGGCTGATCACCAGGATGAACATGATCTGTCCATCCGGCTGCGCCCAGCGGGCGCCAGCAACGATGAAGGCCAGTGCAGAGGCGTTCATCATCACTTCCAGACTCATCAACACGAACAAAATGTTGCGGCGGACCATCAGGCCGACCAGACCAAGGCAGAACAGGATGCCGGCAACGGCCAATCCATGCTCGAGAGGGATAGCAGGCATGTCTTACTCCTTCGCCTCGTTACGGCCCAAATGGAACGCCGTGACGGCTGCGGCGAGCAGCAGCATCGAGGCGAGTTCGACCACCAGCAGATACGGGCCGAACAGGCTGATGCCCACGGCTTTCGCGTCTACGGTGGTGTGGCCGATGGCCTGGCCGCTCTGGTGAGCGAACAGCACATACAGCAGTTCGGCCAGCAGCAGGGCGGCGAGAATCACCGGTCCTGCCCAGATACCGGGCTTGAGCCAGGTGCGTTCCTGCTGAACCGAGGCCGGGCCGAGGTTGAGCATCATCACCACGAACACGAACAGCACCATGATGGCGCCGGCGTAGGCGATCACTTCCAGCACGCCGGCGAACGGTGCGCCGAGAGCGAAGAAGGTCATGGCCACGGCGATCAGCGAGATGATCAGGTAGAGCAGGGCGTGCACAGGGTTGGTGTTGGTGACCACACGTAGCGTGGACACAACCGCGATACCCGATGCGAAATAGAAAGCGAATTCCATCGTTCTTCCTTAAGGCAGCAAGCTCTTCACGTTGATCGGTTCGGCTTCGTTCTGCGCAGCGCCTTTCGGCTTGCCAGCGATTGCCATACCTGCAACACGATAGAAGTTGTAATCAGGGTTTTTGCCGGGGCCGGAGATCAACAGATCTTCTTTCTCGTACACCAGGTCCTGACGTTTGAACTCGGCCATCTCGAAATCCGGGGTCAGCTGGATCGCGGTGGTCGGACAGGCTTCCTCGCAGAGACCGCAGAAAATGCAGCGCGAGAAGTTGATCCGGAAGAAGTCCGGGTACCAGCGACCGTCTTCGGTTTCAGCTTTCTGCAGCGAGATGCAACCCACCGGGCATGCCACGGCGCACAGGTTGCAGGCTACGCAACGTTCTTCGCCATCGGGGTCACGGGTCAGCACGATGCGACCACGGTAGCGTGGTGGCAGGTAGACCGGCTCTTCCGGGTATTGCAGGGTGTCGCGCTTGCGAAAGCCATGGCCGAAGACCATGACCAGGCTGCGCAACTGGGTACCGGTACCCTTAACGATGTCGCCAATATATTTGAACATGGGTCAAATCCTCACTGAACCGCAACCGCAGGTGTGTTCCACAACACAACCGCAGCGGTTATCAGCAAATTGATCAGGGTCAGTGGCAGGCAGAATTTCCAGCTGAAATCCATCACCTGGTCATAACGCGGGCGCGGAATGGAGGCGCGCAGCAGGATGAACAGCATGATGAAGAACGCGGTCTTCAGTGCGAACCAGACGAAGGACAGTTGCGGCAGGATGCCGAACGGACCGTGCCAGCCACCGAAGAACAGGGTGACCAGCAGCGCCGAGATCAGGATGATGCCGATGTATTCACCAACGAAGAACATGCCCCATTTCATACCGGCGTATTCAATATGGTAACCGTCGGCCAGTTCCTGCTCCGCTTCCGGCTGGTCGAACGGGTGACGGTGAGTCACGGCGACGCCAGCGATGAAGAAGGTACAGAAGCCGAAGAACTGCGGAATGATGAACCACAGGTTCTGCGCCTGGTACTCGACGATGTCGCGCATGTTGAACGAGCCGACCTGGACCACGATGCCCATCAGCGACAGGCCCATGAACACTTCGTACGACACGGTCTGCGCCGAGGCACGCAAGCTACCCAAAAGGGCGAACTTGTTGTTACTCGACCAGCCGGCGAACAGCACCGCGTAGACTGACAGGCCGGCCATGGCGAAGAAGAACAGCAGGCCGATGTTCAGATCCGCCACGCCCCAGGTCGGGGTGATCGGGATGATCGCAAAGGCGATCAGCAGGGCGGACATGGCCACCACCGGTGCCAGGGTGAAGATCACCTTGTCGGCAAACGGCGGAGTCCAGTCTTCCTTGAAGAACATCTTCAGCATGTCGGCGGCGATCTGGAACATGCCGAACGGGCCAACGCGGTTCGGACCGTAACGGTCCTGCCACCAGCCCAGCAGGCGACGTTCGACAAAGCTGAGCAACGCGCCTGCGACCACTACGGCCAGCAGGATCACGATGGCTTTGATGACCGTCAGGATCACATCGATCACTTCAGGGGTGAACCAGGTCATTGCGCTGCCTCCTGCAGACCGTCGACGGACAGACCGGCGAATGCCGGTGGAATGCCGGCGATACCCGCAGGCAAGGCCACCAGACCAGCGCCCAGTTCTTCATTGATGCGCAGCGGCAGACGCAGGGTCTGGCCGGCCACGTTCAGGCTCAGCAGGGCACCGTCATTGACGCCCAGACGATCGGCTTCGGATTTCGCCAGCGCCACGTACGGAGCCGGAATGCGCTCTTGCACCGGTGCGGCTTTCGAAGAGTTCTCTTCGCTGCCGAACAGGTGGAAGAACGGCACGGCCTGCCAGGTGCCCGGCGCCGGGTTGAAGGCGCGCGGTGCGGCAGCGAACCAGTTCAGCGAATCGCCGGTGCTTTCGATCAGGCGGGTGCCCGGGTCGCCAGCACGCAGATGACCACCGACTTCGTCCTGGAACTTGTTCCAGGCTTGCGGCGAGTTCCAGCCCGGCGACCAGGCGAATGGCACTTGCTGCCGTGGTTCAGCCGAACCCGAGTAGCCTTCCATGGAGAAGGCGAACGCGGTGTCCTTGTCTTGCGGGGTGCGCGGTTCGTGAACGCTGATGTCGGCGCGCATTGCGGTTCGGCCGGAGTAACGCAGCGGCTCACGGGCCAGTTTCAGCCCCTTGATGCGGAACGCGGCAGACGGTGCGGCATCGACGATGCGCGCCAGTTGCTCGGTGCTCGAAGCCACGGCAGCGGTGACGTGGTCGAGTTGCGTCCAGTCGATCGGCTGGTTCAGCAGGGTCGAGCGCAGGGCGTGCAGCCAGCGCCAGCCTTCGTGTACCAGAATGCTCGCATCCATGTATTGCGGATCGAAAACCTGGAAGAAGCGCTGGGCGCGGCCTTCCTGGCTGACCAGCGTACCGTCGCCTTCAGCGAAGCTCGCGGCTGGCAGCACCAGTTGCGCGCGGTCGGTGGTGGCGGTCTTCTGATGATCAGCGACGATCAGCACTTGTGCAGCGTTGAGGGCTGCATCGACCTTGGCTTTTGACGTACGGGTGTATAGATCGTTTTCCAGCACGACGATGGCGTCAGCCTTGCCGTCGATTACGGCTTGCAGCGCCGCGTCGACCGATTCGCCACCGAGCATGGCCAGGCCAAGGCTGTTGGCTTCCGGCACGATCAGGCTGATCGAACCGTTCTTCTCGCGCAGCTTCAAGGCTTTGGCGATGTTCGCGGCCGCTTCGATCAAGGCTTTGGAGCCCAGCGAAGTACCGGCGATGATCAGCGGACGCTTGGCCGCGAGCAGGGCATCAGCAATGCGCTTGGCCAGTTCCAGTGCTTCGGCGTCCAGACCTTCAACGGCCGGGGCGCTGGCGTCCAGGGCGTGGGCCACGGCGAAACCGATGCGCGCCAGATCGTCGGGAGCGGCGTGTACACACTCTTCAGCGATGTCGTCGAGCTTGGTTTCAGCGAGGCTGGCGATGAACAGCGGGTTCAGTTCGTGCTGACCGATGTTCTTCACCGCGGCGTCGAGCCACGGCTGAACGCGCATGGCTTCGGCCATGTCTTCGGCTTTGCCCTTGACCGACTGACGCAGGGCCAGCGCCATGCGCGCGGCGGTCTGGGTCAGGTCTTCACCGAGCACGAATACGGCGTCGTGGTCTTCGATGTCACGCATGTTCGGCACCGGCAGCGGGCTGTCTTTCAGCACTTGCAGGACCAGACGGATGCGCTCCAGTTCAGAGGCTTCGATACCCGAGTAGAAGTGCTCGGCGCCGACCAGCTCACGCAACGCGTAGTTGCTTTCGAGGCTGGCACGCGGCGAACCGATACCGACGATGTTGCGCCCGCGCAGCAGGTCGGCGGCTTTATCCAGCGCGGCATCCACGCTGAGTTTGCTGCCGTCGGCCAGCAGTGGCTGACGTGGACGGTCGGTGCGGTTGACGTAGCCATAACCGAAACGGCCACGGTCGCACAGGAAGTACTGGTTCACCGAACCGTTGAAACGGTTTTCGATGCGTCGCAGTTCACCGTAACGCTCGCCCGGGGAGATGTTGCAACCGCTGGAGCAGCCATGGCAGATGCTCGGTGCGAACTGCATGTCCCATTTACGGTTGTAGCGCTCGGAGTGAGTCTTGTCGGTGAACACACCGGTCGGGCAGACCTCGGTGAGGTTGCCGGAGAACTCGCTTTCCAGCACGCCGTCTTCAACGCGACCGAAGTACACGTTGTCGTGGGCGCCGAACACACCGAGGTCGGTGCCGCCGGCGTAGTCCTTGTAGAAACGCACGCAGCGATAGCAGGCGATGCAGCGGTTCATTTCGTGGGAAATGAACGGGCCCAGTTGCTGGTTCTGGTGGGTGCGTTTGGTGAAGCGATAACGGCGTTCGTTGTGGCCGGTCATCACCGTCATGTCTTGCAGGTGGCAGTGACCGCCTTCTTCGCACACAGGGCAGTCGTGCGGGTGGTTGGTCATCAGCCATTCGACAACGCTGGCGCGGAACGCCTTGGATTCTTCATCGTCGATGGAGATCCAGGTGTTGTCGGTGGCCGGGGTCATGCAGGACATGACGATGCGACCACGGGTGTCGTTCTCGTCGGTGTACTGCTTGACCGCGCACTGGCGGCAGGCCCCGACGCTACCAAGCGCGGGGTGCCAGCAGAAATAAGGGATGTCGAGGCCTAGCGACAGACATGCCTGTAACAGGTTGTCTGCCCCGTCGACTTCGAGCGCTTTGCCGTCTACGTGGATAGTGGCCATGGTTCAAAGGTCTTCGTTGGCCCGGTGTCAGCGGGCGTGGCTAATGGAATCTTGTTATCCGTCCGAATCCAGTCAGCCCCGAAAGGCGTCATCGGACGAAAGGCGAAGGGCACGGACCCTTCGCCTTTTTAAGCGTTTACGCGCCGACTACGATCGGCCTTGCCAGAGGCGGGACGGCGGCGCTTGCGGGCGCGATACCGGCTTCGAACTCTGGACGGAAGTATTTGATGGCACTGCCCAACGGCTCCACGGCACCCGGTGCGTGAGCACAGAAGGTCTTGCCCGGGCCGAGGAAGCCGACCAGACCCAGCAGGGTCTCGATGTCGCCTGGCTGACCGCGGCCTTGTTCGATGGCCATCAAGAGCTTGACGCTCCATGGCAGGCCATCACGGCACGGGGTGCAGAAGCCGCACGACTCGCGGGCGAAGAACTGCTCCATGTTGCGCAGCAGGGACACCATGTTGACGCTGTCGTCCACCGCCATGGCCAGGCCGGTACCCATCCGGGTGCCCACTTTGGCAATGCCGCCGGCGTACATTTGTGCGTCGAGGTGTTCCGGCAACAGGAAACCGGTACCGGCGCCACCTGGCTGCCAGGCCTTGAGCTTGTAACCGTCGCGCATGCCGCCGGCGTAGTCTTCGAACAACTCGCGCGCGGTCACGCCGAATGGCAGCTCCCACAGGCCCGGGTTCTTGACCTTGCCGGAGAAGCCCATGAGCTTGGTGCCCATGTCTTCGCTGCCTTCGCGGGCCAGTGATTTGTACCAGTCGACGCCGTCGGCAATGATCGCCGGAACGTTGCACAGGGTTTCGACGTTGTTCACGCAGGTCGGCTTGCCCCACACGCCAACGGCGGCAGGGAAGGGCGGCTTGGAGCGCGGGTTGGCGCGGCGGCCTTCGAGGGAGTTGATCAGTGCGGTTTCTTCACCGCAGATGTAACGCCCGGCGCCGGTGTGGACGAACAGCTCGAAATCGAAGCCGCTGCCCAGAATGTTTTTACCCAAAAGGCCTGCAGCCTTGGCTTCTTCCACGGCACGGTTGAGGTGCCTGGCGGCGGTGGTGTATTCGCCACGCAGGAAGATGTAGCCACGGTAGGTTTTCAGCGCGCGGGCACTGATCAGCATGCCTTCGATCAGCAGATGGGGCAGTTGCTCCATCAGCATGCGGTCTTTCCAGGTGTTCGGTTCCATCTCGTCCGCGTTGCACAGCAGGTAGCGGATGTTGATGGATTCGTCTTTGGGCATCAGGCCCCATTTCACGCCAGTAGGGAAGCCGGCACCGCCGCGACCTTTGAGGCCGGCGTCTTTCACGGTCTGGACGATGTCGTCCTGAGCCATGTCGGCGAAGGCTTTGCGCGCTGCGGCGTAACCGTTCTTGGCCTGGTATTCGTCGAGCCACACGGCTTCGCCGTCGTCACGCAGACGCCAGGTCAGCGGGTGAGTCTCGGCCGAACGCTTGATGCGGTTGGCGGGACCGAAAGATGTCAGGGTCATACGTAGCCCTCGAGCAGTTTGGCCACGCCGGCAGGTTGCACGTCGCCAAAGGTGTCGTCGTCGATCATCAGCGCCGGCGCCTTGTCGCAGTTGCCGAGGCAGCAGACAGGCAGCAGGGTGAAACGACCGTCGGCGGTGGTCTGACCCAGGCCGATGCCCAGATTGTTCTGGATTTCGCTGACCACCGACTCGTGGCCACCGATGTAGCAGACCATGCTGTCGCAGACGCGAATGATGTGACGGCCGACCGGCTGACGGAAGATCTGGCTGTAGAACGTCGCCACGCCTTCAACGTCGCTGGCCGGGATGCCGAGGATCTCGCCGATGGCATAGAGGGCGCCATCCGGCACCCAGCCGCGTTCCTTCTGAACGATCTTCAGGGCTTCGATCGACGCCGCGCGCGGGTCTTCGTAGTGATGCAGCTCGTGCTCGATGGCCGAGCGCTCGGTTTCACTCAAGGTGAAACGGTCTGTCTGGATAAGCGTGCTGTTCATGCTTAGCGGTCCACGTCGGCCATAACGAAGTCGATACTACCCAGGTACGCAATCAAGTCCGCGACCATGCTGCCTTTGATCACCGAAGGGATCTGTTGCAGATGCGGGAAGCTCGGAGTGCGGATCCGGGTACGGTAGCTCATGGTGCCGCCGTCGCTCGTCAGGTAATAACTGTTGATGCCCTTGGTCGCTTCGATCATCTGGAAGGATTCGTTGGCCGGCATCACCGGGCCCCACGAAACCTGCAGGAAGTGCGTGATCAGGGTTTCGATGTGCTGCAGCGTGCGCTCTTTCGGCGGCGGCGTGGTCAGCGGGTGATCCGCCTTGTACGGGCCTTCCGGCATGTTGCGCAGGCACTGGTCGATGATCTTGATGCTCTGGCGCATCTCTTCGACGCGGACCATGCAGCGATCGTAGGCATCGCCGTTGGCGGCCAGCGGTACTTCGAACTCGAAGTTCTCGTAGCCGGAGTACGGACGCGCTTTACGCAGGTCGAAGTCGCAACCGGTCGAACGCAGGCCGGCACCGGTGACGCCCCACTCGAGGGCCTCTTTGGTGTTGTACTGCGCAACGCCGATGGTCCGGCCTTTGAGGATGCTGTTCTGCAGGGCGGCCTTGGTGTATTCGTCGAGGCGCTTTGGCAGCCATTCGACGAAGTCTTTCACCAGTTTGTCCCAGCCGCGCGGCAGGTCGTGGGCCACACCGCCAATGCGGTACCAGGCCGGGTGCAGACGGAAACCGGTAATGGCTTCGATCACCGTGTACGCCTTCTGGCGGTCGGTGAAGGTGAAGAACACCGGGGTCATCGCACCGACGTCCTGGATGTAAGTCCCGAGGAACAGCAGGTGGCTGGTGATGCGGAAGAACTCGGCCATCATGATGCGGATGACGTCGACCTTCTCCGGCACCTTGATCCCGGCGAGTTTCTCGACCGAAAGCACGTACGGCAGGTTGTTCATCACGCCGCCGAGGTAGTCGATACGGTCGGTGTACGGGATGAAGCTGTGCCACGACTGACGCTCGGCCATCTTCTCGGCACCACGGTGGTGGTAACCGATGTCCGGCACGCAGTCGATGATCTCTTCACCGTCCAGCTGCAGAATGATGCGGAACGCACCGTGCGCCGAAGGGTGGTTCGGGCCGAGGTTGAGGAACATGTAGTCCTCGTTGGCCCCGGAACGCTTCATGCCCCAGTCTTCAGGGCGGAAGCGCGCGGCTTCTTCCTCGAGCTGCTGCTTGGCCAGGTTGAGGCTGAACGGATCGAATTCGGTGGCGCGCGCCGGGAAGTCCTTGCGCAGCGGGTGACCTTCCCAGGTCGGCGGCATCATGATGCGCGACAGGTGCGGGTGGCCTTTGAAGTCGATGCCGAACATGTCCCAGACTTCTCGCTCGTACCAGTTGGCGTTCGGCCAGATGCTGGTGACGCTTGGCAAGCTCAGGTCGCTTTCGGACAAGGCGACTTTGATCATCACGTCACTATTACGCTCGAGCGACATGAGGTGATAGAACACGGTGAAATCGGCGCCGGATGGCAGCCCTTGACGCTTGGTGCGCAGACGCTCGTCCACGCCGTGCAGGTCATAGAGCATGACGTACGGCTTGGGCAGGTTGCGCAGGAAGGTCAGGACTTCAACGAGTCTGGCGCGCGCCACCCACAGCACCGGCATGCCGGTGCGGGTCGGCTGAGCGGTGAACGCTTCGGCGCCAAAACGGTTGTTCAATTCGACGACCACATCCTGGTCGTCTGCCTTATAAGGCGGGATGTACAGAGCGCTGCCTGTAGTCATGGTTATTTTTTCGCTTTCGGTCAACGTAAAGAATGAAGCCAGCTTCTCGTTTCTATTTCAGAACAGATCTGGATCAGACTTCGTCAGGGCTGCGCAGGTTGGTTACCTGAATACGCTGTTCGCGGCGCTGTTCCTTTTGCGAAGGCATGTCGGCGCGATAAACGCCTTGATCACCAACGACCCAGGACAGTGGACGACGCTCCTGGCCAATCGATTCCTGCAACAGCATCAAGCCTTGCAGAAATGCTTCTGGACGGGGCGGGCAGCCAGGTACGTAGACGTCCACGGGCAGGAACTTGTCCACCCCCTGAACCACGGAGTAGATGTCGTACATGCCACCGGAGTTGGCGCACGAACCCATGGAGATCACCCACTTCGGCTCGAGCATCTGCTCGTAGAGACGCTGAATGATCGGCGCCATCTTGATGAAGCAGGTACCGGCGATCACCATGAAGTCGGCCTGACGCGGTGATGCCCGGATAACTTCGGCGCCAAAGCGCGCGATGTCGTGGGGCGCCGTGAAGGCGGTGGTCATTTCCACGTAGCAGCACGAAAGGCCGAAGTTGTACGGCCACAGGGAGTTTTTACGCCCCCAGTTGACCGCGCCACTCAGCACGTCTTCGAGCTTGCCCATGAAAATGTTTTTGTGGACTTGATCCTCTAACGGATCGGCAACGGTTTCCCGCTGGCCAATCGGATACTGCTCGTTAGGAGCATCGGGGTCGATTCGGGTGAGATTGTATTGCATTGCCAAAGCCTCATTGTTTCAGCTTCGCCTGCCGCTTGCGACGAGCTTCCGGAGCCCAGTCAAGGGCGCCCACTCGGAACAGGTAGACAAGACCTGCCAACAGAATTGCTATGAAAACGAGAGCTTCGACGAATCCGGTCCAGCCGCTTTCGCGGACGGACACAGACCATGCAAAGAGAAAGAGGGCTTCGATATCGAAGATCACGAACAGCATCGCGACCAGATAGAATTTGGCTGAGAGCCGCAAGCGGGCGCCACCGGTAGGTAGCATGCCGGACTCGAACGGTTCGTTTTTGCTGCGGCCCCAGGCTTTTGACCCAAGGAGGCTGGAGACGCCAAGCATGAAGGCACACAGGCCGACGACACCCAGAAGGAAAATGGCAAAGCCCCAGTTGTGGGCCATGAGTCCTGTCGCTTCGGGCATGCTGGTAATCCTTAACAGAGAGCAAAGGTCTCTGAGCTTGATAAAGAAATAGGCAGTGACGATATGTCGCAGCAATCAATCGGGCTGATTTTATGGCTAAACACCCGGCAAGTAAAATTCCTATAGCGAAATTATTTATTGGAATAAGGACATAGCACACCTCCATTGCCCTGCAGCCCATGCGTTGCGGGCATTAGCCGGGTTTGTGCGAATTATGTTTTGTAGGAAATGTAACGAACATAGTTGCTGCTAAATGATAATTGATATCGTTTGCGTGGGTTTTGTAACTGTTTAGCGGTGCAGTAAGCAGAAAGTTGTCTTATATGCCTGTTACTGCAAGTAGCGGTGGCGCCCGTTTTAGCCGATTTTTGTGACGTGGGTACTGGTCTGGATCAATGTTTTGTCCGCACCACGCCGATCCATGTAGGAGCTGCCGCAGGCTGCGATCTTTTGATTCTGCTTTTGATTCTGCAAAAACAAGATCAAAAGATCGCAGCCTGCGGCAGCTCCTACAAGGGCGCGGGTGGTTTTCTGTGGGCAAAAAAACGCCCCGAACCAGTCGGGGCGTCAGTCTTGCGGCTCTGCGGTTAGCTTTCTATTCGATCCGCAAAGGCCGTTTGCTCAGCGAAGCCGAATCAGTGGAACTGTTCTTCTTCGGTCGAACCGGTCAGCGCGGTCACCGAGGACGAGCCACCCTGAATCACGGTGGTCATGTCGTCGAAGTAGCCGGTGCCCACTTCCTGCTGGTGCGCCACGAAGGTGTAACCCTTCGCGGCATCGGCGAATTCCTGCTCCTGCAGCTTCACGTAGGCAGTCATGTCGTTGCGGGCGTAGTCGTGCGCCAGGTTGAACATGCTGTGCCACATGTTGTGAATGCCGGCCAGGGTGATGAACTGGTGCTTGTAGCCCATGGCGGACAGTTCGCGCTGGAACTTGGCGATGGTCGCGTCGTCCAGGTTTTTCTTCCAGTTGAAGGAAGGCGAGCAGTTGTACGACAGCAGTTGGTCCGGGTATTCCTTCTTGATCGCTTCGGCGAAGCGACGGGCTTCTTCCAGATCCGGCTTGGCGGTTTCGCACCAGATCAGGTCGGCGTACGGCGCGTAAGCCAGACCACGGGCGATCGCCTGGTCCAGACCGGCGCGAACCTTGTAGAAACCTTCCTGAGTACGCTCGCCAGTCACGAACGGCTGGTCGTACGGATCGCAGTCCGACGTCAGCAGGTCAGCGGCATTGGCGTCGGTACGGGCCAGGATGATGGTCGGAGTACCGGCAACGTCAGCAGCCAGACGCGCAGCGGTCAGCTTCTGTACGGCTTCCTGAGTCGGAACCAGTACTTTACCGCCCATGTGACCACACTTCTTCACGGAAGCCAGTTGGTCTTCGAAGTGCACGCCGGCGGCGCCTGCCTCGATCATGCTTTTCATCAGTTCGTAGGCGTTCAGCACGCCGCCGAAACCGGCTTCAGCGTCAGCCACGATTGGCGCGAAGTAGTCGATGTAGCCTTCGTCGCCCGGGTTCTTGCCGGCTTTCCACTGGATCTGGTCGGCACGACGGAACGAGTTGTTGATGCGCTTGACCACGGTTGGAACGGAGTCCACCGGGTACAGCGACTGGTCCGGGTACATCGATTCGGCGGAGTTGTTGTCCGCAGCCACCTGCCAGCCCGACAGGTAGATCGCCTGGATCCCGGCCTTGACCTGCTGAACAGCCTGGCCACCGGTCAGGGCGCCCATGCAGTTGACGAAATCTTTCTCTGGGCGGAAGGACGGCTTGGCACCCTGGGTCACCAGGTTCCACAGCTTCTCGGCGCCCATTTTTGCAAAGGTGTGCTCAGGTTGAACCGAGCCACGCAGACGGACGACGTCAGCAGCGGAGTAAGTGCGAGTCACGCCTTTCCAGCGCGGGTTTTCAGCCCAGTCTTTTTCAAGGGCTGCAATTTGCTGTTCGCGTGTCAGTGCCATGGAGATAAACCTCGTCGCGTCTTTATGAAAAGTTGTTCTGCGGTGGAAAATTCCTTGCGCTCGCTGACCAGAAGCTTAGGTGGTCAGGTCGGGTTCGGCGGGGCAGGCGACGGGATGAACGATGGGCTCGAGGGGAAGTGAGCAGGTAGTGGCGGACTGCGGGCGCATTCGGGCGTCGTGGGCCTTTATACGAACTACAGCATGGAGCCGGGTTACCTAATTACGCTTCCGTCCCTCGGGACAACTTCGTTCCAGTCGACAACCACGTCAAACACACCTTGTGGGCGGTACAGACACGATGCGGTTCGCGGGGTAGGTGCGAACAGCGCTTCGAAGGCCCTTGCCAGGGCCTCTGATTAGCGGGAGCGAGGCCATCATGCCCGCGCTTTTTTGCCTCGTCAAACGTTTTGTAGTGCTTTTTTTAAAGCACTACATCTTTCGTCTAATACGACTAATCAGTCAGTTTTCGGTGCTTTAGTCCAAGGCGTCGACTTTCACCCGCAACGTCATGTCATCCCGGCCTTGAGTCGAGTAGCTGCGGCTCTGGCTCTGTTTGTCGGCCTGGGTTTCACGGTTTACCCCAGCGAGGGTAATCCATTCGCCGAGGCGTCCGCTGACCGTTGTGTCGGTACTTTGTACGTTCACTACATCGGGACGTTCCTGGCTCATGCGGTCACGGTTGGTACTGATCGCCAGGTGAACGATGTCGCCGGTGACGCTGGCAGTGACATAGAAACCCTGGGTGACGTTGCGGTATTGCGTCTGGCTGCTGTAATCGCCGTACGAATTGCTCTGGCTGCTGGTGATCGGCACGCTTTGACCGACCTGGATCAGCGCCGGTGTGCCTTCGCTGGTCTGAACCTGCTGAATGCCGCCGTCACGGCTGGCGGTGCTGTAGTTGATGATCCGGGTCTGCTGGTCGCCGGTGTTCTGCTGGTTGTTTTCGTTGGTGTCGACGGTGATCAGCAGGCGTTTGGGGGCGGTGTCGAGTTGGGTGATCAGCGCCTTCAGCTCCTGAATCTTGTCCGGCTCGGCCTTTATGATCAGTTGATTGCCATAGGCACTGGCCTGACCGTCCTTGCCTAGAAAATCCTGGGCCATCGGCAGCATGTCGGCGCTGGTGCGGTACTTGAGGGGCACGATTTCTGTGGCTGCCATCACCGACAGGCTGCAGCCGAGCAGCAGGGTGGTGAGCAGGGTGCGTAGGGACATGTCCGTTATCTCCGCTTTCGAAAGGCTTGATATTGCCAGTTTGTCGGCCCAGGGTGGGGCAAGTTGAATCGTAGACAGCAAAACGCCCCGGCATCCGAGAATGGCGGGGCGTTTTGTGGTGTTCTGAAGGGCCTCTTCGCGAGCAAGCCCGCTCCCACATATGATCTCTGCTGGGCACAAAATCTGCGTTCGCGGGAGATTTCCTGTGGGAGCGGGCTTGCTCGCGAATGCCGCGACGCAGACTTATGCCGAATGCCGAACCATATCGACATGCGGAATCCCCGCTTCGAGGAATTCCTCGCTGACCAGGCTGAAACCCAGGCGCTCGTAGAACGCCGTGGCCTGCACCTGCGCGCTGAGCATTTGCTGCTGCAGGCCACGTTCTTCAGCTTCAGCGATGACCGCTTGCATCAGCGCATCGCCGACCTTCATCCCGCGCCAGTCCTTCAGGACCGAAACCCGACCAATGTGCCCGTCGGGCAAGAGGCGGGCGGTGCCGATCGGAAAGTCGCCTTCGAACGCCAGAAAATGCACGGCGGTCGCGTCGTCGGCGTCCCATTCCAGCTCGGGTGGCACCGATTGTTCGGCGATGAACACCGTTTCACGAATGCGCCGGATCTCGGCGTTGTCCTTTTGCCAGTCTGCGACACGTACGCGAATCTTATTCATCGGCAAATCCCAGGCTGCCCTGTTTCACCAGTTGGCACAGCAGGCCGCGGCCGTCTTCGTCGTCCAGCCAGGCGCCGAGGTTGTCGACGTGCAGCGCATCGGCGGCGCAGATCATCTTCAATAGCTCGCGCAGCTTGCCCGGCAGGTAACGGCTCTGGCCGCTGGCGAACAGCAGCAGATCGTCATCGACTTCCGACCAGGCCAGGCGCGCGCTCGGGTTGCGGATCAGTACCGCGCCGTCTTGCAGGGCGTTGAGGAAGTCGTCTTCTTCGACGTCCTCCGGGCCGACCACCAGTTCCGGGTAGCGCGGCTCGGTCATGTACTGACCGAACCAGGTCAGCAGCAGACGCTCGTCGCTCATGTGTTCGGCGAGCAGGCTTTTCAGACGGTCCAGCGCATCGTGCTGAATCTGATGCGGATCGGCGGCTGGCTGCGCGTCGGCATCGGTGTAGCGCTCTTCGTCCGACAGGAACTGGCTGAGGAAGTCGGTGAAGTGGGTCAGCACTTCCGCTGCGCTTGGAGCACGGAAACCGACCGAGTAGGTCATGCAGTTGTCGACGGCGATCCCGCAGTGGGCCAGGCGCGGCGGCAGGTAGAGCATGTCGCCCGGCTCCAGTACCCATTCTTCGGTCTGGTGGAATTCGGCGAGGATGCGCAGATCGGCGTGTTGCAGCAGCGGGCTGTCGGTGTCGCACATCTGGCCGATTTTCCAGTTGCGCTTGCCGTGGCCTTGCAGCAGGAACACGTCGTAGTTGTCGAAGTGCGGGCCGACGCTGCCACCTGGGGCGGCGAAGCTGATCATCACGTCATCGACGCGCCAGCTCGGCAGGAAGCGGAAGTTCTCCAGCAGCTCGCTGACTTCTGGCACGAATTGGTCAACGGCCTGAACCAGCAGGGTCCACTCTTTTTCCGGCAGTTTGCTGAACTCGTCTTCAGCAAACGGGCCGCGACGCAGCTCCCATGGGCGCTCGCCGTGCTCGATCACCAGGCGCGACTCGACCTCTTCTTCCAGGGCCAGGCCCGCCAGTTCGTCGGCGTCGATCGGGCTTTCGAAGTCAGGGATGGCCTGACGGATCAGCAGCGGCTTTTTCTGCCAGTAATCGCGCATGAATTCGCGCGCTGTAAGACCGCCCAGGAGTTGAAGAGGAGTATCAGGATTCATGTGTAACCTATTGAAAAAAAGCATTTTTCAGACGGGAATAAAAACGCCCGGCGCGGCCGGGCGTCTCAAACGGGTCAAGCGGTGAATCAGATTCGTCTGGCTTGCGCTACAGCGTTGCCGATGTAGTTGGCCGGGGTCAGCTGTTTCAGCTCGGCTTTCGCGGCGGCTGGCATGTCCAGGCCGTCGATGAAAGTCTGCAGCGCTTCCGGGCTGATGCCCTTGCCGCGGGTCAGTTCTTTCAGCTTTTCGTACGGGTTTTCGATGTTGTAACGGCGCATCACGGTCTGGATCGGCTCGGCCAGGACTTCCCAGCAGGCGTCCAGGTCGGCAGCGATCTTGTCAGCGTTGAGTTCGAGCTTGCTGATGCCTTTGAGGCTCGCTTCGTACGCGATCACGCTGTGGGCGAAGCCGACACCGAGGTTGCGCAGCACGGTGGAGTCGGTCAGGTCGCGCTGCCAGCGGGAGATCGGCAGTTTGCTCGCCAGGTGCTGGAACAGCGCGTTGGCGATACCCAGGTTGCCTTCGGAGTTTTCGAAGTCGATCGGGTTGACCTTGTGCGGCATGGTCGACGAACCGATTTCGCCGGCGATGGTGCGCTGCTTGAAGTAACCCAGGGAGATGTAGCCCCAGATGTCACGGTCGAAGTCGATCAGAATGGTGTTGAATCGCGCGATCGCGTCGAACAGCTCGGCGATGTAGTCGTGCGGCTCGATCTGCGTGGTGTACGGGTTGAAGCCCAGACCCAGCTCGTCTTCGATGAAGGCGCGGGCGTTGGCTTCCCAGTCGATCTGCGGGTAGGCCGACAGGTGTGCGTTGTAGTTGCCCACGGCGCCGTTGATCTTGCCCAGCAGCGGTACGGCAGCGACTTGCGCGATTTGCCGCTCAAGACGGTAAACCACGTTGGCCAGTTCTTTGCCCAAGGTGGTCGGCGAGGCTGGCTGACCGTGGGTGCGCGACAGCATCGGCACGTCGGCGAAACGGATCGCCAGTTCGCGGATGGCGTTGGCGGTCTGGCGCATCAGCGGCAGCATCACGTCGTCACGGCCTTCGCGCAGCATCAGGGCGTGGGACAGGTTGTTGATGTCTTCACTGGTGCAGGCAAAGTGGATGAATTCGCTGACCTTGGCCAGCTCCGGCAGCTTGGCCGCCTGCTCCTTGAGCAGGTATTCGATCGCCTTGACGTCGTGGTTGGTGGTGCGCTCGATCTCTTTGACGCGCTCGGCGTGCTCCAGCGAGAAGTTTTCTGCCAGTTCATTGAGAACGGCGTTGGCCTCGGCGGAGAAGGCTGGCACTTCCGGGATACCGGCGTGGGCAGCCAGGCGCTGGAGCCAGCGCACTTCAACCAGGACGCGGGCACGGATCAGGCCGTACTCGCTGAAAATCGGGCGCAGGGCCTGGGTTTTGCCGGCGTAGCGGCCGTCAACAGGGGAAACCGCAGTGAGCGAAGAGAGCTGCATGGGGTGTTCTCGGACAGTCGGGCAACGAAATGGGGCGCGTATCATACATGAAAAAATCCGCCGGTCCGTTGCCAACTGACCGGCGTATTACGCGTAACGAGATAAAGCTGTTTATTACCTGTGGCTAGGGAGCTTGCTCCCTCGCCACAAAAAAAACGGGTTGAGGCGACTTATTCGTTGCGCATCAACGGGTAAAGCTCTTTCAGCAATTTGCGTCGGCTGATCACCAGTTGCCAGCGATGGCCGCCCAGTTGCCGCCACAGGCGGGCGGAGCGGATCCCGGCCAGCAACAGGGCGCGGATTTTCGAAGCATTGCTCGGTTGCTGCAGGTTGCGCATGTCGCCATGCACCTGAATGCGTTGGCGCAGGGTGCTCAGCGTGTCCTGATACAGCGCACCGCAGGCGGCGATCACGTTTTCGTGGGCCGGGCCGAAGTGTTCGACCTGCGACTGGATCTGCGGCAGGCGCTTGCCGATGGTGTCGAGCATGTCGTCACGCTTGGCCAGTTGCCGCTCCAGGCCGAGCATCGACAGGGCGTAGCGCAATGGCTCGCGCTGCAGGGTGCTTGGGTCGCGCTCCAGTGCGCCGATCAACGCACGATAGCCTTCGCGCAGGTTGATGTCGTCGCCGCCATACACATCCAGGGTGTCTTTCGGGTCGCGTACCAGCAGGCTGCCGAGCATGCAGCTCAGGCCGGCTTCACTGGTCTGGCCGGTCTTGGCGATCCGGTCGACCAGCACGGCGGCGAGAAACACGCCGCCCAGCGCCGTCAGTTGCTCCTGCGTCGGGCTCATGCCTGGCCGCTCCACGGCTCGGCAACTTCGATCACGCCGCCACCGAGGCAGATTTCGCCGTCGTAGAACACCACGGACTGGCCCGGGGTCACTGCCCGTTGTGGTTCGTCGAATACCGCGCGGTAGCCACTGGCGGTTTTTTCCAGGGTGCAGGCCTGGTCGCTCTGGCGATAACGCACTTTCGCGGTCAGGCGCAGCGGCTGACTCAAATCGATCGGGTTGACCCAATAGATTTCCGAAGCGAGCAGGGCGCTGGAGAACAGCCATGGATGGTTGTTGCCCTGGCCGACGATCAGTTCGTTGGTGTCCAGGTCCTTGCGCAGCACGTACCACGGCTCGTCGCCGGCATCTTTCAGACCGCCGATGCCCAGGCCCTGACGCTGACCGATGGTGTGGTACATCAAGCCGTGGTGACGGCCGATGACTTCACCTTCAGTGGTCTTGATCTCGCCCGGTTGTGCCGGCAGGTATTGCTTGAGGAAGTCGCTGAAACGGCGTTCGCCAATGAAGCAGATTCCGGTGGAATCCTTCTTCTTCGCAGTCGCCAGCTCATATTTTTCGGCAATCGCCCGGACTTCAGGCTTTTCCAGCTCGCCGACCGGGAACAGGGTTTTGGCGATCTGTTCGCCGCCAACGGCGTGCAGGAAGTAGCTCTGGTCCTTGTTCGGATCAAGGCCCTTGAGCAGCTCGGTGCGGCCATCGATGTCACGGCGGCGCACGTAGTGGCCGGTGGCGATCAGGTCGGCGCCGAGCATCATTGCGTAGTCGAGGAACGCCTTGAACTTGATCTCGCGGTTACACAGGATGTCCGGGTTCGGCGTGCGTCCGGCCTTGTATTCGGCGAGGAAATGCTCGAACACGTTGTCCCAGTACTCGGCGGCGAAGTTGGCGGTGTGCAGCTTGATGCCGATCTTGTCGCACACGGCCTGGGCGTCCGCCAGGTCGTCCATGGCGGTGCAGTATTCCGTTCCGTCGTCTTCTTCCCAGTTCTTCATGAACAGGCCTTCCACTTCAAAGCCCTGCTCGATCAGCAGGAGAGCGGAAACGGAAGAGTCCACGCCGCCGGACATGCCGACAATGACGCGCTTCTTGGATGTGTCAGAAGGGGCTGGATCACGCATAGGGATTCAATGAGTGTCTTGAAAAAGGACGCGATTCTAGCAGGCTCGCGGCCGCAAGGCTAAAGGGAAGGGCGGATCAGTTCGAGACTGAAGTGATGGCCGGCCAGATAATCGTCGATGCAGCGGATGAGCAGCTCGCTGCGCCAGTTCTCGCGCTGAGCGATTAATTCGTCGCGGGTCAGCCACTTGGCGCCGACGATGCCGTCGTCCAGCTGATAGTCCGGGTGGTATTGCAGCGCTTTGGCGCTGAAGCACACGCGCTGGTATGTCACGCCGTTGCTCGGTGCGGTGTACAGGTAAATGCCGATCACCCCGGTGGGCTCGACGTCCCAGCCGGTTTCCTCGAGGGTTTCGCGCACGGCGGCTTCGATCAGGGTTTCGTCCGGGTCGAGATGGCCGGCGGGCTGGTTGAGCACGTTACGCCCGGCCTTGGATTCTTCGACCATCAGAAAGCGGCCGTTGTCTTCGACGATGGTGGCGACGGTGATGTGGGGGAGCCATTCCATGAGTTGTCCTCGAATATTGAATTGAAACCCAGTCCCTGTGGGAGCGGGGCTCGCTCGCGAAAGCGGTGGGTCAGTCGCCATTGATGCTGAATGTGCAGGCCTCTTCGCGAGCAAGCCCACTCCCATCCAGGATTTCGACCCGCCGAAAATCCCTGAATCACCGACGCCCCCCTGTGGGAGCGAGCTTGCTCGCGAAAGCGGTGGGTCAGTCAATGAAGAGGTTGAATGATAAACCGCATTCGCGAGCAAGCCCGCTCCCACGCAGGGTTTTGTGGTGATCATGAAACCCAAAAACACAAACCCCGGCACGAGGCCGGGGCTTGTGATGTTCCCGTTACAACCTTAAACCAGCGCAGCAATCGCCGCGTTGAAGGTTGCGCTTGGGCGCATGGCCTTGCTGATCAGCTCGGCGTCGGCGTGGTAGTAACCACCGATGTCCACTGGCTTGCCCTGCACGGCGTTGAGTTCAGCAACGATGGTCGCCTCATTCTCGGTCAGGGTTTTGGCCAGGGTCGCGAACTGCGCTTGCAGTGCCGCGTCTTCGGTCTGGGCGGCCAGGGCCTGAGCCCAGTACAGCGCCAGGTAGAAGTGGCTGCCGCGGTTGTCGATGTTGCCGACTTTGCGCGATGGCGACTTGTTGTTGTCGAGGAACTGGCCGGTGGCCTGATCCAGGGTTTTCGACAGGACCAGCGCTTTCGGGTTGTTGTAGTTCACACCCAAGTGCTCGAGGGAGGCTGCCAGCGCGAGGAACTCGCCCAGCGAATCCCAGCGCAGGAAGTTCTCTTCAACCAGTTGCTGCACGTGCTTCGGAGCCGAACCGCCGGCGCCGGTTTCGAACAGGCCACCACCGTTCATCAGCGGCACGATCGATAGCATCTTGGCGCTGGTGCCCAGTTCCATGATCGGGAACAGGTCGGTCAGGTAGTCGCGCAGTACGTTGCCGGTCACCGAAATGGTGTCCTTGCCTTCGCGGGTGCGCTGCAGGGTGTACTTCATCGCGTCGACCGGCGCCATGATCTGGATGTCCAGACCGCTGGTGTCGTGATCTTTCAGGTAAGTCTGAACCTTCTCGATCACCACGCCATCGTGAGCGCGCATCGGGTCGAGCCAGAAGATCGCCGGGGTGCTGCTGGCGCGTGCACGGTTGACCGCCAGTTTGACCCAGTCCTGGATCGGCGCGTCTTTGGTCTGGCACATGCGGAAGATGTCGCCGGCTTCAACCGCCTGTTCCATCAGCAGGGTGCCCTTGCTGTCGGTGACGCGAACCACGCCGTCAGTCTTGATCTGGAAGGTCTTGTCGTGCGAGCCGTACTCTTCGGCTTTCTTCGCCATCAGGCCAACGTTTGGCACGCTGCCCATGGTGGTCGGATCGAACGCGCCATTGGCTTTGCAATCTTCGATCACGGCCTGGTAGATGGTCGCGTAGCAACGATCCGGGATCACGGCCTTGGTGTCGTGCAGCTGACCGTCAGTGCCCCACATCTTGCCGGAGTCGCGGATCATGGCCGGCATCGAGGCGTCGACGATGACGTCGCTCGGCACGTGCAGGTTGGTGATGCCTTTGTCGGAGTTGACCATCGCCAGCGCTGGACGTGCGGCGTAGACGGCTGCGATGTCGGCTTCGATCTGCGCCTGCTGCTCGGCCGGCAGGGCCTTGATGCGCGCGTACAGATCGCCAATGCCGTTGTTCAGGTTGAAGCCGATCTGGGCCAGCACATCAGCGTGCTTGGTCAGGGCATCTTTATAGAACTCGGCAACGATCTGGCCGAACATGATCGGGTCGGAGACCTTCATCATGGTCGCTTTCAGGTGCACCGACAGCAGCACGCCCTGGGCCTTGGCGCTGTCGATTTCAGCGGCGATGAACGCGCGCAGGGCGTTTTTGCTCATCACTGCGCAGTCGAGGATCTCGCCGGCCTGAACGCTGGTTTTTTCTTTCAGAACGGTCGCGGTGCCATCTTTGGCGATCAGTTCGATCTTCACCGCGTCAGCCGCGTCGATCAGGACTGCTTTTTCGCTGCCGTAGAAGTCGCCGTTGCTCATGTGAGCCACGTGGGACTTGGAGTCTTTGGCCCAGGCGCCCATTTTGTGCGGGTGCTTGCGCGCGTAGTTCTTCACCGACAGTGGGGCGCGACGGTCGGAGTTGCCTTCACGCAGAACCGGGTTCACGGCGCTGCCCTTGACCTTGTCGTAACGCGCCTTGGCTTCTTTTTCGGCGTCGTTGGTCACGGTTTCCGGGTAGTCCGGCAGGTTGTAACCCTGGGCTTGCAGCTCTTTGATCGCCGCTTGCAGCTGAGGCACCGAAGCACTGATGTTCGGCAGCTTGATGATGTTGGCTTCAGGCGTAACCGCCAGGTCGCCCAGTTCGGCGAGGTGGTCGGCTACGGCTTTGTCGCCCAGTTGCTCGGGGAAGCTGGCCAGAATACGCGCTGCAAGAGAGATATCGCGGGTTTCCACGGCGATATCGGCCGAGGCGGTGTAAGCCTCGATGATCGGCAGCAGGGAATAGGTGGCGAGGGCTGGAGCTTCGTCGGTGAAGGTATAGATGATCTTCGAGCGGGTGGGCATATTCGGATTAACTCTCTCTTCTTTGCTAAAGCGTGCGCAGAAACTCGAGGGGCGCCGGGTAAGCGCGTTCGTTCAAAGTCATCCATGAACCGAATGTCGAGATTCTTCGCGGTGATGTTGGGTGCATCAGTAGAGCGTCAAGCAGTCGGACTGCGATAACAACCCGACCAATCAGGCGGAAAGTCTCATGCTAGAGAGGCCAGCCGTCGTGACCCTGTGGTCAGCGGGCGGCATTATACATAGGTAGCTGGCAATCTGCCGATGGTTCATACGCAACCCGTCTCGTCCATTGGTCTAAAGGTCGCAGGGCGGGGTGGGGCGCAGAGCTGTCGGGAATGCTTGAATTTGGCGCTTTTCCCTTTGCTTTCAGGCTTGTACGAAAGCGGATATGCCTGCGCCATGAACAGAGGGTTTGCGTGTTGATTTAACTGGGTTACGCTCGAACCAAGCCAGATGTTCAATCCAATGAGTGGAGTTCAGCATGGGTTACAAGAAGATTCAGGTTCCAGCCGTCGGCGACAAAATCACCGTCAATGCAGACCATTCTCTCAATGTCCCTGATAACCCGATCATTCCCTTTATCGAAGGTGACGGGATTGGCGTCGACGTCAGCCCGGTAATGATCAAAGTGGTTGATGCTGCCGTGGCCAAGGCCTACGGGGGCAAGCGCAAGATTTCCTGGATGGAGGTGTACGCTGGCGAAAAAGCGACTCAGGTGTATGACCAGGACACCTGGCTGCCCCAGGAAACCCTGGATGCGGTCAAGGATTACGTGGTGTCCATCAAGGGCCCGCTGACCACCCCGGTCGGTGGCGGCATCCGCTCCCTCAACGTAGCCCTGCGTCAGCAACTCGATCTTTATGTCTGCCTGCGCCCTGTGGTGTGGTTCGAAGGCGTGCCGAGCCCGGTGAAAAAGCCTGGCGACGTCGACATGGTGATCTTCCGCGAGAACTCCGAAGACATTTATGCCGGTATCGAATGGAAGGCCGGTTCCCCTGAGGCCACCAAGGTCATCAAGTTTTTGAAAGAAGAGATGGGCGTGACCAAGATCCGTTTCGACCAGGATTGCGGTATTGGCATCAAACCGGTGTCCAAGGAAGGCACCAAGCGTCTGGTGCGCAAGGCCCTGCAATACGTGGTGGACAACGACCGCAAGTCGCTGACCATCGTGCACAAGGGCAATATCATGAAATTCACCGAAGGTGCCTTCAAGGACTGGGGCTACGAGGTGGCGAAGGAAGAATTCGGCGCCGAGCTGCTCGATGGCGGCCCGTGGATGAAATTCAAGAACCCGAAAACCGGCCGTGAAGTCATCGTCAAGGACGCCATTGCCGACGCCATGCTCCAGCAGATCCTGCTGCGTCCGGCGGAATACGACGTGATCGCCACCCTCAACCTCAACGGTGACTACCTGTCCGACGCCCTGGCGGCCGAAGTGGGTGGTATCGGCATCGCGCCGGGCGCCAACCTGTCCGACACCGTGGCCATGTTCGAGGCGACCCACGGTACCGCGCCGAAATATGCCGGCAAGGACCAGGTCAACCCAGGTTCGGTGATTCTCTCGGCGGAGATGATGTTGCGCCATCTGGGCTGGACCGAGGCGGCGGACCTGATCATCAAGGGCACCAATGGCGCGATCAAGGCCAAGACCGTGACTTACGACTTCGAACGCCTGATGGACGGTGCCACGCTGGTGTCTTCTTCGGGGTTCGGTGAGGCGATCGTCAAGCATATGTAATACGCGGGCACATAAAAACCGCCTGCCTCATCGACTGAGTCAGGCGGTTTTTTATTGCCAGGAGAATTAAGCTGAAATCAGTCAGCTTATCGCTTTGGCAGTCGCGGCGGCTGCAGCAGCGGCAGCCGCAGCTGCGGCACTCTCGGCAGCACTGGATGGTTTGGTGACGACGGCTTTGATTTTGACAGCATGCAGGCCCTTGGGGCCTTGAACGATATCGAAGACCACCGGCTGTCCGGCCTTCAAGGTTTTATACCCGTCCATTTCAATGGCGGAGAAGTGTGCAAAGAAATCGATCTCTTTGCCGTCCTCGTCCTTGCCCTCGCGGGAGTCGGTATTGATGAAGCCGAACCCCTTGGCATTGTTGAACCATTTCACCTTGCCGACCACCATGCTCAAATCCCTCTGCAACACACTCCATCGCTGGAGTATCATCCCGATCATCCGCCATCTGAATTCATGAAAAGAATTGACGCCGCGGATCTTTTTTACCCACTGTGGGCTCTATTGGTTGTAACACCGTTTTCCCGATAGTCAAGGTGACCGGGCAGTCGGAGTTGAAAAGGTGCACAGCCGCCCCCACCACTGTATTTGCACAACTGACGAACCTTTCTTTCCATGCATGCAATCAGCCAGATTCGACTAACATTCAATCAGGATCGCCCGCTTCTCCAAAAGGATCATCCAGAGGAGCACGACGACGATTCGGCAGGCGTTGCTGTTCAGGAAGCAAAGCCCGCGTTACAGGCGCCGCCGATGTACAAGGTGGTTTTGTTCAACGATGACTACACACCGATGGATTTCGTCGTCGAAGTGCTCGAGGTGTTTTTTAACCTGAATCGCGAGCTGGCGACCAAGGTCATGCTGGCCGTTCACACAGAAGGACGGGCAGTATGTGGAGTGTTTACCCGCGACATCGCCGAGACAAAGGCCATGCAGGTCAACCAGTACGCCAGGGAAAGCCAGCATCCGCTACTCTGTGAAATCGAGAAGGACGGTTAATCGCCGACCACTTGGGTATGAGGTGAAGCTATGTTAAACCGCGAGCTCGAAGTCACCCTCAATCTTGCCTTCAAGGAGGCTCGTTCGAAGCGTCATGAATTCATGACCGTCGAACACCTGCTGCTGGCCCTATTGGACAATGAGGCTGCCGCCACCGTATTGCGTGCCTGCGGCGCAAACCTCGACAAACTCAAGCACGACCTGCAGGAGTTCATCGACTCCACCACGCCATTGATCCCCGTCCACGACGAGGACCGCGAAACCCAGCCAACCCTGGGCTTCCAGCGTGTACTGCAACGTGCTGTTTTCCACGTACAGAGCTCGGGCAAACGCGAAGTGACTGGCGCCAACGTGCTGGTCGCAATCTTCAGTGAGCAAGAGAGTCAGGCCGTGTTCCTGCTGAAACAGCAGAGCGTCGCGCGCATTGATGTCGTCAATTACATCGCCCACGGCATTTCCAAAGTGCCGGGGCATGGCGATCACTCTGAAGGTGAACAAGACATGCAGGACGACGAGGGCGGTGAGTCTTCTTCCTCAGGCAATCCTCTGGATGCGTATGCGAGCAACCTGAATGAGCTTGCGCGCCAGGGTCGCATCGATCCGCTGGTCGGCCGTGAAAGCGAAGTCGAGCGTGTCGCGCAGATCCTCGCGCGCCGGCGCAAGAACAATCCGCTGCTGGTGGGCGAGGCAGGCGTGGGTAAAACCGCGATTGCCGAAGGTCTGGCCAAGCGCATCGTCGACAACCAGGTACCGGACCTGCTGGCCAACAGCGTTGTTTACTCGCTGGATCTCGGTGCTCTGCTCGCGGGCACCAAGTATCGCGGTGATTTCGAGAAGCGCTTCAAGGCGCTGCTCGGTGAGCTGAAAAAACGTCCGCAGGCGATCCTGTTTATCGACGAAATCCACACCATCATCGGTGCGGGTGCTGCGTCCGGTGGCGTGATGGATGCCTCGAACCTGCTCAAGCCACTGCTGTCGTCTGGCGACATTCGCTGCATCGGCTCGACCACGTTCCAGGAATTTCGCGGCATCTTCGAGAAGGATCGCGCTCTGGCACGACGCTTCCAGAAAGTCGATGTTGTCGAGCCGTCAGTGGAGGACACCATCGGTATCCTGCGCGGCCTGAAAGGGCGTTTCGAGCAACATCACAACATCGAATACAGCGATGAGTCGTTGCGCGCCGCTGCTGAACTGGCGTCGCGTTACATCAATGACCGGCACATGCCGGACAAGGCCATCGACGTGATCGACGAAGCGGGCGCCTATCAGCGCCTGCAACCGGTCGACAAGCGCGTGAAGCGCATTGACGTGCCGCAGGTTGAAGACATTGTGGCGAAGATCGCGCGGATTCCGCCGAAACACGTCACCAGCTCCGACAAGGAACTGCTGCGTAACCTGGAGCGTGACCTGAAGCTGACGGTGTTTGGTCAGGACGCGGCGATCGATTCGCTGTCGACTGCGATCAAACTGTCCCGCGCCGGCCTCAAGTCGCCTGACAAGCCAGTCGGGTCGTTCCTGTTCGCCGGTCCTACCGGTGTCGGTAAAACCGAAGCCGCGCGGCAACTGGCCAAGGCGCTGGGGATCGAGCTGGTGCGCTTCGACATGTCCGAGTACATGGAGCGTCACACCGTATCGCGTCTGATCGGTGCGCCTCCAGGCTATGTCGGGTTCGATCAGGGCGGTCTGTTGACCGAGGCGATCACCAAGCAGCCGCACTGCGTATTGCTGCTCGATGAAATCGAGAAGGCGCATCCGGAAGTCTTCAACCTGCTGCTGCAGGTGATGGATCACGGTACGCTCACCGACAACAACGGGCGCAAGGCGGATTTCCGCAATGTGATCGTCATCATGACCACCAATGCCGGTGCCGAGACCGCCGCGCGGGCTTCGATCGGTTTCACCCATCAGGACCATTCGTCCGATGCGATGGAAGTGATCAAGAAGAGCTTCACGCCGGAATTCCGTAACCGTCTGGACACCATTATCCAGTTTGGTCGCCTCAGTCATGAGGTCATCAAAAGTGTGGTGGACAAGTTCCTTACCGAACTGCAGGCGCAGCTGGAAGACAAGCGGGTGCTGCTGGAGGTGACCGACGCGGCGCGCAGCTGGCTGGCGGCCGGGGGTTACGATTCGGCCATGGGCGCACGTCCGATGGCGCGTCTGATCCAGGACAAGATCAAGCGTCCGTTGGCGGAGGAGATTCTGTTTGGCGAGCTGGCCGAGCATGGCGGTGTGGTGCACATCGACATCAAGGATGGTGAGCTGACGTTTGACTTCGAGACTACGGCTGAGATGGCCTGACGGCAGAGGATCAAGAGGGCGCCTTCGGGCGCCTTTTTGTTGTTTGGTGTTTTTGTGTGTATATCCGTTGCTGCGGTAACGGCTGCTTAGGGTTTCGCCCTGACGGCGACTCACTTTTTTTACAAACGCCTAAAAAAAGTAAGCAAAAAAACGCTTGCTCCTACGTCCGGCCCGCTCGCTAACGCTCGGGGTTCCTTCGCTGCGGGATTGATCCGGGCGCAGCGCCTACGGTTTGCTTCGCTGCACCTCCTCTCGCTGTGTTTGGCTTCGCCAAACGGTCGCTGCGCTCCCACCCCCCGGATCAATCCCTCCACTCAGCCTCCCGACGTCGCCCGAAGATCAAAAGCCGCAGCCGAGCTAACGCTCATCCTTTTGAGTGGTGAGAAGCGGATGCGGTCTGCTTTGGCGTTTCTGTGGGAGCGGGCTTGCTCGCGAAGGCGGCCTGACAGCCGACCTGATTCTTCAGCTTGACACATCCCCTGTAGGAGCTGCCGAAGGCTGCGATCTTTTGATCTGCTTTGGCTTTGGCTTCGGCTTTTGATCTTGCTTTTGATCTTCCGCCCCTTCGGCAGGCCGAGCGTAGGTGTCCATCAGGGGGTAGGCGCGCAACGCCGTGCGGCGCAGCCGCATACATCGAGAGGAGGTGCAGCGAAGCAAGTCGTAGGCGATGCCCCCTGATGGACACCGTAGCGAGGGAACACTGAGCCTAAGCGAAGTGCCGTACACCGGGGCAAAGCGTTTTGGGTTACTTTTTACTGGGCCGGCATTCCGGGCGTTTGTAAAAAGTGACTCGCTGTAAGAGCGAAACCGCCAGCAGCAACACCCGAAGCAACGGATATGCCCCCAATCCCAATCCCAATCCCAAACGCCGAATACAAAAACGCCCGGATAAACCGGGCGTCTTGTATTGACTTGATTAGCGAGCGCGGTAAGTAATACGCCCTTTGCTCAAGTCATAGGGCGTCAGCTCGACGCGCACTTTGTCACCGGTAAGAATACGAATGTAGTTCTTGCGCATCTTGCCGGAAATATGCGCGGTTACGACGTGCCCATTTTCCAACTCCACACGAAACATGGTGTTGGGCAGGGTGTCGACGACAGTGCCTTCCATTTCGAAGCTGTCTTCTTTCGACATGCAGTAAAGCCCTCGGTATCCAATGAATGGCCCGGTGCAACTGCGCCAGGCAAAAGCGGCGTGCATTGTGCCCGAAAAAGGGGGTTTAAGCCAAGGGGTTTACGGCTTGCGATCAGTTAAGAATCACCCAGCGCTGATTTATCAGCAATTCGATGGGGCGATATTGGGTCTTGTAATTCATCTTTTTGCAGTTCTTGATCCAGTAGCCGAGATACACCGCCTCCAGCCCCAGCCGCTGGCTTTCGGCGATCTGCCACAGGATGGCGAAACGCCCCAGGCTGCGCCGTTCCTCGTCAGGTTCGTAGAAGGTGTAGACCGCCGACAGGCCATTGGGCAGCAGATCGGTGACCGCGACCGCGAGCAACCGTCCGTCGAGTCGAAATTCATAAAAGCGTGAAAAGGGCAGGTCGCGCACCAGAAACGTCGAAAATTGATCGCGGCTCGGCGGGTACATGTCACCGTCGGCATGGCGTTGCTCGATATAACGCTGGTACAGATCGAAATACTCTTCGCTGAAGTGCGGTTTTATCGGCCGCACCTGCAGGTCGGCGTTGCGTTTGAATATGCGTTTCTGCTGACGATTGGGCGTGAACAGCGCCACCGGGATGCGCGCAGGCACGCACGCATTGCAATTCTGGCAATGGGGCCGATACAGATGATCGCCACTGCGACGAAAGCCCATTTCCGACAAATCTGCGTAGACGTGCACATCCATGGGCTGGCTTGGGTCGAGAAACAGCGTCGTCGCCTGCTCCTCGGGCAGATAACTGCAGGAATGCGGCTGAGTGGCATAGAACTTCAAGCGCGCCAACTCGGTCATGATCAACCCTCAGGATAAGCAGGTGAATTAAGTGTAAGCCACGCGCGGGAAAGTCGCTCAGCAAACCCAGGCGGCGCGATTGGGTTGGTCCAGGTGGCGGGCCAGGTAGTCGGCGAATTCCTGGCGGGGGATCGCCCGGGCGCCGAGACTGTGCAGATGATCGGTCGGCATCTGGCAGTCGATCAGGACGAAGCCGGCGTCTTTCAGGTGCTGCACCAGCGTGGCAAAGCCATATTTGGAGGCGTTGTCGGCGCGGCTGAACATCGATTCGCCGAAAAACAGCTGACCCATCGCCAGGCCGTACAGGCCGCCGACCATTTGGCCCTGATCCCAGACCTCGACCGAATGCGCGAAGCCACGGCGATGCAATTCCATGTAGGCGTCTTGCATGGCTTCGGTAATCCAGGTGCCGTCGGCGTAATCCCGTGGTGCAGCGCAGGCGCGAATCACCGCGTCGAAGTCCTGGTCGAAGGTCACTTGATAGCGTTGCTTGCGCAGCAGTTTGCCGAGGCTGCGAGAGATATGCAGTTCGTCGGGAAACAACACAGTGCGCGGATCCGGCGACCACCAAAGGATCGGCTGGCCTTCGGAAAACCACGGGAAACAGCCGTGCCGGTAAGCTTGCACCAGGCGGTCGGCGGACAGATCGCCACCGGCGGCGAGCAATCCGTTGGGATCGCGCATGGCCTTTTCCAGGGGCGGGAAAGTCAGTGAATTACGTTGTAACCAAGTCAGCATGGCGTCCAGGCTTGCAGAAGGGGAGGGCGGTACGGGCACAAGGCCTGCGTTAAAGTGTGCCGTTAAATGAGCGCAATGTCGTGCAGATACTGCTCCGCGTCCAGTGCGGTCAAGCAGCGGCGGACGTTGCTGCAACTTGGCGCAGTGGATGTGGTCGTAAACGATCGATGTGGCAAGGCGTTCGATGTGTTGTGCCGCTGCCGCGAATGGTCAGGTATGAATGCTTCGCTGCGTTCATCAAATACACCTCATAAGCCTTTGTCACAAAAGACAATGCATGCTCAAATTGGATCGCAGGATGTGAGCGGTTGGCTATGCTCGGCTATAGGGCTTGAAGCATGGCATCAGCCGCACAAACCCGTACAATGCCGGGTTGTTACAGAACATTTGTCGAGCGCTGTGTTTATGGCTGTGTTTATCAAAGCTGCGGCACAGTGTTAAAAGTAGTCTCAGTTGCACCGAAGCACTTTTTTACCTGCCTGGATTGGGCAGTTTTTTTCGTCATTCAATAGATGGACGCGCCTCGGGCGCAGGAAAAGTAGCGTTTTGAAGAAATCCACCGCAGCACCCAAAACAGTTGTTCCGCTCTGGCGTCAGCAATTGCACTACCGGCTCAAGGAAGGTGCATTGATCGCCATCGGTGCCTTGTGCCTGTTCCTGATGATGGCCTTGCTGACCTACGGCAAGGACGATCCGGGCTGGAGCCACAACAGCAAGATCGACGACGTGCAGAATTTTGGCGGTCCCGCCGGTTCCTACAGCGCCGACATCCTGTTCATGGTGCTGGGTTACTTCGCGTACATCTTCCCGCTGTTGCTGGCGATCAAGGCGTATCAGATCTTCCGTCAACGCCACGAACCGTGGCAGTGGAGCGGCTGGCTGTTCTCCTGGCGCCTGATCGGCCTGGTGTTCCTGGTACTGTCCGGCGCCGCGCTGGCGCACATTCATTTCCATGCGGCCACCGGTCTGCCGGCGGGTGCGGGCGGGGCGCTGGGTGAAAGCCTTGGCGATCTGGCGCGCAACGCCCTGAATATTCAGGGCAGCACGCTGCTGTTCATTGCTCTGTTCCTGTTCGGTCTGACGGTGTTTACCGACCTGTCGTGGTTCAAGGTGATGGACGTCACCGGCAAGATCACTCTCGACCTGTTCGAGCTGTTCCAGGGCGCGATCAACCGCTGGTGGGCGGCCCGTACCGAGCGCAAGCAACTGGTCGCACAACTGCGTGAAGTCGATGATCGCGTGCATGACGTGGTCGCGCCGACGGTCACCGACAAGCGTGAGCAGGCCAAGGTCAAGGAACGTCTGATCGAGCGCGAGCAGGCCCTGAGCAAGCACATGTCCGATCGCGAGAAGCAAGTGCCGCCGGTGATCGCCCCGGCGCCGGTCAAGGCGCCCGAGCCGAGCAAGCGCGTGCAGAAAGAAAAGCAGGCGCCGTTGTTCGTCGACAGCGCCGTCGAAGGCACCTTGCCACCGATCTCGATCCTCGATCCTGCGGAAAAGAAACAACTCAATTATTCGCCTGAGTCCCTGGCAGCGGTCGGTCACCTGCTGGAGATCAAGCTCAAGGAATTCGGCGTCGAGGTCACCGTGGACTCGATCCACCCGGGCCCGGTGATTACCCGTTACGAAATCCAGCCTGCCGCCGGGGTCAAGGTCAGCCGCATCGCCAACCTGGCGAAAGACCTTGCCCGTTCGCTGGCCGTGACCAGCGTGCGTGTGGTCGAGGTGATTCCGGGCAAGACCACGGTCGGTATCGAGATCCCTAACGAAGACCGGCAGATCGTGCGCTTCTCCGAAGTACTCTCGACCCCCGAGTACGACAACTTCAAGTCGCCGGTCACCCTCGCGCTGGGCCACGACATCGGTGGCAAACCGGTGATCACCGACCTGGCGAAGATGCCGCACCTGCTGGTGGCCGGTACCACCGGTTCCGGTAAATCGGTGGGTGTCAACGCGATGATCCTGTCGATCCTGTTCAAGTCCGGCCCGGACGACGCCAAACTGATCATGATCGACCCGAAAATGCTGGAACTGTCGATCTACGAAGGCATTCCGCACCTGCTGTGCCCGGTGGTCACCGACATGAAGGACGCCGCGAACGCCCTGCGCTGGAGCGTTGCCGAGATGGAGCGTCGCTACAAGCTGATGGCGAAGATGGGCGTGCGCAACCTGTCCGGCTTCAACGCCAAGGTCAAGGAAGCCATCGAGGCCGGCGAGCCACTGAGCGATCCGCTGTACAAACGCGAAAGCATTCACGACGAAGCGCCGTTGCTGCAGAAGCTGCCGACCATCGTTGTGGTCGTCGACGAATTCGCCGACATGATGATGATCGTCGGCAAGAAGGTCGAAGAGCTGATCGCGCGTATCGCGCAGAAGGCACGTGCCGCCGGTATCCACCTGATCCTCGCGACCCAGCGGCCGTCGGTGGACGTGATCACCGGTCTGATCAAGGCCAACATTCCGACCCGTATGGCGTTCCAGGTGTCGAGCAAGATCGACTCGCGGACCATCATCGACCAGGGCGGCGCCGAGCAACTGCTCGGTCACGGTGACATGCTCTACATGCCGCCGGGCACCAGCCTGCCGATACGGGTTCACGGTGCGTTCGTTTCCGACGATGAAGTACACCGTGTGGTGGAAGCGTGGAAGCTGCGTGGTGCACCGGAATACAACGACGACATCCTCAACGGTGTCGAAGAGGCGGGCAGCGGCTTTGAAGGCAGCAGCGGTGGCGGTGACGGCGATGATCCGGAGACCGACGCGCTGTACGACGAAGCGGTGCAGTTCGTCCTGGAAAGCCGCCGGGCCTCGATTTCCGCGGTACAGCGCAAGCTGAAGATCGGCTACAACCGCGCCGCACGGATGATCGAAGCCATGGAAATGGCCGGGGTTGTCACGTCAATGAACACCAACGGTTCGCGTGAAGTCCTGGCCCCGGGCCCGGTACGCGACTGATTCCAAAGCAAGAGGCGGGACAATGATGTGCCGCCGCTCTCCCAACGAGTATTCAAGAGGACTCCCATGCGTCTTATCCGCATGCTGTTGCCAGTACTGGCGCTGACCACTCTCACGGCTCACGCCGATGACAAGGACGTGGCGCGTCTGACCCAATTGCTGGAAACATCCAAGACCCTGAGCGCGAACTTCTCGCAGCTGACCCTCGACGGCAGCGGCACGCAGTTGCAGGAAACCACCGGCAACATGACCCTGCAGCGTCCGGGCCTGTTCTACTGGCACACCAACGCGCCGGCCGAGCAGACCATGGTTTCCGATGGCAAGAAGGTCACCCTGTGGGACCCGGATCTGGAACAGGCAACCATCAAGAAGCTCGACGAGCGCCTGACCCAGACCCCGGCGCTGCTGCTGTCCGGTGACGTGTCGAAGATCAGCCAGAGCTTCGACATCAGCGCGAAAGAGGCGGGCGGCGTGATCGATTTCACCCTCAAGCCGAAAACCAAGGACACCCTGTTCGACAGCTTGCGTCTGTCGTTCCGCAATGGTCTGGTCAATGACATGCAACTGATCGACAGTGTCGGCCAGCGCACCAACATCCTGTTCACCGGAGTCAAGGCCAACGAAGCGGTACCGGCGTCGAAGTTCAAGTTCGATATTCCGAAGGGTGCTGACGTCATCCAAGAGTAAAATGCAAAACCCTGTGGGAGCGGGCTTGCTCGCGAATGCGATTTAACCTTCAACAAAAATTGTCTGACATACCGCTTTCGCGAGCAAGCCCGCTCCCACAATGGCCATCTGATCGACCGGATTCAAATAGAGGTTTCAACGCTACGTGATGGATCTGTTTCGCAGTGCACCGATTGCCCAGCCACTGGCCGCGCGTTTGCGCGCGACCAATCTGGATGAGTATGTCGGTCAGGAGCACGTGCTCGCTCGCGGCAAGCCTCTACGCGAGGCGCTGGAGCAGGGTGCCCTGCATTCGATGATCTTCTGGGGCCCGCCGGGTGTGGGCAAGACCACCTTGGCGCGGTTGCTCGCGGAAGTCTCGGATGCGCACTTCGAAACGGTTTCGGCGGTGCTCGCCGGGGTCAAGGAGATCCGTCAGGCGGTTGAAATCGCCAAGCAGCAGGCCGGCCAGTACGGCAAGCGCACCATTCTGTTCGTCGATGAAGTGCACCGTTTCAACAAGTCGCAGCAGGATGCCTTTCTGCCGTACGTTGAGGATGGCACGCTGATCTTCATCGGCGCTACTACTGAAAATCCCTCGTTCGAACTCAACAACGCGCTGTTGTCGCGCGCGCGCGTCTATGTGCTGAAAAGCCTCGACGAAGCGGCGCTGCGTAAACTGGTGCAGCGCGCGCTCACTGAAGAGCGCGGGTTGGGCAAGCGCAACCTGACGCTGAGCGACGAAGGCTTTCAGATGCTGCTGTCCGCCGCTGATGGCGACGGCCGGCGGCTGCTCAATCTGCTGGAAAACGCCTCGGACCTTGCCGAAGACAACAGCGAGATCGGCACCGAGCTCCTGCAAAGCCTGCTCGGCGATACCCGGCGGCGTTTCGACAAGGGCGGCGAAGCGTTCTACGACCAGATTTCGGCATTGCACAAATCGGTACGCGGTTCCAACCCCGACGGCGCGCTGTACTGGTTCGCGCGGATGATCGACGGCGGCTGCGATCCGCTGTACCTGGCGCGACGCGTGGTGCGCATGGCCAGTGAAGATATCGGTAACGCCGATCCGCGCGCGCTGAGCCTGTGCCTGGCAGCGTGGGAAGTGCAGGAGCGCCTCGGCAGTCCGGAGGGCGAACTGGCGGTGGCCCAGGCCATCACTTATCTGGCCTGCGCGCCGAAAAGCAACGCGGTGTACATGGGTTTCAAGACCGCGCTGCGCGCAGCTGCGGAAAACGGCTCGCTGGAAGTGCCGCTGCACCTGCGCAACGCGCCGACCAAGCTGATGAAACAATTGGGTTACGGCGACGAATACCGTTATGCCCACGACGAACCGGACGCCTATGCGGCCGGCGAAGATTATTTCCCGGAAGAGCTTGAGCCGATTCCGTTCTATCAGCCGGTGCCCCGTGGCCTGGAATTGAAGATCGGCGAGAAGCTCAATCACCTCGCGCAACTCGATCGTTTAAGCCCAAGACAGCGGAGAAAATAGTGCTTCCATTGATCGTTGCAGTCTCCGTCGGCGGGATTGCCGGCACCCTGTTGCGCTTCGCCACCGGTAATTGGGTCAACGCCAATTGGCCACGGCACTTCTATACCGCGACGCTGGCCGTTAATATCGTGGGCTGTCTGCTGATTGGCGTGTTGTACGGCCTGTTTTTGATACGCCCGGAGGTGCCGATCGAGGTGCGTGCCGGGTTGATGGTCGGCTTCCTCGGGGGGCTGACAACTTTTTCATCCTTTTCACTGGATACGGTGCGCTTGCTGGAAAGCGGGCAAGTGCCGCTGGCCCTGGGCTATGCGGCGATCAGCGTATTCGGCGGGCTGCTCGCGACCTGGGCTGGCCTGTCTCTGACCAAACTTTGATAACGAGAAACCGACATGCTCGATTCCAAACTGTTACGTAGCAACCTGCAGGACGTAGCGGACCGCCTGGCTTCCCGTGGCTTTGTCCTGGATACCGCGCGCATCGAAGCGCTGGAAGAACAGCGCAAGACCGTCCAGACCCGCACCGAAGCACTGCAGGCTGAGCGTAACGCGCGTTCCAAGTCCATCGGTCAGGCCAAGCAGCGCGGCGAAGACATCGCGCCGTTGATGGCGGATGTCGAGCGCATGGCGGGCGAGCTGAGCGCCGGTAAAGTCGAACTGGACGCGATCCAGACCGAACTGGACGCGATCCTGCTGGGCATCCCCAACCTGCCGCACGAATCGGTGCCGGTCGGCAAAGACGAAGATGACAACGTTGAAGTGCGCCGCTGGGGCACGCCGACCGCCTTCGATTTCGAAGTCAAAGACCACGTCGCCCTGGGCGAGAAGTTCGGCTGGCTGGACTTCGAAACCGCCGCCAAGCTGTCCGGCGCGCGTTTCGCCCTGCTGCGCGGGCCGATTGCCCGTCTGCACCGCGCGCTGGCGCAGTTCATGATCAACCTGCACGTCAACGAGCATGGCTACGAAGAGGCTTACACGCCTTATCTGGTGCAGGCGCCAGCGCTGCAAGGCACCGGCCAGTTGCCGAAGTTCGAGGAAGACCTGTTCAAGATCGCTCGTGAAGGCGAAGCCGATCTGTACCTGATCCCGACCGCCGAAGTGTCGCTTACCAACATCGTCGCCGGCGAAATCGTCGATTCGAAACAACTGCCGATCAAGTTTGTTGCACACACCCCGTGCTTCCGTAGCGAAGCCGGCGCATCGGGCCGCGACACGCGCGGCATGATCCGCCAACACCAGTTCGACAAGGTCGAGATGGTCCAGATCGTCGAGCCGTCGACCTCGATGGACGCGCTGGAAAGCCTGACCGCCAACGCCGAAAAAGTCCTGCAATTGCTGGGTCTGCCTTACCGTACCCTGGCGCTGTGCACCGGTGACATGGGCTTCGGCGCCGTCAAGACCTACGACCTGGAAGTGTGGATTCCGAGCCAGGACAAGTACCGTGAAATCTCCTCGTGCTCGAACTGCGGCGATTTCCAGGCCCGGCGCATGCAGGCACGTTTCCGTAACCCGGAAACCGGCAAGCCTGAGCTGGTGCACACCCTGAACGGTTCGGGTCTGGCTGTCGGCCGTACTCTGGTGGCCGTGCTGGAAAACTACCAGCAGGCCGACGGTTCGATCCGCGTGCCGGACGTGCTGAAGCCGTACATGGGTGGCCTTGAGGTCATCGGCTAAATGAAATATCTGCCGCTGTTTCACAACCTGCGCGGCAGTCGTGTGTTGGTGGTTGGCGGGGGGGAAATTGCCTTGCGCAAATCCCGCCTGCTGGCCGACGCCGGTGCGCTGCTGCGGGTGGTCGCACCTGAAATCGAAAGCCAACTGCGGGAACTGGTCAGCGCCAGCGGTGGCGAGTGCCTGCTGCGCGGTTACGTGGAAGCGGACCTCGACGGTTGCGGGCTGATCATCGCCGCCACCGACGATGAAGCGCTGAATGCGCAAGTCTCCAGTGATGCGCGTCAGCGCTGCGTACCGGTCAATGTGGTGGATGCGCCTGACCTGTGCAGCGTGATCTTTCCGGCGATCGTCGATCGCTCGCCACTGATCGTGGCGATTTCCAGCGGCGGCGATGCGCCGGTGCTGGCGCGGTTGATTCGCGCCAAGATCGAAACCTGGATTCCGTCGACCTACGGCCAGTTGGCCGGACTGGCGGCGCGTTTCCGCAATCAGGTGAAAAACCTGTTTCCGGACGTGCAGCAACGTCGTGGTTTCTGGGAAGACGTGTTTCAAGGTCCGATTGCCGACCGGCAGTTAGCCGGGCAGGGCGCCGAAGCCGAACGTCTGCTGCAGGCAAAGATCGATGGCGAGGCCGACATCACTACCGGTGAGGTGTATCTGGTGGGTGCCGGCCCGGGTGATCCGGACTTGCTGACCTTTCGCGCCTTGCGTTTGATGCAACAGGCTGATGTGGTGCTGTACGACCGCCTGGTCGCTCCGGCGATTCTCGAGCTGTGCCGTCGCGACGCCGAGCGGGTTTACGTCGGCAAGCGTCGTGCCGATCACGCGGTGCCGCAGGATCAGATCAATCAGCAACTGGTCGATCTGGCCAAGGCCGGCAAGCGTGTGGTGCGGTTGAAGGGCGGTGATCCGTTCATCTTTGGTCGTGGCGGCGAAGAGATCGAAGAACTGGCCGCCCATGGCATTCCGTTCCAGGTGGTGCCAGGGATCACGGCGGCCAGCGGTTGCGCGGCCTATGCCGGGATTCCGCTGACCCATCGTGATTACGCGCAATCAGTGCGGTTCGTCACCGGGCATCTGAAGGACGGTTCCAGCGATCTGCCATGGGCCGACCTCGTCGCCCCGGCGCAGACGCTGGTGTTCTACATGGGCCTGGTCGGTCTGCCGAGCATTTGCGAACAGTTGATCAAGCACGGTCGCGCCGCCGATACCCCGGCCGCGTTGATCCAGCAGGGCACCACGGTCAATCAGCGGGTTTTCACCGGCACCCTGGCCGACCTGCCGCGCCTGGTGGCAGAGCATGAAGTGCATGCGCCGACATTGGTGATCGTCGGGGAAGTGGTGCAGCTGCGCGAGAAACTGGCGTGGTTCGAGGGGGCTCAGGCGCAAGTCTGAAAACCGAGTCGCCCCATTCGCGAGCAAGCCCGCTCCCACAGGGGATTTGTGCACGACACAGATCCAATGTGGGAGCGGGCTTGCTCGCGAAGAGACCTTTAAAAACACCGCATCCATCAACCCCGGCGCCAAACCCCTTTCCCAGCCAGCCGCGCCCGATCATGGGCAGCAGCAAAGTCCTGCTCAGGCCCCTTCGGCACAATCCCCGTCGGGTTAATCGTCTTGTGGCTACCGTAGTAGTGGTTCTTGATGTGCTGAAAATCCACCGTCTCGGCAATCCCCGGCCACTGATACAGCTCACGCAGCCAGTTCGACAGGTTCGGATAATCCGCAATCCGCCGCAAATTGCACTTGAAGTGGCCGTGATACACCGCGTCAAAGCGAATCATCGTGGTGAACAGACGCACGTCGGCTTCGGTCAGGTAGTCGCCGCTCAGGTAACGATTGGCGCCCAGCACCTGCTCCAGGTGATCCAGTTCGGCAAACACCTCATCGAAGGCTTGCTCGTAGGCCGACTGCGAGGTGGCGAAGCCGGCGCGATACACGCCGTTGTTCACCGCCGGGTAGATGCGTTCATTCAGCGCGTCGATCTCGCCGCGTAACGGTGCCGGATAGAAATCCAGGTCGTTGCCGGTCAGGCCATCGAAGGCACTGTTGAACATGCGGATGATTTCCGCCGATTCATTGCTGACGATACGCTTGAGTTTTTTGTCCCATAGCACTGGCACGGTGACGCGGCCGGTGTAGTCCGGGGTGTCGGCGGTGTAGCGCTGGTGCATGAAGTCGAAGTGATCGAGCTTGTCGCCGGTCGAGCCGAGCGTGGTGTCGAAGGTCCAGCCGTTTTCCAGCATCAGCCAGCTGACCACCGACACATCGATCAGACTTTCCAGGCCTTTGAGCTTGCGCAGGATCAGCGTGCGGTGTGCCCACGGGCAGGCGAGGGACACATAAAGGTGATAGCGCCCGGCCTCGGCGGCAAAACCGCCTTCACCGCTCGGCCCGGGTTGGCCGTCGGCGGTGACCCAATGACGCCGTTGCGCCTGTTCGCGCTGGAATGCGCCGTCCTTGCTGCTTTCGTACCACTTGTCCTGCCAGTGGCCATCAACGAGTAAACCCATGATCAAGACTCCATCACCCAATAAGCGTTGGAGCCGAGTCTATTCCGATGAGTTCGAACAAAAAGCGCAAAGATCGGGCGTCAATGATCGGTTAAATCGATTTGTCCCGCGCCGCCCAGTATTGCTCGGCGGTTGCGAAGGCCTGTTCGCGACTTTGACCGAGGCCACGCAAGGCCAGGGCCATGGTCGAGATCAGGGCCATCTGCGGATAGCTATCGACCACATCACCGCGCCACACCGCTTTGAGATGGTCCACGTCCAGCGTGGCCGGTTTGACGTGACGCTGGCTCGACAGCTGCGGCCATTCCTCGTCCCAGCTTGCGCCGCCGCTGGTGCCGTACAGGTGACTGGCGGCATCCGGGTTGATCTCGATTTCGCCGCCATCACCCTTGACCACGATCGCCGTATCGCCAAGCAGACCGCTGGCGTCACGGTGCACCGCTTGGTAGCCAGGGTGAAAAATACTTTGCAGACCGCAACGTGCGCCCAGCGGATTGAGAATCCGCGCCAGCGAGTGGATTGGCGAGCGCAGGCCCAGGGTGTTGCGCAGGTCGATCATCTTTTGCAACTGCGGCGCCCAGTCCAGCAGCGGCATGAACGCCAGGCCACCGTTGTCCAGCGCACTGCCGACTTGCTGCCAGGTGCGGCACAGCGGAATGTTCAGCTCGCCGAGCAGTTGTTCGCTGTACAGACGCCCGGCGGTGTGCGCGCCGCCGCCGTGCATGAAAATTCGCAGGCCGTTTTGCGCCAGGCACTTGGCTGCCAGCAGGTACCACGGCAGATGGCGTTTCTTGCCGGCGTAGGTCGGCCAGTCCAGATCGACATTCAATGCCGGCGCCTGCAAGCGCTCGCGCAGGGCTTCGGTGAAGCCGGCCATTTCCTCGGCGCTTTCTTCCTTGTGCCGCAGCAGCATCAGAAAGGCCCCGAGCTGGGTGTCTTCGACCTTGTCGTCGAGCACCATGCCCATCGCTTCCCGGGCTTCTTCGCGGGTCAGGTCGCGGGCGCCGCGCTTGCCTTTGCCGAGGATCCGCACAAATTGGGCGAACGGGTGTTCAGCGGGCGTTTCAAGGGTCAGCGCTGGAAAGTCGGTCATAAGCAATTCGTCGGTTTGGGCAGACCCGCCAGTTTCGCGGCGAGTTTGGCAGGGGTGCCTTTGAACAGTCGGTTCAGGTGCAGGCTGTTGCCTTTGTCCGGGCCGAGTTTCAGTGCGGTGTACTTGATCAGCGGACGAGTGGCCGGCGACAGCTGGAACTCCGCGTAGAAGCTGCGCAGCAGTTCGAGGACTTCCCAGTGTTCAGGGGTCAACTCGATCTCTTCGGCGGCGGCGAGGGCGCTGGCGACGTCCGCCGACCAGTCGCTTAAATCGAGCAGAAAGCCGTCCTTGTCCAGGGCAATGGCGCGGGCGCCGACGGTCATTGAATTCATAGCCAGCTGTTGACCTTGTCGTGGTGGACCGACAGTTCGACGAAGGCCGGGTAGTCGATGGCTTCGGCCCAGTCCGGCAGTTGCACGGCACGCGCCTGCGCATCTTCGGCCAGTACCAGCAGCTTCAACTGGCGACTTTGCAGCGTGATGAACGGTGCGCTGCCGGGTTGCAAGGCATACACCGCGTCGCCGGACAGCAGCAAAGCATCTTTCGCGCCGATTACCCGCAGGCAACTGTTCAGGCGTTCGTCGCCGAACGGGGAATGAGACAACACATGCAAAGTCGACATCAGAGGGTGATCACCTGGTCGTAACGGTCAATAAGGGCGGTGATTTGTTCGGCGCCGAGCGGTTGTGCCTCGTCCAGCGAAAGATCGCTCAGGCCCCGGGCGCTGGCGCTGTCGGCGCAGTAGAACAACTCTTCAACACCAAACATCGGCAGTGCCTGCAGGTTGGCGCTCAGGTCCTTTTGCTGCAGGGCCCTGGCATTTTGCCCGGCGGCCAGTTGCAGCACGCCGTCATCGAGAAACAGCAGGCCGACCGGCAGATCGAAGGCGCCACCGGCCAGCACGATGTCCAATGCCTCACGGGCGCCGGGGCCGGACCACGGCGACTGGCGGCTGATGATCAACAGGGATTTGGCCATGTCACGCGCCTCCGAAACAGATCAGTCGATCGGCGTCCTGCACCGCATCGTGCAACTGGCCGAGGCCGGACAATTCCCACGGCGCACTGACGGAGACCGCATCACGCTGATAGCGCTTGGCTTCTTCACTGTTCAATGCGCCACGGCGCAAGGCCGCGGCGATGCACACCACACCGTCCAGTTGCTGCTCGGTGATGAACGCGCGCCATTGCTTGGGCAGGTCGAGTTCGTCCTGCGGGGTGACCACCGCGTCCGAGGCGTTGTACACGCCGTCCTGATAGAAAAACAGCCGGACAATCTCATGCCCGGCGGCCAGTGCGGCCTGCGCAAACAGCAGGGCGCGGCGCGAGGAGGGCGCATGGGCGGCGGAAAACAGCGCGATGGCAAACTTCATGACGGACTCGATCAGCAAAACTGCGGCCATGATAAAGCTTTATCGCGGCAGCCGCGAAACCCAAGTTGTGTGCATACCCCCTGTAGGAGTGAGCCTGCTCGCGAAGCGGTGGGTCAGGCGATAAAGATATTGAATGTACTGGCCTCTTCGCGAGCAAGCCCGCTCCCACAGGGTTAAGTGAACAGCATCAGCCCCACAGGGGCGCGTTTCAGCGGGGCATGTAGCCGAGTTGCCAGCGCCGCGGGATGCTCAGCGACACCACGCCGAGCACCGCCGCCAGCAGACCGCTGACGAACAATGCCCGAAGTCCGAAATGCTGCTCCAGCACCGCGCCGAGAATCGCGCCGATGAACATGCCAGTCCACGGCACCAGTTGCACCCGCCAGCCATTACGCCGTTCGCCGAGCATCCAGCGCCCCAGTCCACGACCAAAGCGCGACAACGCTCCGGTCACGTAGGTCAGGCCCACCGGCAGGCCGTTCACTTCCTCGACCGCCGCGTTGAGCATGCCCATGGCGATGATCGCTGCGAGCAGCGCCGGCAGTTGCGAGTCAGCGGGCCAGGCGGCCGCCGCGCAGAGCAGGGTGGCGATGCAGAGCAACAGCGGTAGCGTGCGCCGGCCGCCGAGGCGCCCGATCACGATCCCCAGAGCATTGCCGAAGACAAACGTGACGACCAGGACCACCAGGCGCAAGGTCAGGCCCATGTCACCGTCACTGATGGCCACCGCCAGGCGTGTGGTGTTGCCGCTCATGAACGAAACGAAGTCGCCGCTGGCCATGAAGCCGATCGCATCGGTCATGCCCGCCAGTACCGAGAGGGCGGCGACCAGCGCCAGACCGATGCGCCCGCGCCATTTCTGCCGATGCAGATGCCCGGAAGTGGCGCGGTGAGTCGAAGTGGAAGGCAGCATTGGCGACGATATCCTTGAGTGGCGCTTACGGTTGCAGCCCGTACAGGTCGCAATACTCCAGCCAGTCCATCCCGGCCATTTCCGCGACTTCACGATGCACGTCAAGACGCTGCGCCTGATAGTCCTCCGGCGTTTCTGCAGTCAGTTGCAAGGTTAACTCCCAAGCGAACAAACCAAGCGTTTCCGCCTCGGCTTCGAAGGCTTCGTGCAGGCGCTCTTCACGATACTGCGCCTGGGTTTCACCCTTGGCCTGGGCCAGCAGCGGGTTGAGATGATCGAGGGTTTCGCGCAGTTCAGGACGCGCGTCGAGAAACAGTTTGAGGGCGTGTTCATGTCGCTGATCGGTGGGCGCCATGGGTATTCCTTGTGAGGCTGATGGCCCTAGGGTGCCGCAGCAGCCCGTACCTGTCGCGCTATAAATGCAGTAAAGCACAACGATTTCGCCGGTTGCGGTGATACAGTCCGCTTTTTTCTGAATGAGCGAATGCAATGCGAATTCTGATGGTAGCGCTGGCCGCGACGATGCTGGCCGGTTGCGCGGGTTCGGTAATGGACGATTCTCGCAGCAAAGCCCCGTACAAGGTCCTGACCTCGGACAAACCGGAGAAAGTCGTCGCCCAGTGCGTGCAATTCGGCTGGCAGGACGAAGCAGTGTTCGGCGTGGATGCCGGCGCGTATCTGCAGCCGGGCAAGAAGGGCGGGTCGACGGTGTACACCCGTTCGGCGGAATCGTTTGTCGACTTGACCAGCGATGCCTCGGGGACCGTGCTCAATTACTACGCGCAGAAGGACGATTTTGTTGCCAAGCGTCGGTTGGCGGCGTTGGCGACTTGCCTTTGATCATGGGTTGAGGCGGCTGCCGTCATCGCGAGCAGGCCAGTGAATTCACCTGATCAAACGCTTCTGGAAATAATGCCGGCTATGCCCCGGCGGGTAATCGATAATCTCGCCAAACTGGCTGAACCCCAGCTTCTTGTAAAACCCCGGCGCCTGAAAATCGAAGGTGTCCAGCCAGATCCCCAGGCAGTTTTTCTGGTTGGCCAGTTCTTCGGCCATGCCCATCAGTTTCGAGCCAATGCCCTGGCCGCGCCCCTGTTCCGGCACTGAAAGCAGCTCGATATACATCCACTGGAAAATCACCCGACCATACAAACCGCCGAGAATCGCGTCGTGCTCATCACGCACCAACAGTGCGAAAGGCTCCGACGTGCTGCCGCCAGTCTGGGCATCGTTATAGGCAACCAGTGGATCGAGGATCGCCTTGCGCTGTTCTTCCGTAGGTTTTTTCGACAGCTCGATTCGCAGCGTCATGCGCAACTTCCTTGTGAGGTGAAGCCGCAGCCTATCCTGCCCGCAGGGCGTATTCCAAGTCCTTGTTGATGGCCGTGGAACCGCCGCCGTCGCGCCGGGGTCTAGCGCTTACAGCGTCATTTCGAACGCGGTTGATGAGGACCCCCATGAATATTTTCGAAGCCCTGCGTGAAAGCCATGAACGTCAGCGCAGTTACGCCAAAGCCCTGATCGAAACCAGCGGTGATACTCCGGAGCGGGTGGAGGCCTACAAGCAGTTCAAGGCTGAGCTGCAGGCCCATGAAACCGCTGAGGAGCGCCATTTCTACATTCCGCTGATGGAGTTCGACAACGGCGTCGACCTCAGCCGCCACGCGATCTCCGAACACCACGAGATGGACGAGATGATGGAAGAACTGGACGAGACCGAGATGTCCAGTCCGGCATGGCTGGCCACGGCGAAGAAACTCTCGGACAAGGTCCATCATCACCTGAAGGAAGAAGAGCAGAAGTTCTTCCAGATGGCCGGCAAATTGCTCGACGACAAGCAAAAGCAACAGCTCGCCGGCGAATACGAAAAAGAATATCGCGCGCAATTGCCCTAAGCGTTGAATCGCGGTTTTTGCAGTGTCGACGTGTAGGTCTTTGGCTAAGCGTCAGGTGGGTTTTGTCGTAGATGGCTGTATATGCATCCAGTATTTTCGGGGTTTTCGGTGGTTCACCGCGAATGCCTGCGACAAAACCGCCGATGGACAAAAAAACCACCTCCGTTAGCTTGAAGGCCTCTCCTCGGGAAGGAGAGTTCTTAAATCAACGGAGTGAAAAACATGAATCAACCACTAGCTGAAACTCAACTGCGACACGGTCGCGTCACCTCTCCAGCCAGCCGAGGCTCGGTTGCCATCGACCTCGGTCTGCTGGCCGGCTGGCAAGTCAACGAAATGGAAGGCGGCAAGAACTTCCCGGCCTTGGTGGCCGGGCCGTTCCCGGCACCTTATGGCTCCGACAGTGACAGCGTCACGCCGCCCGCCGACGGTTACATCCTCAGTGGCGGCAAGACCGATGCCCGCGATTGCGTGAACTTCACCAGCGCCGAGATGAGCAAGAAGCTCAACCGGCCATTCGAGTGGCCGCTGCTCAACGTCACTCCAGGCCAGACCCTCAAGGTCACCTGGGCGTACACCGCGCCGCACACCACCCGTGGTTATCGCTGGCTGATCACCAAGGATGGCTGGGACCCGCAGCAGCGCATCAGCCGTGCGCAGCTGGAAGCGCAGCCGTTCTTCGAGGATTTCTACACTCAGGTTCCGTACTACAGTCATGCGGGTGAGATGAAGGCCAAGGTCGATCACGAAGTGAAACTGCCGGCCAGCAAGAAGGGCCATCACGTCATCGTGCTGATGTGGATCGTCGCCAATACCGGCAACGCGTTCTATCAGGCGTTCGACGTCGACTTCAAATAACGGCGTCATGCCAAACCCACAGGTTCTGAAGGATTAGAACATGTCAAACATCGACTTTACCCTCGTGCAAAACCAGGCAGCCGACGCGGCTTCGCTGATGCCCAGCATCGCCGGCAAGAAGATCCTCATGGGCTTCTGGCACAACTGGCCGGCCGGTGCCAGCGACGGCTACCGTCAGGGCCGCTTCGCCGAGATCGCGCTGGAGGCGGTACCCAAGGAGTACAACGTGGTCGCGGTGGCGTTCATGAAGGGCAGCGGGATACCGACCTTCAAGCCGTACAACGTCTCCGATGCCGAGTTCCGCCGCCAGGTCGGCGTGCTCAACAGCCAGGGGCGGGCGGTGCTGCTGTCCCTCGGCGGCGCTGATGCGCACATCGAGTTGCGCGCCGGGCAGAAGCAGCCGCTGGCCAATGAAATCATCCGTCTGGTGGAAACCTACGGCTTCGACGGGCTGGACATCGATCTTGAGCAGAGCGCGATTGATTTCGCGGCCAACAAGACCGTACTGCCCGCCGCGCTGAAGCTGGTCAAGGATCACTACGCAGGCCAGGGCAAGCACTTCATCATCAGCATGGCCCCGGAGTTTCCGTACCTGACCAGCAACGGCAAATACGTCGGTTACCTGCAGGCGCTGGAAGGCTACTACGACTTCATCGCCCCGCAGTTCTACAACCAGGGCGGCGACGGGGTCTGGGTGCCGGAGGCCAATAACGGCAATGGCGCGTGGATCGCGCAGAACAACGACGCGCTGAAAGAGGACTTCCTCTATTACCTGACCGAAAGCCTGGTAACCGGCACCCGCGGCTTCACCAAAATCCCGGCGGACAAGTTCGTTATCGGCCTGCCGGCCAACGTTGATGCCGCTGCCACCGGCTATGTGATCGACAGCACCGCAGTCGGCAACGCGCTCAAGCGTCTGGCGATCAAAGGGCTGCCGATCAAGGGCCTGATGACCTGGTCGGTAAACTGGGACAACGGCGTCAGCAAGGACCGCGTGCCGTACAACTGGGAGTTCAGTCGGCGTTATGGGCCACTGATTCACGGTGCACGAACAGCGGTGCAGGAAACCGACGAGGCGTTGGCGCGTCTCGCCCGTTAAACGCAAATGAACAAGCCCGGTAGCGCTGCCGGGCTTTTTTTGTGGGCGTGATTATTCGAAGATGGGCGTTTTCCGAAGAGCAAAAGGAACAGGCGTCATGCCCAAGACCGCCGAACGGGTCAACATTGTCGACACTCAAGTGTTGTCCCATGACTGGTACCTGCTGAAGAAAATCACCTTTGATTACTTGCGCAACAATGGCGACTGGCAGCGTCAGACCCGTGAGGTCTACGACCGGGGCAATGGCGCCGCGATTCTGCTGTTCAACCGCGAGAAACGCACGGTAGTGCTGACCCGCCAATTCCGTCTGCCGGTGTTCGTCAACGGCCACGATGGCTTGTTGATCGAAGTGGCGGCGGGTCTGCTGGAAGGCGCTGCACCGGAGCAACGCATTCGCGATGAGGCCGAAGAGGAAACCGGTTACCGCGTGCACGAGGTGAAAAAGGTGTTCGAGGCTTACATGAGCCCTGGCTCGGTGACCGAGAAACTGCACTTCTTCATCGCCGAGTACGACGCGCAGTCGAAAGTCAGTGAGGGCGGTGGCCTGGAAGAGGAAACCGAAGAGCTGGAAGTGCTGGAGTGGGGGTTCGATGAGGCCCTGGCGGCATTCCAGCGCGGCGAGATCTGCGATGCCAAGACCATCATGCTGTTGCAGTATGCGGCGATGAATAACCTGTTTAACCGATAAAGCAAAAGATCGCAGCCTTCGGCAGCTCCTACTTTGAAATGTGTTCGACCGGTAGGAGCTGCCGCAGGCTGCGATCTTTTGATCTGCTAAAACAACTCCCCGGTCTTGCCCACCACCGACCGGTTACCACCCTCCAACGCCAACAACCGCTCCTTGGCCTCCAGCCCCCCGGCAAACCCGGTCAGTTTCCCCGACGCGCCAATCACCCGGTGACACGGTGCCACAATCGACAGCGGATTGCGCCCGTTCGCCGCGCCCACCGCACGCACCGCCGTCGGATTGCCGATCTGTTCGGCGATCTGGCTGTAGGTGCGGGTTTCGCCAAAGGGGATAGTCAGCAGCGCCGCCCAGACCTTCTTCTGAAAGTCGGTGCCGGCAAAGTCCAGCTCCAGATCAAAGCAATCGCGATGGCCGGCAAAGTATTCCTGCAACTGGCGCGCGGTGTTCTGCAGCAACGGATTATCCGGTGCTGGTGTCATCGGCCCGAGGCGCACCCGGCCCGGTTTGTCGTTTTCCCAGAGGATGGCCGCCAGTCGTGCGCCGTTCGCCACCAGCTTCAATTCGCCGACCGGTGAGGGCAGGGTGATGAACGTGTAAGACATGGACAAGTATCCTGATCGACGTGGCGAGAGCGCCAGCATACTGCCTGATCCGGGAGGCGCAAATCGCAATAGCGGCCATACTGCTTGTGGCTTTTCAAGCGTTCCCCTCTGTTTGGCACAGCCCCTAAAACAAAAAAGAGATCGACTCATGAAGTACGAACCTTTGGCTAAAACGCTGATTGCGACGTCACTGGCGTTGAGCTGCCTCATGGCCCACGCCGCCTCGGTGGCACCGGTTGCCGCCGAGAACGGCATGGTCGTCACCGCTCAACATCTGGCCTCGCACGTTGGCGTCGATGTGTTGAAAAACGGCGGTAATGCCGTGGACGCTGCGGTTGCCGTGGGCTATGCGCTGGCGGTGGTGTACCCCGCAGCGGGCAACCTCGGCGGTGGCGGTTTCATGACCATTCAACTGGCGGACGGGCGCAAGACTTTCCTCGACTTCCGCGAAAAAGCCCCGCTGGCGGCGACCGCCAACATGTACCTCGACAAGGACGGCAACGTCGTCCCGGATCTGAGTACCCGTGGCCATCTCGCGGTGGCCGTGCCGGGCACCGTGTCGGGCATGGAGCTGGCGCTGAGCAAGTACGGCACCAAACCACGCAAGGAGATGATCGCGCCGGCGATCAAACTCGCCGAAGACGGTTTCGAACTGGAGCAGGGCGACGTCGATCTGCTCGACTACGCCACCGATGTGTTCAAGAAGGACATGCGCGACTCCGGGTCGATCTTCCTGCACAACGGCGAGCCGATGCAGGTCGGGCAGAAACTGGTGCAGAAAGATCTGGCGAAAACCCTGCGCACCATCTCGGAAAAAGGCGCCGACGGCTTCTACAAAGGCTGGGTGGCCGACGCCATCGTCACCTCGAGTCAGGCCAACAAAGGCATCATCACCCAGGCTGACCTCGACAAATACAAGACCCGCGAACTGGCCCCGGTGGAATGCGATTACCGTGGCTACCACGTGGTCTCGGCGCCACCGCCCAGCTCTGGCGGGGTGGTGATCTGCGAGATCATGAACATTCTCGAAGGCTATCCGATGAAGGATCTGGGCTTCCATTCGGCGCAGGGCATGCACTACCAGATCGAGGCGATGCGCCATGCTTATGTGGACCGCAACAGCTATCTGGGCGACCCGGATTTCGTCAAGAACCCGATCGAGCACCTGCTGGACAAAAACTACGCGATCAAACTGCGTGATGCGATCCAGCCGCAAAAGGCCGGGATCTCCGCCGAGCTGAAACCCGGCGTCGCGCCGCATGAAGGCAACAACACCACGCACTATTCGATCGTCGACAAGTGGGGCAACGCGGTGTCGGTGACCTACACCCTCAACGACTGGTTTGGTGCCGGTGTGATGGCGAGCAAGACCGGGGTGATCCTCAATGACGAGATGGACGACTTCACTTCCAAGGTCGGCGTGCCGAACATGTACGGTCTGGTGCAGGGTGAGGCCAACGCCATCGCTCCTGGCAAAGCCCCGCTGTCGTCGATGAGCCCGACCATCGTCACCAGGGACGGCAAAGTGGTGATGGTGGTCGGTACTCCGGGCGGCAGCCGGATCATCACCGCGACCTTGCTGACCATGCTCAACGTCATCGACTACGGCATGGGCCTGCAGGAAGCGGTCGATGCACCACGTTTCCACCAGCAATGGATGCCGGAGGAAACCAACCTCGAAGACTTCGCCGCCAGCCCCGACACGAAGAAGATCCTTGAGAGCTGGGGCCACAAGTTCGCCGGGCCGCAGGACGCCAACCACATTGCGGCGATCCTGGTCGGCGCGCCGTCGCTGGGTGGCAAACCGGTGGGTAAAAACCGCTTCTACGGTGCCAACGATCCACGGCGCAACACCGGCTTGTCATTGGGCTACTGACAGGCGTAAAAGATGGGGGCGGGGCAGATCCGCCCCCCATCTTACGGTTCGATCAAGGAAGGCCCTCATGTCCAGCGCATTACTGATCATCGATGTCCAGCAGGCTCTCTGTGCGGGCGAATACCAGTGCTTCGACATCCAGCGCGTCATCGCCACCATCAACCAACTGAGCAAGCGCGCGCGTGACGCCGGCGTGCCGGTGGTGCTGATTCAGCATGAAGAAACGGACAGCCCGCTGGCCCACGGTGCCGCAGGCTGGCAACTGGCCGAGGGCTTGCTGACTGACGCGAAGGATCTGCGGGTACGCAAGACCACCCGGGATTCGTTCTACCAGACCGAGCTGGGCAAACTGCTGCCCATCGAAGATTTCGAACGTCTGATCATCTGCGGCCTGCAGACCGACTACTGCGTCAACGCCACCGTACGTCAGGCCCATAATCTAGGTTACGACGTCGTCCTCACTGCAGACGCCCATTCGACTGTCGACAACGGCAACATGCGCGCCGAAGACATCATCGCCGAACACAACAAGGATCTGGCGCATCTGACTGGCGCTACCGCCCGCATCGACGTCAAACCCGCGGCAGAGATCAGTTTCCAAAGTTAACGATTACCCCTGTGGGAGCGGGCTTGCTCGCGAAAGCGGTCTGCCTGCGACGCAAGTGTTGGCTGACACGACGTCATCGCGGGCAAGCCCGCTCCCACGGTGATTGGTGGTGCGCACAGATCCCATGTCCAGCACAAATCCCCTGTGGGAGCGGGCTTGCTCGCGAAAGCGGTCTGCCTGTGCCGCAAGTGTTGGCTGACACGATGCCTTCGCGAGCAAGCCCGCTCCCACAGTGATTGGTGGTGCGCACAGATCCCATGTCCAGCACAAGTCCCGTGTAGGAGTGAGCCTGCTCGCGAAAGCGGCCTGCCTGTGCCGCAAGTGTTGGCAGACACGACGTCATCGCGGGCAAGCCCGCTCCCACAGTGAATGGCGGTGTTCACAGATCCCATGTCCAGCACAAATCCCCTGTGGGAGCGGGCTTGCTCGCGAAAGCGGTCTGCCCGTGCCGCAAGTGTTGGCTGACTCGACGCCTTCGCGAGCAAGCCCGCTCCCACGGTGACTGGTGGTGTTCACAGAGCCCATGTCCAGCACAAATCCCCTGTAGGAGTGAGCCTGCTCGCGAAAGCGGTCTGCCTGCGCCGCAAGTGTTGGCTGACACGACGCCTTCGCGAGCAAGCCCGCTCCCACAGTGATTGGTGGTGTTCACAGATCCCATGTCCAGCACAAATCCCCTGTGGGAGCGGGCTTGCTCGCGAAAGCGGTCTGCCTGTACCGCAAGTGTTGGCAGACACGACGTCATCGCGGGCAAGCCCGCTCCCACGGTGACTGGTGGTGTTCACAGATCCCATGTCCAGCACAAATCCCCTGTGGGAGCGGGCTTGCTCGCGAAAGCGGTCTGCCTGTGCCGCAAGTGTTGGCAGACCCGACGCCTTCGCGAGCAAGCCCGCTCCCACAGTGATTGGTGGTGTTCACAGATCCCATGTCCAGCACAAATCCCCTGTGGGAGTGGGCTTGCTCGCGAAAGCGGCCTGCCTGTGCCGCAAGTGTTGGCAGACACGACGTCATCGCGAGCAAGCCCGCTCCCACAGTGATTGGTGGTGTTCACAGATCCCATGTCCAGCAACAAATCCCCTGTAGGAGTGAGCCTGCTCGCGAAAGCGGTCTGCCTGCGCCGCAAGTGTTGGCTGACACGACGCCTTCGCGAGCAAGCCCGCTCCCACGGTGACTGGTGGTGTTCACAGAGCCCATGTCCAGCACAAATCCCCTGTGGGAGCGGGCTTGCTCGCGAAAGCGGTCTGCCTGTGCCGCAAGTGTTGGCTGACCCGACGCCTTCGCGAGCAAGCCCGCTCCCACAGTGATTGGTGGTGCGCACAGATCCCATTTCCAGCCTGAGTCCCGTGTAGGAGTGAGTCTGCTCGCGAAAGCGGTCTGCCTGTACCGCAAGTGTTGGCTGACACGACGCCTTCGCGAGCAAGCCCGCTCCCACAGTGATTGGTCGTGCGCACAGATCCCATGTCCAGCACAAATCCCCTGTGGGAGCGGGCTTGCTCGCGAAGGCGGCAGCACTGGCAACACGTCACTGGCATAATGCCGTCGCCCTGAAGAACGGAATCTGTCGATGTCATTGCTCAAACCCCGCCACGCTTTTCTGCTGGCTTCCCTGATATTTATTCCCGCCGTCCACGCCAGCAGTTTCGATTGCGCCAGCGCTGGCAGCCCGACTGAAAAAGCGATTTGCAGTGACCCCTATCTCTCCAGCCTCGATGAAAAGCTGGGTGGGCTTTGGCCGCAGACTCTGGCGAAAGTGGCTGATCCCAAAGCGCTCAAGACTGATCAGCGGCAATGGCTGAAGAACCGCAACGGCTGCGCTCAACAGCTGGCTTGTTTGCGTCGGGAATACCTGATGCGAATTGCCGAACTCGAATACGCGGCTACACCTTTCAGTTGGGACGCTACGTGGCAACTCATTCCCGGCAGCCCTGCGACAGCCTCGGAGATAACCACCAGACGACGCGACGCCGGACATATCACGTTCGATATTTCCGCGCAGAATGGCGGCAACTCCGGCGATCTGACGGGCGTTGCCGTTTTGAAGGGCGCGCAGGCCGATTACGCCGAAGGACAATGTGCACTGAGTTTTGCCGCGATCAACGGGATACTCAATGTCACGCAGGACGGCGCGGACGCCGATTGTGGCGGGGGAATGGGCGTGTTCTACGCCGGTCGTTATGTGATTTCCGATCAGCCGGTAAAACTGGATTACGACTTGCTGAGTCTTGGTCTGGCCCGCACGCTCGAGGAAGACCAGACATTGCGCGCGCTGCTCAAGGCCGATTATCAGACGCTGGTGGACACATCCGGCTCGATGATGGACGGCGACTCCAGTCACGATGTGCCGGACAGTCAGGTCGGAGAAATATGGATGCGCGGCCTGGGTGGCACTGCCCTGTTCATGAGCACGCCCGACAGTCGGTTTTGGGTCATGCTGATGGCCTACGATGGTCAGGGAAATACCCGTGTCCGTTATTACACCAACGCAGCGCAATGGAAGACCCGGTTACCCGATGTGATGCAGGCCTGGCACCAGCGCATGGCGAATGGTCAGCCTTTGCCGCTGGATTTCATGCCCTGATTCTCGGCGGCCGGTATTCAGCGAAACAATAACTACGCCAACAAGCCCGTCCTGCGTCAGGGCTGACCAGTTTTTTGCTTGAATTTGCCGATCCGGTCTTTCCTCGAACAGCGTCTCTCTCTAGAATCCGCCCGGCCTCCGCAATGGAGGCTCTTTGATATCACTTGGCTCGATTCACATAGGGAAGACAACATGCAATTCGGGAAAATCCTGGCGCTGGGCGTGGTACTTGCGCTCGGTGGCTGTGCCAGTTTCACCAAAGACGAAGTGGCGCCAGTCAAACTGCCATCGATGGCCAGCTACGCCAACAAGCCCAACGTCTATGTGGACTTCGACTTTTATCAGGGCGAGCCAAAAAGCGCTTCGGCGGTAAAGGTGCCGCAGGCGCGCGATCAGCTCAAGCCTGAGCTGCAGAAGATTCTGAGCGATTCGGGTCTGTTCGGCCGGGTCACGCTGGACGAGTTCCAGAAGCAACCGGGCGACTACAGCCTGCGTCTGAAAATGTATAACCATCCGCCGAATGCCGGTTCGATGGTGCTGGCCTTTATCAGTGGTTTCAGTCTGATGGTGATCCCGGCGTACGGTACCGATCAGTACACCATGAGCCTCGAAGCCGTTGACGCCTCAGGTCAGGCGCTGACCACTGCGAGCAACCATGATGCGGTCGGTACCTGGTTCGGTATCTGGTTCATCCCGCTGATGGGCAACACGCCGAAAGAGGCGATCAATGACACCTTCGCCCGTCAGGTCAACGCGCTGCTCAAGCAGATGATCGACAACAACACCCTGAAATACTCGGCTCTCGATACCCGTACTCCACGGGCGTGATGCCAAAAAAAAGAGCCGCGATTGCGGCTCTTTTTTTGCCCTTATTTCAGGGCCTGGATGAACTGCGGATCGCTGTACAGTTCCTTCAGCAGATCGCGCAGCATCGGGTTGTAGGCGTTGACTGCATTCGGAATCGCAATGAAACCGAAGAAGCTGCTGCTCCACTGACTGCTGACATTTTTGGTCGCGTCGTACACCACGTTCTGCCCGTTGAGCAGCGTGAAGCGTGCAGCGAGTTCGCCATCACCGGTGCCCATGCCGGCCGACAGGTTGTTTTTCACCACCAGCACTTTCAACTGACGCTGGGCTTGCGGATCGAGCAGGCCAGCCTTGCGCAGTTCTTCGGTGATGGCGTCCTGAATGTGCGCCGGGATACTGCCGGACGGCGAGCGCACCGGGTTGGCGCGTACCACCAGCGAACCTTCGCCGGACTCGGCACTCACTTGCGGATTGCTGATCGCATGCAGGGGCGGGGTCTGCTTGAGCTTCTGGACGTTTTCGTAGCTCGGCTCATAGCGGGTCATGGTCATGCCACAACCTTGCAGCAACACGGCCAGCATCGGGATCAACAACAGAGACTTGTTCACGGCGTTTCCTTGCGTGAGGAATAGGAGGGGGCGGATTATGGGCAGAGTGCCATCATTGGGCAACCGTCTTTGCCCATGAAATGCTCAGTTTGTTTCGAGCCGATTCTGCCTCAGCAAATGTTCGATCTGCGCCAACTCCCAGGTACTCAGCAAATTGACCGGATCAGTGCCATAACGGGCGTTGAAACGCCATTCGCGACCGTCCGGGCAACGGCAGTGTTCACAGTGATGCAGTCGTCCGCCCTCGACATCCAGTAACAGGCACCAGCCCTCGATATCGACTTTTACCAGACCCGCCTCGCCAGGCACCGGGTGCAGGTTGAAAACCCGCACGCCCAGTGCGGCTTCGCGCAAGCGCTGGCAAACCTCGCGGGCACTCAACAATGCAGTCATGGTCGTACTCGATTTTCAGGCACAAGCCCGTCAGCATAAATTGCGTGGCGACGGGTGTCAGCGATCGCTGGCCCGAATCCGAACTATTCCGTAACATCCGCCCCCCTCATTTTCGCGAACATCCGCGGCCACGCCCGTTGGCCGCCCAGTCAGGTAAACCATGAAACCACAACGTCTGCGCGCCGATGTCCTGGCCGGACTCACCACCTCGTTCGCCCTGTTGCCCGAATGCATTGCGTTCGCGCTGGTGGCCCAGCTCAATCCGTTGATGGGCCTGTACGGCGCCTTCATCATTTGTACGTTGACCGCGTTGTTCGGCGGGCGGCCGGGGATGGTGTCCGGGGCGGCGGGGTCGATGGCCGTGGTGATCGTCGCGCTGGTGGTGCAGCACGGCGTGCAGTACCTGCTGGCGACGGTGTTGCTCGGCGGTCTGATCATGATGGCGTTCGGGTTGTTGCGCCTGGGCAAACTGGTGCGCATGGTGCCGCACCCGGTGATGCTCGGCTTCGTCAACGGCTTGGCGATCATCATTGCGTTGGCGCAACTGGAGCATTTCAAAAGCGGCGAACACTGGCTCAGCGGCACGCCGTTGTACCTGATGAGCGGGCTGGTGCTGCTGACCATGGCCATCGTCTACCTGCTGCCGCGCCTGACCCGCGCGGTGCCGCCGGCACTGGTGGCGATTCTTGGTGTGGGGCTGCTGGTCTACCTGTTCGGCCTGCCGACCCGCACCCTTGGCGACATGGCGCACATCGCCGGCGGTCTGCCGTCCTTCGCGCTGCCGGACATCCCGTGGAACCTGGACACCCTGCGCATCATCGCGCCTTACGCGATTCTGATGGCGCTGGTCGGCCTGTTGGAGACCCTGCTGACCCTCAATCTCACCGACGAAATCACTGAAACCCGTGGCTACCCGGATCGCGAATGCGTAGCGCTGGGCGCGGCGAACGTGGTCTCCGGTGCGTTCGGTGGCATGGGCGGCTGCGCGATGATCGGCCAGACCGTGATCAATCTCAGCTCCGGTGGGCGCGGGCGTTTGTCCGGGGTGGTGGCGGGGCTGCTGATTCTGTTGTTCATCCTCTTCCTGTCGCCGCTGATCGAGCGCATTCCGCTGGCGGCGCTGGTCGGCGTGATGTTCGTGGTCTCGCAGCAGACCTTCGCCTGGGCCTCGTTGCGCGTATTGAACAAAGTGCCGCTCAACGATGTGCTGGTGATCATCGCGGTGACCACCATCACCGTAATCACCGACCTGGCGACCGCAGTACTGTGCGGGATCATCATCGCCGCACTGAACTTCGCCTGGCAGCAGGCCCGCGAGTTGTACGCCGATGAGCACCTGGAAGCCGACGGCAGCAAACTCTACCGCCTGCACGGCACGCTGTTCTTCGCCTCGACCACACCGTTTCTCAATCAGTTCGACCCGGCCAATGATCCGGCCAGAGTCACGCTGGATTGTCGGCACCTGAGTTTTGTCGATTATTCGGCGATTGCCGCGTTGAAAACGTTGCGCGAACGTTACGAAAAGGCGGGGAAGGAGTTGCAGGTGTTTCATCTGTCTGAGCGCTGCAAGAAGCTGCTGAAACGCGCTGGTGTTGAACATCACTGAACAATCTTGGCAACGAGCCCGCTCGCGATAGCGTTGATCCATTAATCGCGAGCGGGCTCTTTTTTTGCCTTCACGCAGCCGGCGGGAAGTCGATATCGGTCAGCGCCGCGTTGTTCAGGTAGTTGGTCAGCGTCTGCACCGCCACCAGCGCAATCACTTCAATCAGCTTGCTGTCGTCGATACCTGCAGCGCGAGCAGCGGCGATCTGCTCGTCGCTCAAGTGGCCACGGCTCTGCGTCAACTGCTGGGCGAGGGCGGCGTAGGCGTTCAGTTCGCCTTGGCGCGCCGCGCCGATGTCTTCTGCCGAGAGCCCGGCCTTGCTGGCGAACAGGCTGTGCGCCGCCAGGCAGTAATCACAGCCGTTGACCTGCGAGGTGGCCAGATACACGGCTTCTTTTTCCTTGGCGCTCAGCGAGGTCTTGCCGAGGATCGTCGAGGCCTGCACGTAAGTTTCCAGGGCGACCGGAGCGGTGGCCAGGGTGGCGAACACATTCGGCAGGAAGCCGATTTTTTTCTTCACGCCTTCCAGTGTCGGGCGGGTGGCGTCAGTGGCGTGTTCAAGGCTGATGGCATGGATGCGGCTCATGGTGATTCTCCAGAAGTCCGGTGCGAAGTGCGCCGGGGATGGAGCTCATGTTATGGAGCACGGCTGGTGCTTTGGCAGCAGATCGTCGAGGATATGCGACAGATCGTCCAGACTTGCTTCGGGAGACTTCCATGGATCGTCTGTCCACGCTGCTCAGCCATTTCGGCGTGAACGCCGGTACCTTTCATAGCGGCAGCTTTTGCGGACTCGGTTTGCACGAGGACGAAGCCGTCGGGCATGTGCATCTGTTGCAGGCCGGTGAATTGCTGCTCAAGCCCGGCATTGAGCGTGAGATCCGCATTGTCGAGCCGTCGCTGATTTTCTTCCCCAGACCTTTCACGCACCGCATGTCCGCCGACGAAGCCATGGGCGCGCAACTGGTCTGCGCCACGCTGACGTTTGACGGCGGTTCGGGCAATGCGCTGGCGGCTGCGTTGCCGGACTATCTGCTGCTCAAGCTCACTGAAGTACCGGAGCTGAGCAACACCCTGGAGTGGCTGTTTCGCGAGGCGTTCGACGGTCATTGCGGGCGCATGGCGGTAATGGATCGGCTGTTCGAGCTGCTGGTGATCCTGCTGTTGCGGCATCTGATCAGCAGCCGCGTGCAGCAACCGGGGATGATGGCCGGGCTGGCCGATCCGCGTCTGGCCCGCGCGCTGACCCTGATGCATGAGCAGCCGGCCAAACCTTGGCGCGTGGCGGATTTGGCGGCCGCCGCCAACCAGTCGCGCGCGGGGTTCGCCGAGCAGTTTCGCCGGGTGGTCGGGCAGTCGCCGGGCGATTATCTGCTGAGCTGGCGCGTCAGTCTGGCGCAGAAGCGCCTGCGTGAGGGCCGGCCGATTGCACTGATCGCTGAAGAGGTCGGTTATGAAAGCCCTTCGGCGCTGGCCCGGGCCTTTCGGCGCAAGACCGGGCTCAGCCCCCGGGAATGGAAGGGCAGCGTTTGAGGGTTAGCTGGCGAATTTCTTTGCTCCGGCCACACACAGAATCACCCCCAGCGTCACCGCGAGCATGCCGATGCTGACCTGTTCATGCAGCAAGGTCGCGGCCAGTGTCAGACCGAAAAACGGTTGCAGCAACTGCAATTGTCCGACGGCAGCAATCCCACCCTGGGCCAGACCGCGATACCAGAACACGAATCCGATCAGCATGCTGAACAGCGCCACGTAAGCCAGGCACAACCATGCCGACCAACTGATGTGGCTGAATGAGGCGGGCGCCAGCCACAGACTCGCGGCGGCCATCAGCGGCAGCGACAACACCAGCGCCCAACAGATCACCTGCCAGCCGCCGAGGGTGCGCGACAGCTTGGCGCCTTCGGCGTAACCCAGGCCACAGACCAGAATCGCCGCGAGCATCAGCAGATCACCGGTCGGCGAGGCGCTGAGTCCCTGCGCCAGGGCGTAGCCCACGACCAGGCCGCTGCCGAGCAGCGAGAACAGCCAGAACACCGGGCGCGGTCTTTCGCCGCCGCGCAAGACTGCGAAAATCGCCGTGGCCAGTGGCAGTAATCCGACAAACACGATCGAATGCGCCGACGTCACGTGTTGCAGGGCCAGCGCCGTCAGCAACGGAAATCCGAGCACCACCCCCAGCGCCACGATGCTCAATGACCACCATTGAGCCTTCGTCGGTCGCCGCTCACGAAACAACCACAACAGGGCCACTGCCAGCAGCCCGGCGATGGCCGCGCGGGCGACGGTGAGAAACACCGGATCGAACTCCAGCACTGCCAGCCGCGTGGCCGGAAGTGATCCGCTGAAAATCACCACACCGATCAAGCCGTTGATCCAGCCGCTGGTTTTTTCCAGGGCGGGGTTAGTCAGGTCCGAAGTCCGTTCCATCAAGGGTCACTCAAAAGTAGGGTTGCGTTGGCGCCATCCTGAGGTCGAGAATCAGCACAATCAAATAATTGTCATGGATACATCCGGCATGCCGCGCTCGCGCTACAAGACCCTGGTTGACGCCTTTGCCACGGACATTCGCTCGGGCCGACTGGCGCCCGGTATGCGCCTGCCCACCCACCGCGAACTGGCGACCCGTGAAGGATTGGCACTGGTCACGGCATCGCGGGTCTATGCCGAACTCGAAGCCATGGGCCTGGTCAGTGGCGAAACCGGACGCGGCACGTTTGTACGTGAAACCTCGTTGGCGCCGGGGCAGGGCATCGATCAGAAAGACGTGGCGGTGGGCATGGTCGATCTGAATTTCAACTACCCGTCCTTGCCCGGTCAGGCCGATCTGTTGCGCAACGCCCTGCGCCAACTGGCGCTGTCGGGGGATCTGGAAGCCTCGCTGCGTTATCAACCCCACGCCGGGCGCCAGCATGAGCGCGCCTCCATCGCGCGGCATTTGCAGGACCGCGACGTGCATGTAAATGCCGAGCAAATACTGATCGTCAACGGTGCCCAGCAGGGGCTGGCGGTGACCTTGATGGCTCTGCTCAAACCCGGCGATGTGATTGCGGCGGATGCGCTGACCTATTCCGGGTTCAAGGTGCTGGCCGAGGCGCTGCACCTGGAAGTCGTGGCGATGCCGCCCGGTGACCAAGGGCCGGATCTGGCGGCGCTGGATAAGCTCTGCCGCGGCCGTTCGGTGCGCGCCGTGTACAGCATGCCGACGCTGCACAATCCGTTGGGCTGGGTGACACCGTTGGAACAGCGCGAGCAACTGGTCGCGCTCGCCCGGCGGTATGATCTGACCCTCATCGAAGACGCGGCCTACGCCTTTCTGGTGGAAAACCCGCCGCGGCCATTGGTCGAGCTCGCACCGGAGCGCACGGTGTACGTGTCTGGACTGTCGAAGAACATCGCCACGGGGCTGCGTGTCGGTTTCATTGCGGCGCCGCTGCCCAAGGTGCCGGCGCTGGAGCGAGTCATCCGCGCCACCACCTGGAACACCCCCGGTGTAATGACCGCGTTGGCGTGCGGCTGGCTTGATGACGGCACCGTCAGCCTGCTGGAACAACAAAAGCGCGACGACGCCCAAGCGCGGCAAACGCTGGCCGCCGAGTTGCTGCAAGGGCTGCGCTGCATCGGCCATCCATCCTCCTATTTCCTGTGGCTGCCACTGCCGGAAGACGTGCGCGCCGATCAGATTGTGGTGGAGTTGATGCAGCAACAGATTTCCGTGACCACCGCCGAGCCGTTTGCCGTGTCGGCGCATGTGCCACACGCGATTCGGCTGGCGCTGGGCTCGGTGCAAATGGACGTGTTGCGGCAGGCGTTGATCACCGTCAGAAAGGTCATTGGCGCTTACCTGTAAAAAGCACCCTCATTACAAAATGTTAGCCTTGCCGCCACTGCATCACCCCGTTTTGGAAACTTTGATGAAAAACACCGTTGCACTCCTGCTTGCGCTCACCGCTACCGCCGTTCTGTTCAACAGCACCGCGCGTGCCGCGGGCGACCCCGCTGCCGGCGAAAAAATCTTCCCGCGTCTTTGCGGCGGCTGCCATCAGGTCGGCCCGGACGCGCGGCCGGGGTTCGGCCCGCAACTCAATGGCATCCTCGGCCGGGCGGCCGGGACCTCGGCCAACTACGTGTATTCCGACGCGATGAAAAACTCCGGCCTGACCTGGGATCGCGCGACCCTTACGGCGTATCTGAAAGACCCCAAAGGTGTAGTGCCGGGGACGCGGATGATTTTCTGGGGGCTGAGCGATGAGGAGAAGATCGATAATTTGCTGGCGTATCTGAGCACGCAGGCTGCGGCAAACTGAACCGGGTTGGATAAAAAACAACACGCTCTCTATGACGGGCAGGCCACGGCGGTCGTACTGCATGAAATTTGTCGACTTTGATACTAATAAGCCATCACCTCCGGTAAAGTGTGCGCCGCCCGAGAAACGGATCTCGGGCTACTACCCATGGAGTTTGCAGTGAAGTATCTGAGCAAAGTAGTCGCCGCCGCACTGTTCGGTGTGGTTCTGGCAGGTTGCACCGGCACCCCGATGAACACCAAACACTACGACAGCAGCCAATACACCGTGCTTGGCCACAGTGAAGCGACCGCCACCGGTCTGATGCTGTTCGGCGTGATCCCGATCCGGCAGAACAGCCGCTTCGTGCGCGCGCAGACTGCGGCCATCGAAGCCAAGGGCGGCGATGCCATGATCAACACTCAAGTTCAGGAAAACTGGTTCTGGGCGTGGGTATTGAGCGGCTACACCACCAAGATTTCCGGTGATGTGATCAAGCTGAAAACCGCTCAGTAAACAGCGGTTGAACGCAAAAGCCCGGCTGATCAGGCCGGGCTTTTGTATGGGCGGTGCTGCTGGCGTCGATTCAGACGACGCGGCGCTCGATCAAACGATCCGCACCACCTTCGGCAACGCGGCGTTCCTGCAGACGATCCGAACCACCTTCGGCAACGCGACGTTCCATCAAGCGATCCGAACCACCTTCGGCAACGCGGCGTTCCAGCAGACGATCCGAACCACCTTCGGCCACACGGCGTTCCAGCAGACGATCCGAACCACCTTCGGCTACACGGCGCTCCAGCAGACGATCCGAACCACCTTCGGCTACACGGCGTTCCAGCAGACGATCCGAACCGCCTTCGGCTACACGGCGCTCCTGTAAACGATCAGAACCACCTTCAGCCAGACGGCTTTCAATCAACTTGTCCGAGCCGCCTTCAGCGACCAGGGTGTGAACAGAAGTTGCTGCAAAAGCGTTAACTGCGAGAACCGAGAATGCGATACCGAGGATGGTTTGGCGTTTCATGATCGTGTGCTCCGGGATGTAGTTGGTTTGTCTGGAGCCGATGTTACGCCGCGGATTTTTTATGAGAACTTCATTGGCGTGATGGTAACTATCGACGCCAGCAATGTGTGCCACAACCCCCGATTCAGAGGCCTGGCGCGCGAATACACAGCTCTGCGCTGGCGCGGGTCAGGGCCAGTTCGTGCAGTGCATCATGGGTCAAACCCTGTCGCGCCTTGGCCAGCCAGACCGGACAAGCGGGATCGCGACGATAGGGCACGAAGTCGGCGTATTGCTGCAGCAGACGGTTTTGCAGCTCGTCCAGTTGCGGGCGGATCTGCTGCGCCAGATCCGGTCGTGGCGTGTCCAGTGCATGGCCTGCTGCTTGCCATTGCGCCAGCAGTCCGTACTGCACCAGTTTGTTGGCTTCGATTTGCGCGGCGAGCAACTGTGCCACGTCGTCGGGATCGAGCTTTCGTTGGCTGGCCAGCGTCCGCGCATTGGCGATGACCTGCGCCTCGCGCGGGCTGTCCTGGATCGGCTTGCCGCTGTCCCATTTGCTCAGCGCGACGAGATCGCCAATGTTCAGGCGTTCGTTGAGGGTGGTCAGCAAGGGCCGCAAGGTTTCGGCGGGCGCGGGCGCTTCGGCGGCGTGAGCCATGTGGCCGAAAACCAGCAGCAGGGAACAGCTCAGGGCATTTCGCAACGGAGTCATGGGCAGGTGTGTTCCATGAAAAAGGGTGCCGCCATTTAAGCCTTGGGCGCGGGCGATGTCGACCGACTTTAACCCGCTCATCTAGCGTAAGATCCCTCGCACCTCCCACCCCGAGACGGATCCTCAATGCAGACCCCGGACACCCATAAACCCCTTTGGCAAACCTACCTGCTGTTCCTTGCGCCGATGGTGCTGTCCAACTTTCTGCAATCGATGTCGGGCACGGTCAACAGCATTTACATCGGGCAGATGCTCGGTACGCAGGCGCTGGCGGCGGTGTCGGGGATGTTTCCGATCGTGTTCTTCTTTATCGCCTTGGTGATCGGGCTGGGGGCCGGCGCGGGTGTGCTGATCGGCCAGGCGTGGGGCGCGCGCGAGGCGCACATGGTCAAGGCGATTGCCGGGTCGACTTTATTGCTCGGGGTGTTGATCGGCTTGCTGGCGGCGGTGCTCGGCAGCGTATTTGCGCGCCCGGCGTTGCAAGGGTTGGGCACGCCGGCGGATGTGCTGGACGATGCGGTGGCGTATGCGCACGTGATGATGTGGATCCTGCCGTCGCTGCTGGTGTTTGTGCTGTTCACGCAGTTGCTGCGCGGGGTCAGCGATACCGTGTCGCCGCTGCTGGCACTGATTGTCTCGACCTCGGTCGGGCTGGCACTGACGCCGGTGTTGATTCGCGGCTGGCTCGGCTTGCCGCCGTTGGGAATTCAGAGCGCGGCGTTCGCCGGGCTGGCCGGTAACCTGTCGGCGATGGCCTGGCTGGCATGGCGGCTGATTCGCAACAAGCATCCGCTGGCGCCGGACCGGGAGTTTTTCGCCGCCCTGCGCCTGGACACCGCGATTCTCGGCAAGGTGTTGCGCATCGGTCTTCCGACCGGGGTGCAGATGATTGTGTTATCACTCTCGGAGCTGGTGATTCTGGCGCTGGTCAATCAGCACGGCTCGCAGGCCACGGCGGCGTATGGCGCGGTGACGCAGATCGTCAACTACGTGCAGTTCCCGGCGCTGTCGATTGCGATCACCGCCTCGATCCTTGGCGCTCAGGCCATTGGTGCCGGACGCCTGGAACGCCTGGCGCTAATCCTGCGCACCGGGCTGTTGATCAATGTGTGCCTGACCGGCGGCCTGATCGTGCTCGGGTACCTGTTGTCGCACTGGTTGCTCGGCTTGTTCCTGACGGATGATTCGACCCGAGCCATGGCCGAACACTTGTTGCACATCATGCTCTGGAGCCTGCTGGTGTTCGGCTTCCAGGCCATCATCGGCGGCATCATGCGCGCCAGCGGCACGGTGCTGGTGCCGGTGGCGATCGCTATTGTCTGTGTGGTCGGCGTGCAATTGCCGGCGGCATACTGGCTGGACGGGCAGTACGGTTTGCAGGGCGTGTGGATGGCGTTTCCGGTGGCGTATCTGGGCATGCTGGTGCTGCAGACGCTGTATTACAAACTGGTCTGGCAGCAGCAGAAGATCGAGCGGCTGGTCTGAGCCTGATCCACCGCGGGAGACCGCTGACATGGCGTAACCACGGGTTGTTTGCTTAAGTCAGTCGAGGCCTCGAAGCTGGAGAATCCCATGGGTGTTCGATTCACCGCTGCGGCACTGTTTGCCTGGCTGTGCGCCACGGGCGTCGCGCAGGCCGCTGAATACCATCGCGTCAACACCACCGCGAGCCAGATCAGCTTCACCTACAAGCAGATGGGCTCGTTGATGTACGGCACCTTCGGCAAGTTCGAAGCGACGCTGCAATTCGACAGCGACAACCTCGCCACTGCCCACACCACGTTGCACATCGACCTCACCAGCATCGACGCCGGCAGCAGCGACGCCAACACCGAGCTGGTGAAACCGGCATGGTTCGATACCCAGCGCTTTCCCACGGCGGTGTTCGAGTCCAGCCGCTTTACCCAGGTGACCGACAATCACTATCTGATCGCCGGGCAACTCACGCTCAAAGGCATCACCCGCGAGGTGCAGGTGCCGGTCGAGTTGAAGCCGGACAGCGCGATCGGCATCTTCGATGGCGAACTGGTGCTCAAGCGCGACCAGTTCGGACTCGGGGCGGGAGAGTGGGCGGACAGCGTGGTGTCCAACGACATTGCGATCAAGTTCAAGGTGGTGGCGCCACAACAGTGACGCCACGCCTGACGATCAATAAGCGCGCCAGTGGCCCGGTGCCCAGCGCCACTCACGGCCATCCCAGCGATAGTGGCCGGCAACCCAGTGATAGCCGGGGGCGGGCATCACCGGCACGACCTCTACCGGCGGCGGTGGCCGATGCGGCCGCACCGGTTCAACAATACAGCCGGACAAGGTGATTGCGACCAGCGAGGCGGCGAGCAAAGTTTTCAAGGTTCGCGACATGGTGGTGTCCCCGATAGATGAAGTGTGCAGGATGGTCGGGCTCAACGCGCCCAGTGGCCTTCAATCCAGTACCAGTTCGGCCCGCGCGCCTGCCAGTGACCGGGTTTCCAGTGCGCGCCGTAGCGCACCGGTTGCCAGTGGCCGGGCAGCCACACGTAACCGCGTCCTTCCCAACGCCAGTGGCCCTGATCCCATACATACCCGGGACGCGGTCCGGGCATCACTTCCACGCGCATCGGCGGTGGTGCCTGCTGGACGATGACTACCTGCTCGGCGAACACCGGCGCACTGGCCAGCGCCGCCAGCGTCATCGGTACCAGCAGCAGGGACTTTCGCCATTGGAACAGCGAACGCAAAACGCTCATGACAACTCCTCGAGAGGCCTGCGCGAACAGATCACGCAGTTGAAGAATTGGACGCCAAATCGGCGAAAGATCCGCTCCCTGGCAGATGAAATTTTCTTCAGAACGACACGTAGGGGCTGCCGCAGGCTGCGATCTTTTGATTTTTTCAACAACAAGATCAAAAGATCGCAGCCTGCGGCAGCTCCTACAAAGAGCAGGCATCGGGACACGGTATGATGTCGCGGTTTTCCGTCGGAGTTCAGCTGTCATGCCACGCATCACCCACTACAAATCCCCATGCCCAGAAAGCGTCAACAGCCAGATTCTGCAACTGGTGGTCGACTACCTGACCGACATCAGTGCGGTCGGCCTCGGCCCGAGCAACCTGCTGTACAACGTTTATCAGTACGCGGTCGGCTATGAGGTGCATCTGTATCTGGAGGCGCTGAACGGCGAGAAGGGCACCGAGGTGGAGTTGCTGGTGGCGATCGCCGAGGATGATCCGCAAACGGTTATCGGTTTCCTCCTGTACCTGCCGGTGCAGGGCGATTGGGAGGCGTGCAGCGTCGCCTACATGGCGGTGCGCGAAGGCTATCGGCGCCAGGGCGTGGCGCGCGCGATGATCGGAGAGATGGTCAGCCGTTATCCGCACGTCGAGCTGACCTGCAGCGTCGGCAAAGTGCCGCACTTCGAAGCGCTGGGCTTCGAGGTGCTCGGCGCGCGTGAAACGCAGGTACTGATGAGCACCCGGCATTACCGCAGCAATGGCCTGCGCGGTTTTATCGACACCACACCGATCTATCGCTCGCTGGAAGTGCAGCAGATCCACACCTATCTGCTGCAGAAAAACGGCAAGCGCGCGATGCTCGATGCCGAGAAACAGCGCGACCGGCACCTGGATCAAGTGACCCGGCACACCGAAGAGTTCGTCCGCCAGCGCCTGACGCTGCATTGAGGCTGAGGCAAAAAACAGGCAAAAAAAGAGCCTCGAAGCTCTTTGATGGGGAGTAGTAGAGCCCACGAGGCTCAAGTGGTGCATGCAACAAGGAACGGGCTTGCTTTGGGTTCAGAACACCCGTTCTCTACGCAAACGCCCAGGAGTGAAGCGCCTGCGTAGCTTCATCATGGGAACGTGCGGGGGGCGACTCAAGTACCGCTAGTCGCGCGATAGGAAGAAGCATTGCTAGGGCGCGGCATGGGACGGGGATGTCGAGCTGTTTGCCGGCTGCCTGAGCCACCACAATACCTGTGGGAGCTGGCTTGCCAGCGATGAGGGCCGCACAGTTGGCATCCTCGACGCCTGGAATACCGCGATCGCTGGCAAGCCAGCTCCCACAGGGGGTGACGGTGTTTGCGAGAGAACGGAATGTCAGTTTGTGCGTTTGAAGACCAGGGCTTTCAGGCCACTCTCGGGATCGACATCCGGAAACTCCGGCGGATTCTCCAGCCGCTGCTCGAAGCGCAGGCTCGGTGCCTCCTGGGTCACTCCGTCAATCAGGAAATCCGATCCAAACGACGGATCATTCATGCACGCCAGCACCGTGCCTTGCGGCGTCAGCAGTTCCGGCAAGCGACGCAGCACGCGTTGATAGTCCTTGGTCAGCAGGAAACTGCCTTTCTGGAACGACGGCGGATCGATGATCACCAGGTCGTACGGGCCGCTGTTGATCACTTTGCCCCAGGACTTGAACAGGTCGTGGCCGAGGAAACTCACCTTGCTCAGGTCGTGCCCGTTCAGGCGATGATTGTCACGACCCCGGCTCAGCGCGGCGCGGGACATGTCGAGGTTGACCACATGGCTGGCGCCGCCCTCGATCGCCGCCACGGAAAACCCGCAGGTGTAGGCGAACAGGTTCAGCACGCGTTTGCCTGCCGCCTGCTCACGGACCCAATTGCGCCCGTAGCGCATGTCGAGAAACAGCCCGGCGTTCTGCTTGCGGCCCAGGTCGACGCGGTACTGCAAGCCGCCCTCGACGATGCTCATCTCGTCAATCTCATTACCCAGCAGCCATTCGGCGGTGCTTTGCGGCAGATAGCGATGTTGCAGCAGCAAGGTGTGTGCGCCGGATTGCTGCCACTCGGCCGAGGTGCTGACGTCGAGCAGCAAGTGTTTGAGCGCTTCGAGTTGCTCCGGCGCCGGTTCCTTGAACAACGAAACCAGCACCACCCCTTGCTGCCAGTCCACCGTCAACTGCTCCAGCCCCGGCCAGCAACGCCCGCGGCCATGGAACAGACGGCGGGTTTCGCTCGGTGCTGCAGCGAGTGCGGGCAGCAGATGGGCGCGGAGGGTGGCGAGGGCTTCAGGGTTCATCAGTCACGATCGGCAAGCAAAAGGGCCGGCATTTTAACCACAAAAATCGCCTGGCGAACGCCCGACGACCAAGGCCATCGATGACCGTCAGGAAAAGACCCGTATCAAAAATGAATTTATGCAGGGCGCGCCGCTCATACCTGTTAAGTAGCGGATTCGAGTCGCTAAAACGTTAATGAAATCAGGGAGTGTCAGTTCATGAGTCCAACACCGACGCCAAGTGCGCACCTTCCTGGCGGGTTGATTCTGGTGGTTGAGGACGATCCGTTGATTCTGGAGTTTCTGTGCGAAATTCTTCAGGACGAAGGATTCAAGGTCGAACCGCAGACCAGCGCCGACGCAGCCAAAGTGTATCTCGAGACGCACGCGCCGGAAGTGGCGTTGCTGCTCACCGACATCACCATGCCCGGCGAAATCAACGGCGCCGGGCTGGCCAATCTGGTGGGTGATCGCTGGCCCGACAAGCCGATAATGATCATGTCCGGCTATGAAACCCCGGAGACCTCGGGGGTCAAGCATTCGGTGGCGTTCATCAAGAAGCCTTGGGCGATCGGCCAGTTGCTCGATTGTGTGGACAGCGCCTTCAAGTCCAAGCCTCAGCGCCCGCACTGATTGGCGGCGGCAAGCTGCCGGGCAACAATGCTACATTGCCCGGCCAATCCGCCCAGTATTGTCAGAGGATGCGACCTTTTGTCTGCTCACGATAACGTCTTCGACCGCGCGTTCGGCGCGTTCCTGTTCGACATGGACGGCACCGTCCTCAATTCCATCGCCGCCGCCGAGCGGGTGTGGGCGGCGTGGGCCGAACGCCACGGCGTTGATGTCGAAATGTTCCTGCCGACCATTCATGGTGCTCGCGCCATCGACACCATCCGCCGTCTGAACCTGCCGGGCGTCGATGCCGAGGCGCAAGCGGCATTCATCGCACAGGCGGAAATCGATGACGTGGAAGGCATCGTGCAGATCCCCGCAGCGGCGGCGTTTCTCAACCGCCTGCCGGCCGAGCGCTGGGCGATGGTGACCTCGGCGCCCCGGGCTCTGGCGTTGCGGCGCATGGCGGCGGCGGGGATTGCCGAGCCAGCGCTGATGATCACCGCTGAAGACGTAACGGTCGGTAAACCGGATCCGGCCGGCTATCGTCTGGCCGCGCAACGCCTGGGACTCGATCCGCGCGATTGCCTGATATTCGAAGACGCTGCCGTCGGCATCCAGGCCGCCGAAGCGGCGGGCGCGGCGCTGATGATCATCACCACCACGCATCAGCACCCCCTCGAAACCTCCCATGCGACCATCGACAGTTATGAAGGGCTGAGCGTCAGCGTCGACAGCGAAGGCCGACTATTGCTGCATTTGAAATAACCCCGAAACCCTGTAGGAGCTGCCGCAGGCTGCGATCTTTTGACTTTGTTTTTAAAAAGCAAGATCAAAAGATCGCAGCCTGCGGCAGCTCCTACAGGGGGTATCTGTGGTGTTGCTCCGGTCGTCGGTCGGCAATGTCTTTGCTTGAGCAATATCGCGTCTACGCTGATCCATTCCTTGTATTTTCCGTGTCTTGCCCATCGAAGAGGTAAACCCATGAAAATCGACTTGAGTGGAAAACTGGCCATCGTCAGCGGCAGCACCGGTGGCATCGGGCTGGGCATCAGCCAGTCGCTGGCCGAAGCCGGCGCCACGGTGGTGGTGATTGGCCGCGAGACGGCCAAGGTCGAGCAGGCGCTGGCCAGCATTCGTCAGCAGGTGCCGGCTGCGCAATTGCGCGGGCTGACCGCCGATCTGGGCACCGCCGAAGGCGCCGAAAAGCTGTTCGCCGCCGAACCGCGCGCAGACATTCTGGTGAACAACCTCGGGATCTTCGACGCGGTGGATTTCTTCGACACGCCGGACAGCGAGTGGACGCGTTTCTATGAGGTCAACGTGATTTCCGGCGTGCGCCTGTCGCGGCATTACGTGCCGGGGATGGTCGAGCAGGGCTGGGGCCGGGTGATTTTCCTGTCGTCGGAATCCGGCGTGGCGACGCCGGCCGACATGCTGAATTACGGCGTCACCAAAAGCGCCAACCTTGCGGTGTCCCATGGTCTGGCCAAGCGGCTGGCTGGCACCGGGGTGACGGTCAATGCGGTGCTGCCGGGGCCGACCTTTACCGGTGGCGTGGAACATATGCTCAAGGACGCTGCGGCCGAGTCCGGGCGTAACCTGCGCGAAGAAGCCGACGCCTTTGTGCGCCGCGCGCGGCCGACGTCGATCATCCAGCGTGTGGCCGACGTCGCCGAGGTGGCGCATCTGGTCACCTACATCGCTTCGCCGTTTTCCTCGGCCACCACCGGTGCAGCCTTGCGCGTGGATGGCGGCGTAGTCGACAGTATGGCGATCTGAATATTTACAGACAAAACGCAAAACCCTGTGGGAGCGAGCTTGCTCGCGAAGGCGTCGGACCAGTCAACATTTTCAGTGACTGACACACCGCCTTCGCGAGCAAGCTCGCTCCCACAGGGGGATCCACGTCATATCAGGAATTGGCGATCAACCGCTGCCGGCAATCCAGCACCAGCTTCGCGCCGCCCAACTCACTGCTACCTACCTCAAGATTGAAGCCATGCAGGCTGACAATCGCCGCGACAATCGACAGGCCCAGGCCAAAGCCGCTTTGCGGTTGCCCGCCCTCGGCGCGATAGAAGCGCTGGAACACCGCCTCACGTTCGGCCTCGGGAATGCCGGGGCCGGAGTCGTGGACTTCGATCCGCGTATGCCCGCCATCATTGACTCCACGCAGAATTACTGTGCCGCCGGCCGGGGTGAATTTGATCGAGTTGCTCAGCAGATTCGCCAGCGCCTCGAACAGCAGCGCCCGGTCACCGTTCAGCTGCGGCAGGGTTTCCGGCATGTTCAGCACGAACAGTAGCTCGCCTTCTTCTGCCAGCGGCAGGTAAAACTCATGCAGTTCTTCGAGCAATTGCACCGGATCAAGCTCGACAAACCCTGAGCGGCGCTGGCGATCTTCCAGCTCGGAAATCCGCAGCAAGCCGCGAAACCGCGCCATCAGCGTGTCCGCTTCGGCCAGTACCAGATCCAGTTGCGCCGCTTCCTGCGAACCTTCGCCGGCCTGCTGCTGCATGCGATACAACTGCGCGCGCAAGCGCGTCAGCGGCGTGCGCAGGTCATGGGCGATGTTGTCGCACACGCCTTTGACTTCGTGCATCAGCCGTTCGATGCGGTCGAGCATGGCGTTGACGATGGCGGCGAGCATGTCCAGTTCGTCGCGGCGGTTGGACAGCGGCAAGCGGTGGGTCAGGTCGCCGGCGACAATCGCCTGGGCGCTGTCCTGAATCGCGCGGATCCGGCGCATCGGCCGGCGCCGCAGCAGATGCCAGCCGGCAATCCCCGGCAGAATGGTCAGTGACACACCCCAGAACAGCGCATGCAGAATGATCCGCGTCACCGCGAACAGCGAACCATTGTCGCGCAGCAGCACCAGCCAGCGGCCGTCGCGGGTCTGGGTTGCCACGGCGTCGCAGCTGTCGGCGGGCAGAGTCGGATCGTCGGAGTCGGCGCAATCATCGAGGGTGTGGATCTTGCCGTCCAGCGGCAGGCCTTCGGGCAGTTGCTGCAGGGCGCCGCCGAGGTACATGCCCTGGGCGTCGAACAGGCCATAAGCGTCGATGCCGCGGATGTCGAAGGTCATGCTGGCGGCGAGCGCTTCTTCCAGTTGCTCACCGCGAAAGTGCGAAAACAGATGCTGACGCTGCATCAGCGAATGCTTGGCGAGGTTGTCTAGGTAGCTGGACACCTCGAAATACATGACCCCCATGAGGATCGCGCTCCAGGCCACGAACAGCGAACTGTACAGCGCCAGCAGTCGGCTGCTGGAGGAACGCCAGCCGTCAGACGGGTTCGGCAATGACATAACCCGAGCCCCGTACCGTGCGAATCAACGGAACATGGCCCGCCGCGTCGATCTTTTTGCGCAGACGTCCGATGTGTACGTCGATCAGGTTGGTGCCCGGGTCGAAGTGATAACCCCAGACTTCTTCGAAAATCATCATCCGCGAGAGGATCTGCCCGCTGTTGCGCATGAGGAATTCGAGCAGCTTGTATTCGGTCGGCAGCAGCGTCAGCACCTGATCGGCGCGGCGCGCTTCGTGGCTGATCAGGTCCAGTTCGAGGTCGGCGACCTGCAGCGTGGTGGCCTGAGTGGCGACGCTGTTCTGCCGGCGCAACAGCACTTCGACCCGCGCGGCCATCTCGTCGGTGGCGAACGGTTTGGTCAGGTAGTCATCACCGCCGGCGCGCAGACCGCGCACGCGCTCGTCGACATCGGAGAGGGCGCTGATCATCAGAATCGGCGTGGCCACGCCCATGGTGCGCAGGGTGGTGACGATGGCCAGGCCATCGAGCTCCGGCAGCATGCGGTCGAGGGTGATCAGGTCGTAGTTGCCGCTGACGGCACGGTCGAGGCCTTCGCGGCCGTTGTCGACCCAGTCCACTTCCAGGCCGTGACTGCTGAGTTCGGCGACGATTTCACGGGCAGTCACGGCATCGTCTTCGATGGTCAAAATACGAGTCATAGAGCAAGCCTTGATCGGTTCAAACGGAATGGCAGCATTTTGCCAAGTATTTTCCGGCGCGCTTTAAATTAACTTTCATGTATAGCCTGCACCAAGGCAAAACCGGCGGGGGTTGTCGTTTTGTCGTCAATGCAGAAAACCCGCTGCTTTGCGCGCATTGTTGCAAATTGCAATGAGTGCAGAAGTTCAGTCTTTTTAAGACATTGAAATCTAACGATTTATTTAATCCAGGCAAATGGCACGGTCGCTGCAATTCATCGCTTGACGAGTTGTAACACTATTTTTCATGCCTGGAGCACTACAACAATGAATAGATCCTCAGATGGTTTTTATGCTGCTTACGAGGGAGAGTCGAGTAACGTCTCGGGCGTGTCCTGGGGCGCGATTTTCGCCGGCGCAGCGGCGGCCGCAGCACTGTCGATGATTTTGGTGCTGCTGGGCTTCGGTCTTGGCTTCTCTGCAGTGTCGCCATGGGCGGGAGAGGGCATCAGCGCGAAGGGTCTGGGGATTTCCACGATTGTCTGGCTGGCGGCGACGCAAATCATCGCTTCCGGCCTGGGTGGCTACATTGCCGGTCGCCTGCGAGTGAAGTGGGCCAACATGCATGGGGATGAAGTGTATTTCCGTGATACCGCCCACGGCTTCCTCGCCTGGTGTGTGGCCACGCTGGTCACCGCGATTCTGGTCGTCGGCTCGGTCAGCAGTGTGATCAGCGGTGGCGTGCAGGCCGGTGCCAGCGTCGCCGGTGGTGCCGCAGCGGCCGCTACGCAAGCTGCCGGCTCGGCTGCTGCCAACACCAACAGCGATCAGTACGGCTACTTCGTCGACAGCCTGTTCCGTGACGATCGTCCTGCGGCGGTCAGCGATGACGCAGCCCGTGGCACCGTCACCCGGATCTTCGCCCAGAGCCTGGCCAACGGCCAACTCAGCCCTGAAGACCGCACCTATCTCGCGCAACTGGTCGCCCAGCGTACCAACCTGAGCCAGGCCGATGCTGAACGTCGCGTGGACGAAATCTATGCCCGCACCCAGAAAGCCATCGCCGACGCCAAAGTGAAAGCACAACAAGCCGCCGACACCGCCGCCAAGGTTGCCGCCTGGACCTCGCTGTGGATGTTCATCGCACTGCTCGCCGGTGCCTTCTTCGCTAGCCTGGCTGCCACTTATGGCGGTCGCCGCCGCGATGCGGTTGAGTACGTCGAAGTCGAAACCTATACCACCACGACCCCTGTTCGTTAACGCTCAACAAGGAGCATGACCATGCGCTCATTACTGCTGTTTTTCCTTGGTGTACCGATCCCGATCATCATCCTGATTGCGCTGTTCGTACACTGATCCGACTGCTCTATTGAGGCCTTTGCCTCGGCCGCTTTCACTTCACGGTGGAAGCGGTTTTTTCATGTTTGCGCCATTTTCATGCCCGCCACATTTCCCACGCCTGTCACATTTTGCTGCCTGTCACGATTCCCTGTAGGAGCTGCCGAAGGCTGCGATCTTTTGATCTTGAAAAACAACGTCAAAAGATCGCAGCCTTCGGCAGCTCCTACAGGGGGGAATGCGGGGAGCGGATAAACAGACGGACATACCGGGATCCATACAGGCGCAGTTGATTTACCGATCTGGATCAATATTCGCTTTGGCGATTTCTCCTAATTTAAAAGAACCAGACCCTTGCCGCGGTATCGACTACAGTGCTCCAGTGCGCGATTTGCTGCGCTCATGGAGTCGCCAGGCAGACCCCACCAAAAATTACAACGGGCGCCGGGCAGAGTGCAGCAAGGAGCTGACACCCACCAAACCTTCACGGATGAACATTGCAATGCACTGCCTAGAAAGAACCTTCGATATCCAGCCGCTGGCCCAGGCGGACATGACCGTGCACATCAACGGCCAACCGGTGACTGCCGCGATCGGCGAAACCGTGCTCAGCGTTATCCAGTCCCTCGGCGTGCGTCAGATCGCACGCAATGATCACGACCAGATCAGCGGCGCCTACTGCGGCATGGGCGTGTGCCAGTGCTGTCTGGTGAAAATCAACGGCCGCCACAAGCGCCGCGCCTGCCAGACGGTGGTGCGCGATGGCATGCAGATTGAAACCCGGGTCAACCGCATCGCCGGGCAGGAGCGCGTATGAGCCAGCAACCGCTGATCGTCGGTGGCGGCCCGGCGGGGATGGCGGCGGCCATCGAACTGGCGCGCCACGGCGTGCGCTGCACCTTGCTCGAAGAAGCCTCACGCCTGGGCGGTGTGGTCTATCGCGGGCCGCTGCGTGATGGCGTGCAGCTGGATTATCTGGGGCCGCGTTATTCCGAAGCGCTGAGCAAACTGCACGGCGATTTCCAGGAGCAATCGGGGCTGATCGACGTGCGCCTCAACCACCGCGTGGTCGGCGCCGAAGGCACCCGGGCGCTGGTGGTGCTGGATGGCGACGAGCAACTGCACGAAATCCATTACCCGCAGTTGCTGCTGGCCGCCGGTTGCCACGAACGCAGCGTGCCGTTCCCCGGCTGGACACTGCCGGGAGTGATGATGCTCGGCGGTCTGCAACTGCAGATCAAAAGTGGCGTGGTCAAGCCGCAGGGACCGGTGATCATCGCCGGCACCGGGCCGTTGCTGCCGCTGGTGGCAACTCAGTTGCACGCCTCCGGGGTCAAAGTCGCCGGCGTGTATGAAGCCTGTGCGTTCAGCAAGATCGCCCGCGAAAGTCTGGCGCTGCTGAACAAGCCGCAGCTGTTCCTTGATGGCCTGAGCATGCTCGCCTACCTGAAACTGCATGGCATCCCGATGAACTACGGCTGGGGCATCGTTGAAGCCCACGGCGAGGATGAGCTGAAAAGCGTCAGCGTCGCGCCATACTCGGCCACCTGGGAGCCGGACCTGACCCGTGTCGAACGCTTTGAAGCGCAAACCCTGGCGGTCGGCTACGGCTTTATCCCGCGTACCCAACTCAGCCAGCAGATGGGCCTCGATCACGGCTTCAGCGACGACGGCTACCTGCGCGCCAATTCGAATCTCTGGCAGCAGAGCAATGAAGCGCACGTGCACCTGGCCGGCGACATGGGCGGGATTCGGGGCGGTGAAGCGGCGATGCTCGCCGGCAAGATCGCCGCGACCTCGATTCTGCTGCAACGCGGGATCATCGAAGAGGATCTGGCGCGGGTGCGCCGCGATCGTTACTTGAGCAAACTGAAAACCATCGTGCGCTTCCGTGCCGCGGTGGACCGCTACACCGAACGCGGCATCGGCCAGACCGCGTTGCCGGCGGCGGACACGGTGATCTGCCGTTGCGAACACGCGACCCGCGCCGACATCGATCGGGCGCTGGAGCAGGGCGTGCAAGACATCGCCAGCCTGAAGATGCGCACCCGGGTGAGCATGGGCGATTGCCAGGGGCGGATGTGCGTCGGCTACTGCAGCGACCGTCTGCGCCAGGCCACCGGGCGCAAGGACGTCGGCTGGTTGCGCCCGCGCTTCCCGATCGATCCGATTCCTTTTTCCGCGTTCCCGTCTGTCGGCACGGAGGCCGCTTCCCATGAGTAAGTTCTACGACGTGATCATCGCCGGCGGCGGTGTGATTGGTGCGTCTTGCGCCTATCAGTTATCCAAGCGCCAGGGCCTCAAGGTCGCGCTGATCGATGCGAAGCGTCCGGGCAACGCGACCCGCGCCTCGGCCGGCGGCTTGTGGGCCATCGGTGAGTCGGTGGGGCTTGGTTGCGGGGTGATTTTCTTCCGCATGATGTCGGCCAATCGCAAGCGCGCCACCCAGGGTGCGGCGGTGGCGGTGGACGCCAGCACGCCGCACATTCTGCCGCAGTCGTTCTTCGATTTCGCTTTGCAGTCCAACGCGCTGTATCCGGTGTTGCACCGTGAGCTGAAAGACAACCACGGCATGGATTTCAAGTTCGAAAAGACCGGGTTGAAATTCGTCATCTATGACGACGAAGACCGGCTCTACGCCGAGCACATTGTCAGTTGCATTCCACACCTCGCCGATCAGGTGCGCTGGCTCGATCAGGCGGCGTTGCGTGAGGCCGAACCGAGCGTCAGCCACGAGGCCCGAGGGGCGCTGGAGTTTCTCTGCGATCACCAGGTCAGCCCGTTCCGTCTGGCCGATGCCTACATGGAAGGCGCGCGGCAAAACGGCGTGGATATTTTCGTCAACACCAACGTTACCGGGGTGTTGCACCACGGCACTCGCGTTACCGGCGTGCAGACCGCCGAGGAGGGCGTGTTCCACTGCAAGACCCTGATCAACGCCGGCGGCGCTTGGGCGGCAGACCTGAGCGAGTGGGCGACGGGTATTCGCATTCCGGTGAAACCGGTCAAGGGCCAGATTCTGCTGACCGAACGCATGCCGAAGATCCTCAACGGCTGCCTGACCACCAGCGACTGCTACGTGGCGCAGAAGGACAACGGCGAGATCCTGATCGGCAGCACCACCGAAGACAAAGGCTTCGACGTCACCACCACCTACCCGGAAATCGCCGGGCTGGTGCAGGGCGCGGTGCGCTGCCTGCCGGAACTCAAGGACATCAACCTCAAACGCACCTGGGCGGGATTGCGTCCGGGCTCGCCGGATGAACTACCGATTCTCGGGCCGATGCGCGGCGTCGAAGGCTACCTGAATGCCTGCGGCCACTTCCGCACCGGCATCCTGACCTCGGCGATTACCGGGGTGCTGCTGGACAAACTGGTCAACGATGAACCGCTGCCACTGGATATCACGCCGTTTCTCGCGGACCGCTTCGAAGTCGCACCCGTCAAGGCCGAACCAGAACTGGAACTGGCCTGATCCAAGTAACATTGATGGCGACTGTGCTGGCGTCTTCGCTGGCAAGCCAGCTCCCACAGGGTTTTCGGTCGTTCACAAAACCTGTGGGAGCGGGCTTGCCCGCGAAGGCGCCTGCCCGGTTTGCCGAAAATCCGGATCTGTGCAAACGGCTCAAGACTGGCGCGACTCTTCTTCGGATGTTCACAAAACCTGTGGGAGCGGGCTTGCCCGCGAAGGCGTCCGCCCGGTTTGCCGGAAATCCGGATCTGTGCAAACAGCTCAAGACTGACGCGACTCTTCGGATGTTCACAAAACCTGTGGGAGCGGGCTTGCCCGCGAAGGCGTCCGCCCGGTTTGCCGGAAATCCGGATCTGTGCGAACGGCTCAAGACTGGCGCGACTCTTCTTCGGATGTTCACAAAACCTGTGGGAGCGGGCTTGCCCGCGAAGGCGCCTGCTCGGTTTGCCGGAAATCCGGATCTGTGCAAACAGCTCAGGACTGGCGCGACTCTTCTCCGGATGTTCACAAAACCTGTGGGAGCGGGCTTGCCCGCGAAGGCGTCCGCCCGGTTTGCCGGAAATCCGGATCTGTGCAAACAGCTCAGGACTGGCGCGACTCTTCTCCGGATGTTCACAAAACCTGTGGGAGCGGGCTTGCCCGCGAAGGCGCCTGCCTGGTTTGCCGGAAATCCGGATCTGTGCAAACAGCTCAGGACTGGCGCGATTGCTCTTCCAGCTGATCCGATTCGAACAACCGCGCCAGTTCCGCCCGGGCTTCCTGGGCGGTCTGCAGGACTTTGGCCGCGTCGTCGTAGACCGCGTGCTGCGCTTCCAGTACCTGTTCGTCGTGGTGCTTGAAGCGCTTGATCCGCGCATCGGCCTGGGCCTGGGTCAGACCGAGGCCGACCAGGGTGCGGCGGCTCATTTCCAGACTGGAGTAATAGGTCTCACGAATCGCTTCGGCGCCGACATCCACCAGACGGTGCACGTGCTGCCGGTTACGGGCGCGGGCGATGATTTTCATCTGCGGATACAGCTTGCGCACGATCTCGGCGGTCTTGATGTTGGTCTCCGGATCATCGGTGGCAATCACGAAATATTCCGCCTCGTCGACCTTGGCCGCATGGAGAATTTCCGGGCGCATCGGGTCGCCGTAGAACACCGGCACACCGCCGAAGCTGCGCGACAGTTCAATGGTTTCCACCGAAGTATCGAGCGCCACGAACTTGATGTTCTGCGCGCGCAGAATCCGCGCCACGATCTGACCCATCCGGCCCATGCCGGCGATCACCACACGCGGTGCTTCGGTGTCGATTTCGCGGAACTTCTCCGGCACTTCCACCGGCTGCACTTTCGGGCTCACCAGTCGCGCGCAGATCAGCAGCAGCAGCGGCGTCAGCGCCATCGACAGGGTGATGGTCAGCACCAGCAGGTCATACAGACGCGGCTCGAACAGGCCCTGATCGCGGCCGATCTTGAACACCACAAAGGCAAATTCACCGCCGGCCGCGAGGACGATGCCGAGGCGAATCGCACTGACCTTGGTCAGCCCGCCGGCCAGACGCCCGACCACAAACAGCAACGGCAACTTCAAGGCGATCAGCAGCAGGGTCAGGCCGAGCACGGTGACCGGTGCACTGAGCAGCAGACTGAGGTTGGCGCCCATACCGACACTGATGAAAAACAGCCCGAGCAGCAGGCCTTTGAACGGCTCGATCTGCGCTTCCAGCTCATGGCGGTATTCCGAGTCCGCCAGCAGCAGGCCGGCGAGGAACGCGCCGAGTGCCATCGACACACCGACCAGATCCATCAGCCACGCCGTGCCGATCACCACCAGCAATGCCGTGGCGGTAGACACTTCCGGCAGACCGGTTTTCGCCACGATGCGGAACACCGGACGCAACAGATAACGCCCGCCGACCACCACCACGGCGATCCCGCCAAGCACCTGCAATGCATGGTTGAGACTGTTGCCGCTGTCGGTGTCGTGGCCGCCACCCGCAAGCATCGGCACCAGAGCGATCAACGGGATCGCAGCGATGTCCTGAAACAGCAGAATCGCAAACGCCAGGCGCCCGTGGGGGCTGGTCAGTTCCTTGCGCTCGGCGAGGCTTTGCAGGCCAAAAGCGGTGGACGACAGTGCCAGACCCAGGCCGAGCACGATCGCACTGTTCAGCGGCTGACCGAACACGTACAACGCCAGCACGCCGATCACCGCCGCGGTCAGCAGCACCTGCGCCAGACCGACGCCGAACACCGATTTGCGCATCACCCACAAACGCCGGGGTGACAACTCCAGGCCGATGATGAACAGCAGCAACACCACGCCCAGTTCCGAGATGTGCGCCACGCTTTGCGGATTGCCGATCAGGCCCAGCACCGACGGGCCGATGATCACCCCGGCCAGCAGGTAACCGAGTACGGCGCCCAGTTGCAGACGTTTGGCCAAAGGCACGGTGAGCACGGCCGCGAACAGAAACACGACAGCGGCTTGCAGCAGATTGCCTTCATGGGGCATGGGGGAAACTCCTGACAACGGTACGGCGGGGGGGGACAAGGATAAAGGCTGATTACCTGCCGCACCACAGGCGCTGGCGCGGTGACTATTCGATCCCTGGTATCTCTTCGGCGTGAATGACCTTGAGTCGACAACTGTTTAGCAGTTGGAAGGTTGTCACATGGCTGCCACCGGGTTAAAGCGGCTCCGTAATTATGTGGCGTTGTAAAGTTATACTTTGGTCTTAAATGTCTGCTGAGTGATATTGCCGAATCATTGCGCGCCCGTCCGATAATCGCTGACGATTGCCGAAGTTTTGCATGAGCCAAAGCGCACGGGGCTTACTCATATACCTGGACAGCCAGTTCGATAATGTAAAGCTTCGAACTGCATTCCATTTCTCATTGCCCGTAGCGATTGCGTGAACCGGATAGTTCATGATTCACGATCGTCGATTAAATCTTTGTTACAACGATTGACAAGTTGAGGGCGCCGCACCTACTATTTTTCACCCAAGATGCTGGCTGTTTATAACGGCCATAATAAAGCGACCAGGATGGCCGCACGAAGTTTTCATAAGGAATTGAAACTTGTATCTGGATTCCAATGGATCGGAACCTCTGCGATTTCGGCTCGATCAGCTCGTTTCCTGTCTTGCTCAGGACGTGGCGCACGATCATGCGAAGACTGAAATCAGGACGTCATTGTCACGTCGCCAAATTCATGACGATTACTCGATAAGGTCCCGTGCTACGGCGGCTTCGGTCGAATTCATCCATGCAATGAACCGAAAAAAACTGTTCAGCTGTTTGCGCTTCAAGTCGCAGGCCAAGCATTTTCTGAACGGCTCATAACGTCGGCGGCTGCAGGCAACCCCATTGATGCAAGCTGTAACGCGCTTATAAAGCCGCATGCCCGGTTGAGCGAGTTTCGCCGGTTTAAAGTTGTTGTCGCCGAGGCGAGGGATATCTTTTATCTAGAGCAGGATTTTCATAAGGATTTGAAAATTTGTACCTGTATTTCGTGCTGCCTGTTTTAAAAGACTGAAGTAACTCGATGTGCTTCCGGTAAGTTTCGGAGCCGTGCGAGTGCATTTGTCTGTGCGGCTGTTCAGGTACTTATATATGCCGAGTGCCCATCCTGTTGCACTTCAAGGCTGGCTGCGCAAAAGAAAGCACATTGACTGTGAAGTTTTCATAAGGATTTGAAACTGTGTACTTAGATTCCATTGATTCAGAACGCCAACACCTGCAACCCGACAAGAACATGACGGATGACACCCGGAAAGGATTGTCGCGAATCGAGCAATATGACAGTCGCTCGATGTATTGCCGGGAACACGCGCAGCCCAATGAACGAATCTTTCTGAGCGGTCAGCAGGCGCTGGTGAGATTGTTGCTGTCCCAGGCTGAACTTGATCGCTCCAACGGTCTTCGTACCGCCGGATTCGTCAGTGGTTATCGCGGCTCACCACTGGGGGGCGTGGACCGCGAACTGGTCAAGGCCAAGACGGTGCTGGAGGATGCGAACATCCGCTTTCTTCCGGCGATCAACGAAGATCTGGCCGCCACGGCGTTGATCGGTACCCAGCGTGTCGAAAGCGATCCGCAGCGCCTGTATGACGGCGTGTTCGGCATGTGGTACGGCAAGGGTCCAGGTGTCGACCGCTCGGGTGATGCGATCAAGCACGGCAGTTCCTATGGTTCGTCACCCAACGGCGGCGTGCTGGTCATCACCGGCGACGATCACGGTTGCGTATCGTCATCAATGTCGCACCAATCCGACCGCACGCTGATGGCCTGGGGTTTGCCGGTGATTCACCCGGCCGGGCTGGCCGACTACGAACGCTGCGGGTTATGGGGCTGGGCGTTATCCCGGGCCTCAGGTTTGTGGGTGGGTTTCAAGGCCATTACCGAGACGGTCGAGGCGACCGCCTCTGTCGAGTCGATCCCGCTACCGGCGTTTGTCACGCCGGATATCGATCCGGGACCGGATGGTCTGCACTGGCGTTGGCCAGACCTGCCCGGCATGCAGATCGAGCGTCGCACCGCGTACAAATTCGCCGCCGCCCGGGCCTTTGCGCTGGCCAACCCGATCGACACCGCTGTCACCGCGCCCGCTCGGCCGGCGCTGGTCATCGGCGCAGTCGGCAAGGCTTATGGCGACGTGCGCCAGGCCTTGCAGCAATGCGGCATCTCCCTCGAACAACTGGAAAGCGCCGGCGTCGCGCTGCTCAAGATCAACCTGGTGTATCCGCTGTCACCGCTGCTGGAGGCCTGGACCCAGCGCGCAGACAAGGTGCTTATCATCGAAGAGAAGCAAGCGATCGTCGAAGAACAACTCAAGCACAAGTACTACAACGCGGCGCATGAACAGCGGGCAACGATCATCGGCAAGACCGATGAATACGGCCAGCCGCTGATTTCCGATCACGAGGAACTGCGTCCGTCGCGCCTCGCCGCACTGCTCCAGCAGCGTCTGCAGGACCTGGGCATTGAACTGAATCTCCCGGAGTTCTGGCGCATGCCCGGCGTCTCGCGGGTCACAGACTGGATTCGGCGTACGCCTTATCTGTGCTCGGGTTGCCCGCACAACACCTCGACTCAAGTGCCCAAGGGAAGCGAAGCACGGCTCGGTATCGGTTGCCACGCGATGGCGGCGCGCATGCCGGAACGCTCGACTACCGGCAGCGTGCAGATGGGCGGCGAAGGCGTCGACTGGTTGGGCCAGGCGCCGTTCGTGCAAACCCCGCACGTCTTTCAGAATATCGGCGACGGGACATTTTTCCATTCCGGATTCCTCGCCGTGCGTCAGGCTATCGCGGCCGGTGCGACCATCACTTACAAGCTGCTCTACAACGACGCGGTAGCCATGACCGGCGGCCAGCCGATCGACGGCAAGCTCACGGTGAAGAAAGCCGTTGAGCTGCTCAAGGCCGAAGGCACGCAGCGGATCGTGGTGGTGGCGGACGACCTGCAGCGCTATCAGGCGCACGACAGCCTGCCACAGGGCATCGAAGTGTTTCACCGTGAACAGCTCGAAGCGGTGCAGCTGCAACTGCGCGAAACCCGTGGCGTCAGCGTGCTGATTTTTGATCAGGTGTGCGCGGTGGAAGGGCGCCGGCGCAAGAAACAATTGCCGGCACCCGTAGTGAAGACCGAAGTGGTGATCAACGAAGCCGTGTGTGAAGGCTGCGGTGATTGCCAAGTCAAATCCAACTGCCTGTCGGTAATTCCCCTGGAGACACCGTTCGGCGCCAAACGCCGCATCGACCCGCACTCATGCAACACCGATCTGTCGTGCATCAAGGGTTTTTGCCCAAGCTTCGTGACGGTGACCGGCAAGCCGCGACGCGTTCCACGCAAACTGGCCGACGGCGCTCAGGTGCTGGCGCGTGCCGAAGCGCTGGCGCTGCCGCCAGCACCGCGCGCGCTAGACCTGCCGTATGAAATGCTGCTGGTGGGGGTTGGCGGCACCGGTGTGGTGACCGTGGCGCGGGCAATTGCCATGGCTGCCCACCTCGATGGGCGTGCGGTCAGCGTGCTCGATTTCACCGGTTTCGCGCAAAAGGGCGGTGCGGTGTTGAGCCATGTGCGTCTGGCGGGTGATGCCGACGCGTTGCACCAGCACCGCATCGACATTGGCGGCGCCGACCTGCTGCTCGCTGCCGATCTGGTGGTGGCCAGCGAAGACGATGCGCTGGCCACGCTGCGGCCGAACAAAACCGTGGTCATCGCCAACAGTGCCCTGACTCAGACCGGCGCGATGTTGCGCAACACCCAACTGCGTATTGAAACCGACGCGATTCAAGCGTTCCTGAAGCACAAGGTCGGTGCCGAGCACTTCCACAGCCTCGATGCCGGTGAGTTGGCGAACAGCCTGGTCAGCCCGATGCAAGCCAACATGCTGTTGCTCGGCTATGCCTGGCAGAAGGGCACGGTGCCGGTGTCGCTGCCCGCGCTGAAAAAGGCCATCGACTTGGCCGGCAGCGCCGCCGCCAACCACCTGGCTTTCGCCTGGGGCCGGTTGTGGGCGCAGGACGCGACCTTCGTTGCGCCTTATCTGGATCAGGCAGTGGATGCCGTGTCGACGATCGCGATCCGCGACATCAGTGACACGCGCGGCCGTCGCGAAAGCCTCGAACAACTGATCAACAACCGCAGCGAGTTCCTCACCGACTACCAGAACGCAGCGTATGCGGCGCGTTATCGCAAGGTCATCGAGCAGCTGCGCACGCTGCCGGCGGCCGGTGATGACAGCGCGCTGACCCACGCGGTGGCACGCAACCTGTTCAAGCTGATGGCCTACAAGGACGAGTACGAAGTTGCGCGGCTGCTCACCACCCGCCGTTTCACCGACTCGCTCAAAGCCCGGTTCGACGGCGGCATTCGCCTGAAATTTCACTTTGCCTTGCCCCTGCTGCGCAAGAACCAGGAAAGCACTGGCGAACCGAAAAAAATCGCCTTTTCCGGCTGGATCCTGCCCTTGTTGAAAGTCCTCGCCAAGGGCCGGGTATTGCGTCACACCCGGTTCGACCCGTTGGGTTATTCCGCCGAGCGCCGTGAAGAACGCCGCTTGCTCAGCGACTACGAACGGACCCTGCAACGCCTGCTGCCGAGATTGAACTCGGAGAATCTCTCGGCGTTCGTGGCCTGGGCAAGCCTGCCGGATTCGATTCGCGGCTATGGCCACGTCAAGGCGCGTTCGATCGCGGCGGCACGTCTGCGCGAGAACGACCTGATCGAACAGATTCTGGCGGACAAGCCGGTCATTCACGGGGTCGAGTCATGGCAGCCATCCCCCGTTATCGCCAGACAACCGAGCGCAGAGGAACGCGACGTGATGCAAGCCTCCTGAACGGAGCAGTCGCCAGTCCCGCCCAACAAGAAATACAACAACTTCCGAGATGAGCTGAGCATGATGAATAACGACAGCATTGCCCCTGACCTGCTGCACAAAGGTTCGGCAGATGACGTTTTGATTGCGGCCCCCAGAGACGCGCTGCCGCTGTATGTGAACGAAGCGCTGATCGCGGCCAACGGGCATAACCCGTTGGTGCGCAGCTTCGTCGCCAGCGCTGACCCGCAGCGCTGCTTCGAGATTGCACCCGCTCTGCAGAAGAAGAGCCGGATGGACGGTGTCGGCGCTGCTGATGAATGGAACCGGGTGAGGGCGTTGCCCTACCAGATCGTTGCCGCGCAAATGCAGTCGGCTGACACCGGGATCGACAACCTGGAGTTTGCGGTGGCCGCCCTGTGCGAATCGATTCCGCCGATCCGCCGCGCCAGTTCGTTCCGCTTCATCAATAACGCTGACAATTACTTTTTCTACCGCAAGGCGCACGAACATGTGCCGGGGACGATGTTCATCGAAGCGGCGCGCCAGGCGGTCTATCACCACCTGTATCACCACACCGATCATGCGCGCGGCGCCGTCACCGTCAGCGTCAATGAGCTGAACGCGAGTTTCTTTGCCTACGCCGAGCTGATGTATCCGATCGAACTGGTGGTCGACAACATGATCCCGAGCGATGCCACGGCGCCGAAGAAAATCCACCTGCGGGTCGCCTTCTATCAGCGCCAGACGCTGTTCGCCACGGTCGACACCAAAGCCACCGTGATCGATATGCCGCTGTTCGAAAAGACCCGCAATATCTTCATCTACTCCAACGACTGGTTCGCCCCGCTGCAGCCATCGAAGCTGGCCTGCACGATCAGCGACTCGCAGGGGCGCAAGGTCGAGGTGCAGTTGTTGGGACTGGGCAAGAGCGGTTGCGTAACGAGCAAAGCGGACCTTGCCGATCCCGTCACCCTGAACATCGTCTACGAGGGCAAATTGAGCTTCACTGCCAACGTTCGTCGCACCGCCCAGGGCGAGCGGGCGGCGTGGGAGTTTGTCGAGGCGGATTTCAGCGGCTTGCAGGTGATCAGCGACATGATCAAGCGCGGTTTCGTTTACCTCGATGAACCCGCTCTCGCGGCGCTCAAGCCATGATCGTCGACAGCCATAGCTTCCCGGCGGCCACCCAGGCGCTGCCTTTCGGTACGCAGGCGGTGGCGAAGAATCGGCTGTATTTCTCCTCGCTGGGCATGGACCTGTGTGATGAACACGGCTTCCCGCGACCGGCGTTCTTTTCCGTTTATCAAACCTTGATGGACGGCGGTGCCGGTTTTGGTTTTCTCGGCAATGCCAGCGTCGACGCTGATGCACGCTACAACAGCCGAGGTCTGCGCCTGACCTCGGCGGCCCACGCGCAGGCCCTGCGTCCGTTGTTCGAAGCGGCGCGGACGCGGGGTTTTCCGTTAGGTGTGCAACTGCAGCATTACGGGCCGCAGTCCTTGCCGTCGAAGCAGGGGATCATTCTGACCCCCAGCGCCATCGCGTCCCCGACCATCCTCAGCGCGTACCCCGAGGCACGGGCAGTGGCGATGACCGAGGCACAGATCCAGCGCTGCATCGAACAATTCTGTGTCGCTGCCCGCTACGCACAGCAGGCCGGTGCCACGCTGATTCAATTGCAGGCCTCCAACGGCTATTTGATCAGCAGCTTTCTGTCGCCGAACACCAATCAGCGTGAGGACGACTGGGGCGGCACGCCACTCAAGCGCGCCAGGCTGTTGCTGGCGATTGTCGAAGGCATTCGCCATGCCACTGACCACAAGGTCGCGGTCACCGTGCGCCTGGGCATTGACGACGGCCTTGGTGCGCAGGGACAGCACGCGGCGTTGCTGGGTGATGTGGTTGCCGCGCTGGAGTCCAGCGGGGTGGCTGCGATTACCTGTTCGCTGGGCATCAGCGAGACCTTCCGCTTTTTTTTCAAAAACACCGCACAGGCCCTGGCCATGTCGCGCAACGGCTGTCGCTATCTGAAGCGCTTCGTGCGCATTCCGCTCGGCTTCACCGGTTCGGTCGCGGACGTGGCGCAAGCCGATGAAATCATTGCCAGCGGCGATGCCGATTTCGTCGGGTTCGGCCGCGCCATGCTCGCCGACAACCACTTCGTCGCCAAGCAGTTGGCGGGCCGGGCGGATCAGGTCAACCGCTGCCGAGGCGATGCCTTTTGTTTTCGCGACAAAAAAGAGCCCATGGCCGAGCGCGTGTACTGCTGCGTCAATCCGGACTATCGGCGGCCAGAACCACTTCAACAGCACTATGAGGAAAACCTGAAATGAACTTCACCGCCAAGATCGCTCTCGTTGTCGGGGGTACACGCGGGATCGGTTTCGATGTCAGCCAGAAACTGATCGAAGCCGGCTGCATCTGTTACATCACCGGGCGCAACGAGGACGATGGCCTCACTGCGCAAAATCGCCTCGGCGAAAACTGCACGTTCATCCGCAGCGACGTCACCGACGAAGCCTCGGTGGTCGAGTTGTTCCGCATCATCAATGACCGGCACGGTCGCCTCGATCTGGCCGTCAACAATGCCGGGGTCACCTCTAAACATGCGCCCATCCGGGACATGGATTTTCCCGACTGGAAGCGCGTGCTGGAGATCAACCTGCTGGGCCCGTTGCTGTTGCTCAAGCACGAGACCAACCTGATATCCAGACACGCCGGCGGTTCGATCGTGAACGTCTCGTCCTGCGCCGGTCTGCTCGGGGTTGCCAGGCAAAGTGCCTATTCCACCAGCAAGGCAGCGTTGAACATGCTGACCCAGGTCTGTGCGATTGAATGCGCTGAAGAGGCCTTGCCCGAGCGCCATTCGATCCGGGTCAACGCGGTGTGCCCCGGGCCGACGCTGGGCGGCATGAATTCCGAAGAACGGTTGAAGGCCAATCCGGAATCCACCCGGCACAAGTTGCAAGTGACGGCGATGAAGCGTTTTGCCAATCCGGGCGAGATTTCCGCGGCGATCCTGTGGCTGCTGAGCGACGCCTCGTCGTTTGTCACCGGGACCGTGATGCCAGTCGATGGCGGTTTTTCCGCCGGTAAATTCTGATGCACACGGTCAAACGCAACACCGCCGCGGGTGCCCGGGACAAGGCCAGACAACGGGTGTTCATCACTGGCGTGAGCAGCGGTATCGGCGAGGCGCTGGCGCAACTGCATCTGCACAACGGACACACGGTTTTCGGCACCTCGCGGCGTCAGCCCTATGCGTTGATGGATCATCCGAACTTCCATTTTCGGCCGTTCGACCTGTCCCGGCCGAGCGAGATGGGCCAGCTGTTCAAGGATGACTTTGCCGGCTTGCTGGAGCAGGGCGTTGACCGGGTTTTCCTGAATGCCGGGGTCAGCGGAAACGTGCCGGGACGTGGCGCGGAGTTCTCTCTGGACGAATTGCAGCACGTGCTCAACGTCAACGTTCTGGCCAATAAAGCCATGCTCGACCTGCTGCTGTCGGCAGCACAGCGCCCGGCGACTTGCGTGTTGTCAGCCTCGATGGCCGGCGTACGTTTTCGCGCGGGGACGCTGCCGTACAGCTTGTCGAAAGCTGCGCTGGCGGCATTGGGCGGGGTCTACGCCGAGGAAAATCCGCAGGTCTTCTTCGCCGTGCTCGGCCTGTGCAACGTCGACACCGGTCTGTCGCGGCAGGTGAGTTTCAGTCAGCGCACCGCCGACTTCGCCGACCTCAAGGCGCTGCAGCAACGGGCTCTGGCGCCCGGTTACATGGTCTCGCCCGCACAACGTGCGCAGGACATGCTGGCGGTGATCGATGCACCGGATGCCTACGGAATCAAGAGCGGGATATTCGTCGACATGCGCACGGCGCTGGCTGATCAGCGCAAAGCCAGTCAGCCACTGTCTCAAGCGGAGTGAACGCAGGGACCTGCCTCAGCCAATCAAGGAATGTTGGAATGTTCAATCAAGTCAAAGAGCTGACCGAGTCAGCCGTTCGGCTACAGGATCTGTTACTGAGCACCCCGATCGATCTGTCCCGAGGCGAGGACAGCCGTCTCTACGGCGTGGACGGCAGCATCGACTCGCTGACGCTGGTGTCGATTATCGTCGATGTCGAGGAAAAGCTGCGTAGCCAGTTCGGTGTCGACGTGCGTCTGGCCGACACCACCGACCTGCCCGAATCAGCCACGCCGTTTGCCACGCTGGGCACGCTGATCGCCTACATCATGGACCGGTTGTCTGCAGCGCAAGCTCAGGCTCAGGCCGTTTGATCGAACAACGGAGCAGGGGTATGCAAGCAGCAGGATTTTTGGCGCATCTGAAAAGCGCCGGCAGCCAATTGGCGATCGTCAGCGACGAGGGCCGCTTTACCTACGAGCAGTTGCATGCGCAAATCACCGCGTATGGCGCGGAGCTGGCGGCAAAGTCTGTACGTGATTCGTGCGTGCTGCTGGTCGATAACTACAGCTTCAACAGCGTATGCATGCTGTTCGCACTGTGGCTGCACAACAACGTGGTCGCGCTGTCGGTACCCAAAGGCGAAGAGCAACTGGCGCAGTTGGCGGGTGCAGCAGGCGCGCGGTTTTCCGTCATCGGCGGGACGCCGCCGTTCGCGGTCATTCAGCACGCCAACGGTCTCGTGCCGCCGACCGTAGACGCACTGCTGTCGCGCCATCAGGCCGGCTTCATTGTGTTTTCTTCAGGCTCGACCGGCCCGGCGAAAGGCGTGGTGCACAGCGTCCAGCCGTTCTTCGAGCGCTATCTGAGTGCCGAGCGCTGCGGGGCGATTCTGGCGTTTCTGCTGTTCGATCACATTGGTGGACTGGTCACCGTGCTGCAAGCGCTGGCAACCCATGGCACGTTGATCCTGCCCCGGGAACGCTCGCCGCAAGAGGTCGGTCGCTGTATCGAAGCGTTCAACGTGCAAACCCTGCACGTGTCGCCGACGCTGCTGAATCTGGCAACGATCACCGGAGTCTTCCAGAAGTGGAACACGACCAGCCTGCAGCGCATCTACTTCGGCTCCGAACCGAGCTCGCCGGAGGCGATTCAGCGTATCGCCAACCTCTTGCCACACGTGCAATTGCAGCAGCTGTACGGGATGTCGGAAATCGGCGTGCTGCCGTGCCGCAGCAAGGACGGCGACAGCGCCTGGATGGCGATCGACGATCCGAACTACAGCCTGCGTGTGGTCGACGGCATTCTGCAGGTGCGCGGGGCGACCAACATGCTCGGCTATCTGGCCACTGCGGGTGACCTGTCGAGCGACGGCTACCTGATCACCCATGACCTGGCCGAAGAACACGAGGGTTATTTTCGGGTCACCGGGCGGGCAGTCGACCTGATCAATGTCGGCGGCAAGAAAGTCTTTCCATCGCACGTGGAAAGCGTGCTGATGGGTTTGCATAACGTCTCCGACGTGGTGGTCTACGCGCAGCCCAACCCGCTGCTCGGGCAGATCGTTGCCGCACGTTTCACGCTGTTCGAGCCGGAGACGCTGGAGGCGTTCAAGGTTCGCTTGTATCAACACGTTCGCGGCGTACTGACCCAGGAACAACTGCCTCGGGTGGTGTCCATTGCCGAGACCCCGCTGTACACCAGTCGCTTCAAGAAAATGCGTCACCCCGGCGTTCTCGCTCAGTCGTGAGACCGGTTTACTCATCACGTTATAAGGAAATGACAAATGATTGATCTGGTAAAAATGCGCGCAAGCATCGCGCAAATCCTGTTCATTGCGCCGCACGAGCTGCGCGGCGAAACCGTTCTGGAAAACAGTGATAACTGGGATTCGATGGCGCGTATCGGAATTGTCGCTCTGGTGTTTGAACAAACCGGGGTAAGCGTGTCGGGCGAAGAGATCGAGCGCGTGGTAACGGTGCAGGATCTGTTCGATCTGATCGACCGGAAAATCAAGGACGCCGCATGAGCCTGCTGACCATTGAGGGTGTCGCCATTCGTGCGGTCACGGCGGCGCTGCCCGAGCGCCGGGTGACCGAAGAAGACTTCGCCGAACTGTTCGGCGCCAAGGAAGTTGCGCGCATCGCCAAGAGCACGGGCATCCAGTCGATCCGCGAAACCCGCACTTTGCACACCTCCGACCTGATCATCGCCGCGTGCCGCAACCTGCTCGATAAAGGGCACGCTGCGGCACCGGACATCGATGGCCTGATCGTGGTGACCCAGACTCCGGATTCGTGGGTGCCGGGCGTCGGTTTCGTGGTGCAGCAAGCGCTCGGTCTGCCGCAGCAGTGTCTGGTGTTGAATATCGCCGCTGGCTGCTCCGGCTATATCAGTGCGCTGGTTCAAGCGGGGGCGCTGATTTCTTCCGGGGCCTGCAAGAAGATTCTGCTGTGCACCGGCGATGTGACTACACGGATCCTCGATGAGCGTGACCGGCATGTGAAAATGCTTTTTGGCGACGGCGCTTCGGCAACCTTGCTGGAGTCCGGGGCCGGTCGGTTCGAGTTCATTTGTGGCGCCGACGGCAGCGGCGGTGCGGCGCTGCAGTCCGACATCGCTTACGCCCGGGAAGAGGGCAGCCACGTCTGCGCGACCATTCAGCGTTTGCAGATGGACGGCACGGCGGTGATGAACTTTGCCCTGAACCGCGTTCCGCAGACCGTCAAGGCCTTGCTCGATGCCACGGGGGCGAGTCCCGCCACGCTGGACTTGCTGGTGCTGCACCAGGCAAACGAGTTCATGCTCAATTATCTGCGGCGGATGATTGGTGTAACGGCAGACAAGATGCCGGTCGACATCGATGGCGTCGGCAACACCAGTTCTACCTCGATTCCGATCGTGCTCTCACGGCATGCCGCGATCGGCACTCCGCAGGCCGAACACGTTGTGCTGTGCGGATTCGGTGCCGGGTTGTCGTGGGGTGCGCTGAAGGTCGATCTGCGTCAGACGGTCGCTGTGGCACCTTGCGAAGTGCCGGAAAAGAGCGCTCAGGCGCCATCACCGGCGCAGGTTGCCGATGAGATGTTGCCAGCCTGATCCCGAACGGCGTTACACGGCAGCTTTGCGGCGATGCTCGCAGCTACCCGAAAAGCTGCCGCGCCTGGTTCAAATCGTCTGATCACACGGGACCGCTGTCGCATGATTCGCACATTCTGCAAGGCCCTTGGCATCATTGGGCGCAAGGACAATCTGCTGTGGGAATACCCTTCACCTTTTCTGCCGTTGTTCCAGTTTCACGAACGCCATGAATCGGCTGTCATCCGCGCGCAGCCTGAGGAGATCATCGCCGCCGTTTGCGCGCTGGACATGCGCGAAGACCGCGTGGTCGATGCCCTGCTTCGCTTGCGCGAGTGGCCGGGGAAAGTGCTGCGCAAGTTCAGCGGCCGCGCGCCGCAGCAGGACAGCGCGCCTTTCGGATTTGACGCTTTCACGTTGCTTGAACGCACGCCGAGCGAGTTGTCCCTGGGCTTGGCCGGACGCTTCTGGCGCCCCGACCTGAAGACTGAGCACGTCGATGACGCTCAAGCGTTCCAGGCGCTGGATGATCCGCACGTGGCGAAACTGCTGCTGCGCTTTCAAGTCATCGAACATCCGCAAGGTGTGCGCACGCTGCGCACCGAAACGTTCGTCTATTGCGCCACCACGCGCACGAAAATGTTGTTTACCCCGTACTGGTTGCTGATCCGTTTGGCCAGCGGCTGGATCCGCCGGCGTAACCTTGCGGCGATCCAGCGGCAATTCTCGTCGACGCGCGCGGTGTAAAAAAGCGCATCAATTAGTTACATTGATAGCCTTCGCGAATCAATTCTTTCGAGTGCGCCATGGCCATCAACTTCGACCTCAACGACCTGCAAGCCTTTCGCGCGGTGGTCGAGCAGGGCAGTTTTCGCAAGGCTGCCGACACCGTGCGCCTGTCGCAGCCGGCCCTCAGCCGGCGCATCGAAAAGCTCGAGGACGCCCTCGGCGTGAAGCTGTTCGAGCGCACCACGCGCAAGGTCAGCCTGACCCAGGCCGGACGCGGCTTCATGCCCAGCGTCGAACGCTTGCTCGATGACCTGGACGTGGCGCTGCTGGGCATCAGTGAAGTCGCGTCGACCCGGATGGGCCACGTCACCGTGGCCTGCGTGCCGTCGGCGGCGTACTACTTCATGCCGCGGGTGGTGGCGCGTTATCACCAGCAGTTTCCGCGGATCAAGGTCAAAGTCCTCGATTCCAGCGCCCACGATGTGCTGAGCGCGGTGGTCAACGGCGAGGCGGATTTCGGTTTGAGTTTCATGGGCACGCAGGATGCCAAAGTCGACTTCGAGCCGCTTGTGCAGGAGTGCTATGTCGTCGCGTGCCGGCGCGATCATCCGCTGGCCGGGCGTAGCAGCGTGAGTTGGGACGAGTTCTATCAGCAAGATTACATCTCGCTGGACAAGACTTCAGGCAACCGTTTTCTGCTTGATCAGGCCCTGAGCCGGGTGGTGCCGCAGCGTCCGAGCATCTGCGAGACGCGGCATGTGACGACGATGATCGGTCTGGTGGAGGCGGGGTTGGGCGTGGCGGCGGTGCCGCTGATGGCGATGCCGGGGCCGGATCATCCGATCCTGACGCGGGTGCCGCTGATTGATCCGCAAGTGATGCGCAGTGTCGGCATCATCAAGCGCCGGGGTCGCACGTTGACCCCGGCGGCATTGGAGCTGGAGCGGCTGGTGGTGGAAATGAAAGTCCAGCCGCCAACGATCAGCGCTTGACCGAGTCCAGTCCGGTGGCTTGCACGTCTGCCTGGGCGGCCGGTGCGGCGAGATAGTCGAGCAGGGCCTTGGCTTCTTTTGGATGCTGCGCACCGACCGGGATGCCGGCGGCGAAGCGCGTTACCGACTGCACCGACTCCGGAATCTTGCCGACAAACGTCACACCCGGCACCGGCAGCAATTCGCTGACCTGCTGGAAGCCCAGTTGATATTCGCCATTGGCCACCACCGAGCCGACCGGGACTTTCGGCACCATCTTCGCCTTTGGCTTCAGCTGATCTTCGACGCCAAGTTTCTTGAACAACTCCTTCTCGATGTACACGCCGCTGGCGCTGTCGGAGTAGGCCACGGATTTTGCGTCGAGCAGGGTTTTCTTCAGGCTGTCGACGTTGCTGATGTCCGGTTTCGGCGCGCCTTCACGCACCACCAGACCGATCCGCGAATCAGCCAGTTCCACCCGCGAAGCCGGGTCGACCTTGCCTTGTTTGATCAGGTCATCGAGGGCGTAACCAACCATGATCACCACATCAGCGTGTTCGCCACGGGCCAGACGATTGGGGATCGCTTCCGGCGCCTTGCCCATCGACGGGCCGAGTTGGGTGTCGAGGGTGTTGCCGGTGGCGGCAGCGAATTTCGGCCCGAGGATTTTATAGGCAGCGGTGAAGCCGCCCGAGGTCATCACGTTCAGCTGTTCAGCATGTGCCAGGGCACTGAAGGCGAAGAGGGCGACGGCGCTGAGGTTGAGTAGTTTTTTCAAGGTCATTGCTCCTTATGCGGCAACCGGTTGCAAACGGCCGCCTGCGCGGCGATAGAGGTACAGCGTGGCGCACAACGCACACAGTGCGCCGATGCTCATCCAGTAACCCGGCGCGGCCTTGTCGCCGGTGTACTGAATCAGGAAGGTCGACATCGCCGGGGTGAAACCGCCAAATACTGCGGTCGCGAGGCTGTAGGCGAGGGAGAAACCGGCCACGCGCACTTCCACCGGCATGATCTCGGTCAGCGCCGGAATCATCGCGCCGTTGTACATGCCGTAGATGAACGACAGCCACAGCAGCGACAGCAACATGTGGCTGAAGCTAGGCGCCTGTACCAGGTACGACAACGCCGGATAAGTGGTGGCCAGCGCCAGCAGCGACATGGCGATCAACACCGGGCGACGACCGATACGGTCGGACAAAGCACCGCCAATCGGCAGCCAGAAGAAGTTCGACACGCCCACCAGCAAGGTCACCAGCAGCGCATCGGAAGTGCTCAGGTGCAACACGGTTTTGCCGAAGGTCGGCGCGTAAACGGTGATCAGATAGAACGCGGTGGTGGTCAGCGCAACCATCAGCATCCCGCCAAGCACCACGCCCCAGTTCTGGCCGAGGGTGCGGAACACTTCGCGCATGCTCGGGCGGTGTTTGCGTGCGGCGAACTCTTCGGTTTCCGCCAGGTTACGGCGCAACACGAAGATGAACGGCACGATCAGGCAGCCAACGAAAAACGGAATGCGCCAGCCCCAATCGGCTACCGCGCTCGGCGCCATCCAGGCGTTCAACGCATAGCCCAGTGCGGCGGCAACGATGATCGCCACTTGCTGGCTGGCGGACTGCCAGGCGGTGAAGAAGCCTTTGCGGCCCGGGGTGGCGATTTCCGACAGGTACACCGACACGCCGCCCAGTTCCGCACCGGCCGAGAAGCCTTGCAACAGCCGCCCGATCAACACCAACGCCGGGGCGAACAGACCAATGGTTTCGTATCCGGGCACCAGCACAATCAGGATCGTGCCGCTGGCCATGATCGACAGGGTGACAATCAACCCTTTGCGGCGACCGACGTCATCGATGTATGCGCCGAGCACGATGGCGCCCAGCGGACGCATCAGGAAACCTGCGCCGAACACGGCAAATGTCATCATCAGGGAAGCGAACTCACTGCTCGCCGGGAAGAACACCGCCGCGATCTGTGTGGCGTAGAAGCCGAACAGAAAGAAGTCGAATTGTTCGAGGAAGTTACCCGAGGTGACCCGGAAGATAGCGCCGGCCCGCGAGCCGCCGTGAGGGATTGAGGCTGTCATAGAAAAAACTCCACCGCTTTTATGACGTGCGCGACGTGGAAGCGGCGCACGGTTGTTATTGCGGTGGATGGTGGCGCAGGTGTAACCGGATGTTAATTGCATTATTGGCATGCATTGATGCGTAAAACGGATCAATGGCTCAAGGTCGCTGCACGACCCTGTGGGAGCGAGCTTGCTCGCGAAGACAATTTTCAGGCAAAGAAGGTGGTGAGGCTGCCGGCCTCTTCGCGAGCAAGCCCGCTCCCACAGTTTTGCCGGGCGTGCACACATTTTGTTGCTTCAAAGAACCTTGTGGGAGCTGGCTTGCCAGCGATGAGGCCATACCTGCCAACTACAATCTTCCAGCCACCCCACGCAGAAAACACGGAATGATTCCGCGCCTGCGCAGTCGGAGTTCAGGTATCACACATCTGAAGGAGGTTCACCGATGAACAGCAAAACCCTGATCGCCAGTCTGGCCCTGGTTGCCGGCATGGCCGGAATCACTCCACTTGTTCAAGCGGCGCAAACCTCAAGCGAACCCGCCGTCCAGTCGCCGACCAGCGACCGGGAATTGAAGGTCAACGACCGCGCTCCCGATATTTATCAGCGCAGCGACAAAGCACTGAAAAACTGGAAACAGAAAGGCCTGAAAGCCCCGGTCGATCAGGCGCAGTGGGTGCAAATCAACGACAAGTACGTGATGGTCATGATCACCAACGGCACCATCGTCGAGATGCAGCCTGTCGAGCGGTAAGCTCGGCAACAATTGGCCACGGATGGTCGATTGCATTTGGACGCCATTCCGGTAAAACGCGAAGGGCGTTTCGAGTGACGGGATGTCAGGAGTGATCGTTGGAAAAGAAACCGCTTTATCGCAAGGAGAACACCCGTACGTGGGGCGTTCGACGTAATGAGTCGGTCGCGCACTATCGGTATGAGCGTAATACCAAGCTGGAAAGTCGCAGCGATGCTGCGCGAGGTTCGATGCATGGAGGCAAACGCTACGGCCTGGATTACACCCCCTTGTTTCGCTTTCTGTTGTCTCGCGTTGGAGGCAACTGGGATGAGATTTACAGCGAGGCGGTGGCGCGTCTGGATCGACCAGAGCCAGTATTCTGGATGGTGGCCATCCATGAAGATGATCGCGAGGACGTCGTGCGACTGGGTGAATCGAGTTACTTCAACGGCCTGTATGTTGATGAGCGAAAGCGTCTGCAGATCGTCAATCCGGCCCTGAAGGCGGAGGAGATGAAACCCCGTTGCCAATGTTGCACCCATACCTTCAATGGCGTGGTGTTTGGCTTGCCTCCTGACTGAATGGCGCCATTCAGTTATGGCTTAACACCTGGCCACCCCCCAACCGATACTGATTATTCCCACTGCGCTTGGCCTCATACATCGCCAGATCGGCAATGTGCAGCAGCCGGTCCATGGTCGGCGCATGATCGGGAAACACCGCGACCCCGAGGCTGGTGCCGATGTGGCGCTGGTCGTTGCCGATACTGATCGGCGGCGACAGTTCGATGAAAATTTTCTGACAGATGCTGCGGGCTTCGTCCTGCAGGTTGATGCTCGGCGCCAGGCCCTGCAGGATCACCACGAATTCATCGCCGCCGATGCGCGCGACGGTGTCAGTGGCGCGCAGGATGCGTTTGAGGCGGGTGGCGGTGGTGATCAGCACGCGGTCGCCGGCGGCGTGGCCGTAGTGGTCGTTGATCGCTTTGAAGCCGTTGAGATCGATAAACACCAGCGCCACTCGGGTGTGGCTGTGATGAGCCTGTTCGAGGGCGGCGGACAAGCGCTCTTCGAACACCAGACGATTGGGCAGACCGGTCAACGGGTCGAAATGAGCGAGGTGTTGCAGGTAACTGGCCGAAGCCTTTTCTTCGGTGATGTCGCGCACCACGCCCATCATCTTGATCACCGCGTCGTGATCGTTGCGCACCACGTTGCCGGTCTCGCGCAGCCAGCGAATCGTGCCGTCGGACCAGACCACGCGGTATTCCTCATCGTGATTTTCACCGGTTTCCAGGCAACGCAATTCGCCGTCGCGCACGCGAATGCGGTCGTCCGGGTGCACGCAAGAACAGAACAGCGCATAGGACGGGGTGATTTCGCCGATCTTGAACCCGAACATGCCGTAAATCGCGTCCGACCAGTACAGCCGATCGGTGTCGACTTCCCAGTCCCAGGTGCCGATCCGCGCAAAATACTGACTGCGCTTGAAGCGCTCGGCATCGTTGTCCTGATGGATACTTCTGCCATCAGCGGCGCGAGTCAGCAGTTCGCGGTACTCGGCCAACTGACCACGCAAATCGCGCTCGCGCAAAAGCAGCACGGCAATCACCGCCAGCAGGACGACGCCAATGGCAAGGCCGATCCACAGTTGAATCATCGAGGCGCTGCCAGCATGACGAGTTGATCCGTGAAGTAATGGCGGATGGCTATGTTAAGTCTTCGCCACTCACTTCGGATACAGCGGTGATAGACGCCTGCGGGTTGCCAATCACCGGCAATTCTGGGAAAACGGCCGCCAGCTGAACCATTGAGTGAATGACATGAATGAAGAACTGCAGGTAATCGATCTCCAGGTGGGCGAGGGCAAGGCTGCCGTCAAAGGCGCGCTGATCACCACCCATTACACCGGCTGGCTGGAAGACGGCAGCGAGTTCGACTCCTCCCACAGCCGTGGCAAACCGTTTCAGTGCGTGATTGGCACCGGCCGCGTGATCAAGGGCTGGGATCAGGGGCTGATGGGCATGCAAGTGGGCGGCAAACGCAAACTGCGGGTGCCGGCGCATCTGGGGTATGGCGAGCGGACGATGGGCAAGATTCCGCCGAATTCGAATCTGGTGTTCGAGATTGAGTTGTTGGAGGTTTTGACGCGGGAGGATTGAGTGCGTCGGGTGTTGAACCGGTTCGGATGAGGTGCGAGCGACCTCATCTGAATGTCTGGAGGTTGAGCGTCCGGCGGGGTCAGGTAAATATGGCGATATCGTCTAGTGTGTCTTCAATGATGCCCTTTAGTGTAGGGAACTTCAGTTGAACGGTTTCCAGCGCGGGCAGGACAGTTTCGGTGTCCAGGTCGCCATGACGTCGGACGATATGGCCAAGTGCGGTGACAGCAGACGCCACAATCGCTTCGGTTTGGTTGGTGAGATATTTAAGACAGGTGTCTTGAGCCCAGGCTCTGTCGGTTTCATTCAGACCGATGGACACCAGCGCAGAGATCACATTGTCCTGCAAATCGCTGGCGAGACGTCTTATCGCCTCATCGTGACTGATTGATGGATCTTGATAGGTGAGGCTCACTGTCAACGTTATTCCCTTACGCCAATGAACAGGTCGAGTCCGGTTGGCAGCTGTTCGCTCAGTGCTTTGGCGATTTTTTGAGTTTGGGCTTCTGTAAGCAGCCATTCGCCATCGGGACTTTCATCGAGGTTCTTCCAGCCCAAGACAGCCATCACTGCAGGCTCAAATTAAGGTTTGACCGTCAACTCATATTTTAGCGTGTCGTCCTCGGCGTCACCTTTCAGAAAACCGCTAATCCATAAAAACATAATTATCCTTTTCTGCACGTCGGGAGTGTTCTTCGGAAAACTCCAACGGCTTGGCAAAGCGTGCGCTTCAGTTTGGCCCACCGGCATATTTTGGCGGGATCCTGCGGCGTGTTTTCCATTGCCTTCGCGAGCAGGCTCACTCCTGCAGGTGAGTGCGGCGCCTCTTGGGGTTTGCGCACATCGCCACTCCAATGTGGGTTTTCGCCTTGGCGCCGGGTTCCTTATGGCGAGGTAGCAAGCCCCTCGCCACAGGTGCGTTTTAATTCCTGATGGGCGGTTCGAGGTTGTCGAGGGCGCGGTTGACGGCGAGTTCGCCGAGCATCACCACTTGCTGGATGCCGAGTACGGTGTTGCGGTAGGGCGAGTCGAGCAGGCTGGCGAAGTCGCTGAGCATGATGCTGGCCGAGGCCATGGATTCGCAGGCGTGGGCCAGCAGTTCTTCGTTGTGCAGGTTGGGGGCGACGACGAACATTGTGCTGGGTTTACGCGCTTGTGGGGTTTGCGGTTTCAGGTAATGGTCGAGGGCGCGTTCGGCGGCTTCGTGGAGCTTTCTGGAATTGGCGTCGGAGTAGGGGGACGTCGATTCCGGGTCAGGTATTGCGTCCGCTTCTGGCGGATTTGGCGTTACTTTGAACATTTGCGAGACCTTTTATTGAGGCTGCCAACCATCGCGACTAAACGAAAGGTGGCGGCTGCACGCAGGTTAGTCGACCGGTGGTCTCACAATTCCCGGCGCGCCCGAAGGCGCCCTGCGCGCAGCCACCATTGAGTGCAGGGTTTACCTGACTGAATGGACGCTTTACGAATTGTGAAACCAACGAGCGACTAAACCCGATCACTGACTATTCAGTGACGCGAATCAAGTTACCGATGCCCCCCAAACCGCACAAGCCGGCGGATTCTGGCGTAGTTGTAGGCAAAGGCGCAAGGCGATGTAGCCTGGTGGATGATGCCGAAATGATGCTGCGTTTTTCCGGCAGCCTTCACCTGCAGCTAGCGGATGCAGGGGATTTGGGTCGGGCGCTGCCGTCATTACACCGCCGAACAATTGTGGGAGCGAGCTTGCTCGCGAAAGCGGTGTGTCAGGCCCCCGCGATGCTGAATGTGCTTGCCTCTTCGCGAGCAAGCTCGCTCCCACAGGGGGATGATGTCGTTCATTGCATTGCGTTCATCCCTTGAATGCTCATGGACCTTGCGATTGCCAAAGCCATCGGCCACTATGCGCGGCATATAGGGGTAGGGGGTATGGGTATGTCGCACATTCACGAACACAAAGACGAGCTGCTTAACCGCGTGCGGCGGATTGCCGGGCAGGTGCAGGCGGTGGAGAAGGCGCTTGAGGGCGATGCCGATTGCGCCAAGACCTTGCACTTGGTGGCGGCGATTCGCGGGGCGGTCAACGGGTTGATGGAGCAATTCATCGAGGCCCACACCCGAGAGCACGTGGCTCATCCCGACCTCAGTGACGCCGAGCGCGCCCAGGGCGCCGAAGACCTGCTGCAAGCCATCCGCCGTTATTCCAAATAGAGCACGCCTCATGAACCTCACTCCCGACGCTGAGCGTTTCAGCCACGATCACCAGTTTCTCGGCGCCTCTCACGATGAAAACGCCCGCCGCACCTTGTGGGTGGTGGCGCTGACGTTCGTGATGATGATCGGCGAAATCGCCGCCGGTTACCTCACCGGTTCCATGGCCCTGCTGGCCGATGGTTTCCATATGGCGACCCATGCCGGCGCCTTGGGCATCGCTGCGGCGGCTTATGGATTTGCCCGGCGCAACGCCAACAACCGCCGCTACAGCTTCGGCACCGGCAAGGTCGGCGATCTGGCCGGATTCGCCTCGGCCATGGTGCTCGGCCTGGTGTCGCTGGGGATTGCCGGCGAGTCGATCTTTCGCTTGTTCGAACCCACCACGGTGGCGTTTGGCGAAGCGACGCTGATTGCGATTGTCGGTCTGGCAGTGAACCTGATCAGCGCGTTTCTGCTGATGGGCCATCACGGCCACGACCATCATCATGGCCATCATCACGGCCATCATCACGGTCAGGCGCACGGCCACGATCATCATCACCATCACGACAACAACCTGCGCTCGGCCTACGTTCACGTGCTGGCCGATGCCCTGACCTCGGTACTGGCGATTGCCGCGTTGCTGGCCGGGCGTTACCTCGGTTGGGTCTGGCTGGACCCGGCGATGGGCATTGTCGGCTCGATTGTCATCGCCAAATGGGCCTACAACCTGATGCGCGACAGCGCGGCGGTGCTGCTGGATGCCACCGACGAACCGGTGGCGGCGGAGATTCGTGAGCTGCTGGAAACCTCCGGTGATGTGCACATCAGCGACCTGCACGTGTGGCAGGTTGGTCCGCAGGCGCGGGCGGCGATTGTCAGTGTGGTGGCTGCGGCTGGCGTCACTGCCGAGGCGATTCGCGAGCGGCTGGCGCCGGTGCATGAGCTGTCGCACCTGACCATTGAGCTGCATCGCGCTTAAGGCTGTGCTGCGCTGAACAATGGAATCCGCCCATTCAGCGATGGGCGGTAATGCCACGTCAGCTGCTGCAGATTCACACCCTGATCAAGGATTGCTCTGACAGTCGCCGCGGCAATGCTCAGTGCCAGCGCTTGGCCCGGACATTGATGCCGGCCGCTGCCAAAGCTGAAACTGCGCCGATTCGGCCGCTCCAGCAGAAACCGTTCAGGTTCTTCATTTAACCGGGGATCGCGGTTGGCCGAGGCCAGCAGCACCAGAATCACCGCGCCAGCCTCAAGCCGTACGCCGTCGATCTCACACGACTGCGCGACAAATCGCCGGGTGTTCTGCACCGAAGGATCAAAACGCTGAACTTCGGCCAGCAGCGCGTCCATCGCGGCGTCGCGCAATTCAGGCTGACGCCGCAGCGCAACCAAGGCGTTGCCGATCAATCCAGCCGTTGCTTCGAATGTTTGCGAACAGAGGCCGATCAGGTTGGCGATCAGGGTTTCATCATCGCCTGCAAACCGTTGCATGATCGCCATGAGCAAAGCGCTATGCGGTTGTTCCGCGAGCAATTCGATGAAACAGCCGCGTAACTGCTCGGCGGCGGAATGCGCCGCCGCCAGCTGCAGGTCATTGCTCAGTGGCGACAGGCAGGCGACAAAATCCGCCGTCAACTCACTGATCGCCCGGCTCTGCGCCGGAGTAAAACCCAGCAGCGCCGCGACCACGCACACCGGGCCGCGAAACATCGCCTTATATAAGCCGTCGGTATCCGCCGTGATCCAGCGCGCCGCCACCAGTGCGCGGACGTGCTCATCATCGATCAACTGCAGGGATGGCTCGACCGCCGCACGCGGGCAGCGCTGGCGTTCGCCGTCGTTCATTCGCATTAACAGTCCGAACACCTTGCCTGCCAGGCCGTCGGCAATCGTTTTGGGCACCGGCTCCTGCGGCGGCCGCACCCGGCAATCGGCGTGCGCCAACACCGCACACACGACGCGGGCGCTGCTGGCGACCCACAGTTTCAACCCATGATGAAAAGTCAGTCTGCCCTCGGCGCGCAATTCGGCGTAGTAGGGGTAAGGATCGGGGTGCGTCGCCGCGCTGATCGGGTCCATGGTTCACAGCCTTGTGGTGGGGAAAGTGATGCGAGTATCTTCGGTTGGCAGCGGCGACGATTCGTCGGGGAGCGAAATATGCACGCAGAACATCAAGACATCGGCGTTTCGCAAGTGGCCGCCGCCATCGCCGAACCGGCACGCACGAAAATTCTCTGCTCGCTGATGGACGGCCACGCCCGCACCAGCACCGAGCTGGCGGCGATCGCCGAAGTCAGCGCCTCCACCGCCAGTGCGCATCTGGCGAAGCTGAAGGATCTGGCCCTGGTGCGCCTGCACGTACAGGGTCGCCATCGTTATTACAGCCTTGCCGATCAACGCGTGGCGCAAGCGCTGGAAGCGTTGATGGTGATCGGCCAGAACGCCGCGCCAGGCTTCAAGCCGCACACCCCGGATCGTCTGCAATTCGCCCGTACCTGTTACGACCATATGGCTGGCACGCTGGCGGTGTTGCTGCATGACCGGTTGCTGGAGGCGGGCTGGTTGCTGGAACCCGATGAACAGGGCTATCGCTTGAGCGACAGCGGCGCGGCGTTGTTCGAGGGCCTGGGTATTGAAGTGCAGGATTTGCGTACATTGCGCCGCAAGTTCGCCTGCCCGTGCCTGGACTGGAGCATGCGTCGTCCGCATTTGGGTGGTTCGCTGGGGGCGGCGGTGTTGCAGGCGGCCTTGAAGCGCAAGTGGGTGACGCAGGATCTGGACAGTCGGGCGTTGGCGTTGACGGCGGTAGGGCGCAGGGAGATCGGGGTGCGGTTCGGGGTCGAGTTGCCATTGGAGGCGAAGATCAAAAGATCGCAGCCTGCGGCAGCTCCTACATGGATTGCGTAGATCGGTCGATCTTTTGATCCTGCTTTTTTGCACCTTGTGCCAACCGATGAGACTCGATACTGTACGCATAACCAGTACCGAGTCATCGCCATGCAAATCATCGACAAGCTCAGCATTCTCGCCGACGCCGCCAAGTACGACGCCTCCTGCGCCAGCAGCGGTGCGCCAAAACGCAGCTCCGAAGGCAAGAGCGGGCTCGGTTCGAGCGATGGCATGGGCATTTGTCACAGCTATACGCCGGACGGGCGCTGCGTGTCGTTGCTCAAGGTGCTGCTGACCAATTTCTGCCTTTACGACTGCCAATACTGCGTTAATCGCCGCTCCAGTGACGTGCCGCGCGCGCGTTTCACTCCCGAGGAAGTGGTCACCCTGACCCTGGATTTCTACCGCCGCAACTGCGTCAGCGGGCTGTTCCTCAGCTCGGGGATCATTCGCTCGGCGGACTACACCATGGAGCAACTGGTGCGGGTGGCGAAGCTGCTGCGTGTCCAGCATGAGTTTCGTGGCTACATCCACCTCAAGACCATTCCCGAGGCTGACCCGGCGTTGATCGAAGAGGCGGGGCGCTACGCCGACCGCCTCAGCGTCAACATCGAACTGCCCACCGACGCCAGCCTGCAAACCCTGGCGCCGGAGAAGCAGATCGGCTCGATCAAACAGGCGATGAACACGATCTACACCGGGGTGCAGACGGTGCTCAACGAACCGCGTTCGGCGAAGTTCGCCCCGGCCGGGCAAAGCACACAAATGATCGTCGGCGCCGATGACACCGACGACAGCACCATCCTGCACAGCGCCCAGTCGCTGTATGGCAACTATCGCTTGCGGCGCGTCTACTACTCGGCATTCAGCCCGATCCCGGACAGCCCGAAAAGCGTGCCGCTGGCCGCGCCGCCACTGATGCGTGAGCACCGTTTGTATCAGGCCGATTTTCTCCTGCGCAGCTATGGCTACAACGCCGATGAACTGCTCAAGGGCCCGGGCAATCTGGCGCTGGACATCGACCCGAAACTGGCCTGGGCGCTGCAGAATCGCGAAGTGTTCCCGCTGGACCTGAACCGCGCCGAACCGGCGCTGATCGCGCGTATTCCGGGCATCGGCCTGCGCACCACCGAGCGCCTGGTGCAATTGCGTCAACAACGGCGCATCCGCTACGAAGACGTGGCGCGCATGCGCTGCGTGCTTGCCAAGGCCAAGCCGTTCATCATCACCAGCGATTACCACCCGCAACAGGCCGAAGTCACCAGCCACATGCTCTACCAGCAATTGCGCGACCGCCCGCAGCCACAGCAGATGGGGTTATGGGGATGATCAATCTCGATTGCGACGACCTGTTCGGCACCTGGCGTCAGCAGGCGCGCTGGCTGCTCAGTCATGAGATCGATCCGAGTCTGGTGAGCTGGGCGTCGGAAGGGCTGAGCGATCTGTTTGCCAGTGACGTGCAGGTGCCCGAAGGGCAGGGGCCGTTTCAGGCGCGCATCCCCCGCGCATTGCTCGACACTCTGGAACAAGCTGCGCAATACCGTGGCGACCAGCGCTGGAGTCTGCTCTACGAAGTGCTATGGCGCGTCAGCCATGGTGACCGCACGGCGATGATGGCCGGCGACAAACTCGGCAGCGAGTTGCAGCGGCGGATCAAGCAGGTTCACCGGGAATCCCATCATTTGCATGCGTTCGTGCGCTTCATCGAGCGCCCGCAGGATCAGCCGGGCCCGCAATACGTGGCGTGGCACGAACCGGCCCACGACATCCTGCACAGCGCCAGCGAACATTTCGTCAGGCGCATGGGCCGGCACCGCTGGTTGATCGCCACCCCGCGCGACGGGGTGTATTACGACGGCGAACAATTGATTCATCAACGCCAATGCCCGGTGGAATGGCAGCAACTGGCGCAGAACGTCGACGATCCGCATGGTGATCTGTGGCTGACCTATTACAGCCACATCTTCAACCCGGCGCGGCTGAACGAGAAGGTCATGCAAGGGCATCTGCCGGCGCGGTTCTGGAAGAATTTGCCGGAGGGCGAGTTGATTCCGGGTTTGATCACCCAGGCGCGGACGGGCAAGCAGCAGAATGGGCAGGCGAGCGGGATTGCCTCGCGCGCGGGTAAGCGAATTGCTTTGAAATAGAAGATCAAAAGATCGCAGCCTGCGGCAGCTCCTACACAGATCTCCTGTAGGAGCTGCCGCAGGCTGCGATCTTTTGATTTTGGTTCTAATAAAAAGCCCCCCACCGATTTCACTCGGTGGGGGGCTTTTGTGCGTCAGCGTCCGTCAGATCAAACCTTGACGATCCAGCCCGCTGGCGCTTCGATGTCGCCGGTCTGCACGCCGGTCAGCTCTTTGTAGAGCTTCTGGGTGACCGGGCCGACTTCGGTTTCGCTGTGGAACACGTGCAGGTGATCGTTGTAGCTGATGCCGCCAATCGGGGTGATGACCGCAGCGGTACCGCAGGCGCCGGCTTCCTTGAAGTCCGACAGCTTGTCGATCAGCACGTCGCCTTCGACCACTTCCAGGCCCAGACGGGTCTTGGCCAGTTCGATCAGCGACAGACGGGTGATGCCTGGCAGGACCGACGGCGAGTTCGGGGTGACGAACTTGTTGTCGTGGGTGATCCCGAAGAAGTTGGCCGAACCGACTTCCTCGATCTTCTTGTGGGTCAGTGGATCCAGGTAGATGGCGTCAGCGAAGTGCGCCTTCTTGGCCTGGGAGCCCGGCATCAGGCTGGCGGCATAGTTGCCACCGACCTTGGCCGCACCGGTGCCTTGTGGGGCTGCGCGGTCGAAGCTGGAAATCTGGAAGTTATGCGGAGTCAGGCCGCCCTTGAAGTAGGCGCCGACCGGAATCGCGAACACCGAGAAGATGAACTCCGGGGCAGTACGCACGCCGATGTTGTCACCCACGCCGATCACGAACGGACGCAGGTACAGCGCGCCGCCGGTGCCGTACGGCGGGATGAAGCGCTCGTTGGCGCGAACCACGTCTTTGCACGCTTCGATGAACTGCTCGGTGGACACGTGCGGCATCAGCAGGCGGGCGCAGCTGCGTTGCATGCGGGCGGCGTTCTGGTCCGGACGGAACAGGTTGATCGAGCCATCCTTGCAACGATAGGCCTTGAGGCCTTCGAAGCATTGCTGGCCATAGTGAAGGGCAGTCGAACCTTCGCTGATGTGCAACACGTTATCTTCGGTCAGGGTGCCTTTGTCCCACTCGCCAACGCGAAAGTACGACAGATAGCGTTTGTCGGTCTTGATGTAGTCAAAACCCAGCTTGTCCCAATTGATGCTCTCGTTACCCATGACACCCTCTATCACTGAACAACCGCCGAAACGGTTCAAGGCTTCTGACGTTTTTTGGATGGGCACAACAATACTTCATTCTTGAGCGGTTTCGCAGCCCGGACTATCGGATGACAGCCAGATAAATCGCGTTGCTCTCAAGAATTCGCGAGCAAGCCCGCTCCCACATTTGAAATGCATTCCCCCGTGGGAGCGGGCTTGCTCGCGAAGAGGCCATCACAGCCCCCCGTAAATTACAGGTGCAACGCATGTCCCAAAGCACGCAACGCCGCTTCCTGCACCGCCTCACCCAAGGTCGGGTGCGCATGAATGGTGCCGCCGATGTCTTCCAGCCGCGCGCCCATTTCCAGGCTTTGCGCGAACGCGGTTGACAACTCCGAAACACCCACGCCGACCGCCTGCCAACCGACAATCACATGGTTGTCACGGCGCGCGACCACCCGCACGAAGCCGCTTTTCGACTCCAGGGTCATCGCCCGGCCGTTGGCGGCGAACGGGAAGCTCGAGACGATGCAGTCCAGTCCGGCCGCCTTGGCCTCATCCGGGGTCTGGCCGACCACCACCAGTTCCGGGTCGGTGAAGCACACGGCGGCGATGGCAGTCGGGTTGAATTCGCGGGATTTGCCGCTGATCAGTTCGGCGACCATTTCGCCCTGCGCCATGGCGCGGTGCGCGAGCATCGGTTCGCCGCTGAGGTCGCCGATGGCGTAGACGTTGCGCATGCTGGTCTGGCAGCGGCGGTCGATCCTGATCGCCGCGCCGTTCATCTCCAGGTTCAGCGCCTCGAGGTTCCAGCCCTGGGTATTCGGTTTGCGCCCGACCGCCACCAGTACCTGATCGGTTTCCAGGTTCAGCGTGTCACCGTTCGGATCGCGCACCTGCAAGGTGCCGTCGAAACCCAGCACGCTGTGCTTGAGGTAAAGCTTCACCCCCAGTTGCTTCAGCGCTTCGTGCACCGGTTGCGTCAGCTCGGCATCGTAGGCCGGCAGGATACGATCCTGCGCCTCGACCACACTGACCTCGGCGCCGAGCTTGCGGTAAGCGATGCCCAGTTCCAGCCCGATGTAACCGCCGCCCACCACCACCAAACGTTTCGGCACGGACTTCGGCGCCAGCGCTTCGGTGGAGGAGATGATCGGCCCGCCAATTGGCAGGATCGGCAGGTTGACGCTGATCGAACCAGTGGCCAGCACCAGATGCTCGCACTGGATCCGCGTGTCGCCGACCTCGACGGTTTTGCCGTCGATGACCTTGGCCCAGCCGTTGATGACTTGGACTTTATGCTTTTTCAGCAACGCCGCGACGCCGGTAGTCAGGCGATCAACGATGCCGTCCTTCCATTCGACGCTTTTAGTGATGTCGAGGCTCGGCGGCGCAACATTGATGCCCAGCGCCGAATGCTCGCTGTGATGACGGGTCTGGTGAAACTGCTCGGCCACGTGAATCATTGCTTTCGACGGGATGCAGCCGATGTTCAGGCAGGTGCCGCCAAGCGCCTGGCCTTCGACCAGAATCGTCGAAATGCCCAGTTGCCCGGCGCGAATCGCCGTGACGTAACCGCCGGGACCGCCGCCGATGATCAGCAGCGTGGTGTTCAAAGTCTGCATTGCATCACTCCACAAACAGGGTCGCGGGTTGTTCGAGCAGGCCACGAATGGCCTGGATGAAGAGCGCCGCGTCCATGCCGTCGACCACGCGGTGATCGAAGGAGCTGGAGAGGTTCATCATCTTGCGGATCACCACCTGGCCTTTGACGACCATCGGGCGTTCGACGATTTTGTTCACGCCGACGATCGCCACTTCCGGCAGATTCAGCACCGGGGTGCTGACGATCCCGCCCAGCGCGCCGAGGCTGGTCAGGGTGATGGTCGAGCCGGACAGTTCGTCGCGGCTGGCCTTGCCATTGCGCGCGGCACTGGCCAGGCGCGAGATTTCTGCGGCGCTGTCCCACAGGCTGCGCGCTTCGGCGTGACGCACCACCGGCACCATCAGGCCGACATCGCTTTGCGTAGCGACGCCGACATGCACCGCGCCAAGACGGGTGATGACCTGCGCTTCGTCGTCGTAACGGGCGTTCATCTGCGGGAAGTCGCGCAAAGCTACGACCAGTGCACGAACCAGGAACGGCAGCAAGGTCAGCTTGCCACGGCTCGCGCCATGCTTTTCGTTGAGATGCGCACGCAGTTCCTCAATCGCGGTGACGTCGATTTCCTCGACGTAACTGAAGTGGGCGGCACGCTGGGTGGCGTCCTGCATGCGCTGGGCAATCTTGCGGCGCATGCCGATAACCTGGATCTGTTCTTCGTCGTTGCGCTGGGCGTAAGCAGCGGTCGCCGGTGCTGAAGCGTTCGACTGACCTTGCGCCAGATAGGCCTCGAGATCCTCGTGCAGTACACGACCGGCCGGGCCGGAACCGCGTACCAGGCGCAATTGAATACCCAGATCCAATGCATGTTTGCGCACCGCCGGCGAGGCCAGTGGACGCTCATCGGCTTCGCGGGCAACCATCGGGCCCTGGCAGACCGCAGCCGGACGCGGGGCGGCAGCAGGTTTGCTCTCCACCACGTTTTCAACTTTTGACGCCACCGGTGCTTCTTTGATCGGAGCTGGCGCGGCGGACTCTTTCAAGTTGCCGGCGCCTTCCACCTCGATGCTGATCAGCACACTGCCGACCGCCATCACTTCACCCGGCTGACCACCGAGCGCGATCACCTTGCCGTGCACCGGCGACGGAATATCGACCATTGCCTTGTCGGTCATCACATCCGCCAGCACCTGGTCTTCAACCACGAGGTCGCCGACCTTGACGTGCCACTGCGACAGTTCCACTTCTGCGATGCCTTCGCCGATGTCCGGCATCTTGATAACGTGCGTGCCCATTCAGACCTCCATGACCCGTTTCAACGCCGCGCCTACACGGGACGGCCCTGGGAAATACGCCCACTCTTGCGCGTGCGGGTAGGGGGTGTCCCAACCGGTGACGCGTTCGATCGGCGCTTCCAGGTGATGGAAGCAATGCTCTTGCACCAGCGACACCAGCTCGGCGCCGAAACCGCAGGTGCGGGTGGCTTCGTGCACCACTACGCAACGGCCGGTTTTCTTCACCGATTTGACGATGGTTTCCAGGTCCAGCGGCCACAGGCTGCGCAGGTCGATGACTTCGGCGTCAACGCCGGATTCTTCGGCGGCGACTTGCGAGACGTAGACGGTAGTGCCGTAAGTCAGCACGGTGACGTCCTTGCCCGGACGAGTGATCGCGGCGACGTCCAGCGGCACCGTGTAGTAACCATCAGGCACTTGTGCCTGCGGGTGTTTCGACCACGGGGTTACCGGGCGGTCGTGGTGGCCGTCGAACGGGCCGTTATACAGGCGTTTCGGCTCGAGGAAGATCACCGGATCATCGTTCTCGATGGAGGCGATCAGCAGGCCTTTGGCATCGTACGGGTTGGAGGGCATCACGGTGCGCAGGCCGCACACTTGAGTGAACATCGCCTCGATGCTCTGGCTGTGGGTCTGGCCGCCGTAGATGCCGCCGCCGCAGGGCATGCGCAGGGTCATCGGCGCGGTGAATTCGCCGGCCGAGCGATAACGCAGACGTGCGGCTTCGGAAATGATCTGGTCGGAGGCCGGGTACACGTAGTCGGCAAACTGAATCTCGGCCACCGGACGCAAGCCGTAAGCACCCATGCCCACGGCAACGCCGACGATGCCACTCTCGGAGATCGGCGCGTCGAACACGCGGGAGGTGCCGTACTTGGTCTGCAGGCCTTCGGTGCAACGGAACACGCCGCCGAAATAGCCGACGTCCTGACCGAACACCACCACATTTTCATCACGCTCAAGCATCACATCCATGGCCGAGCGCAGGGCCTGGATCATGGTCATGGTGGTCGTGGTCATCGCGGTTTCCAACTGAATATTGTTGTTGTGATCGTTCATGTCAGATCCCCAACTGCTGACGCTGGCGCTTCAAGTGCTCCGGCATCTCTTTGTAGACGTCTTCGAACATGGTCGCGGCGCTTGGAATCTGCCCGCCGGCGAGGGTGCCGTACTGTTCGGCCTGTTTCTGCGCGGCAATCACTTCGGCTTCCAGCTCGGCGCTGACGGCGGCGTGCTCTTCTTCCGACCAGTGACCGACCTTGATCAGATGCTGCTTGAGGCGGGCAATCGGGTCGCCCAGCGGGAAGTGGCTCCAGTCATCGGCAGGACGGTATTTCGACGGATCGTCGGAGGTCGAGTGCGGGCCGGCGCGGTAGGTGACCCATTCGATCATGGTCGGCCCGAGGTTGCGCCGGGCGCGTTCGGCAGCCCAGGCAGACGCGGCGTACACCGCATAGAAATCGTTGCCGTCGACGCGCAGCGAGGCAATCCCGCAACCGACGCCGCGTCCGGCGAAGGTAGTGGCTTCACCTCCGGCGATGGCCTGGAAGGTCGAAATCGCCCACTGGTTATTGACGACGTTGAGGATCACCGGCGCGCGGTAGACGTGCGCGAAGGTGAGGGCGGTGTGGAAGTCCGATTCGGCAGTGGCGCCGTCACCGATCCAGGCCGAGGCGATTTTGGTGTCGCCCTTGATCGCCGAGGCCATGCCCCAGCCGACGGCCTGAATGAACTGGGTGGCGAGGTTGCCGGAGATGGTGAAGAAACCGGCGTCCTTGACCGAGTACATGATCGGCAACTGCCGGCCCTTGAGCGGATCGCGCTCGTTGGACAGCAACTGGCAGATCAGGTCAACCAGCGGCACTTCGCGGGCCATCAGGATGCTTTGCTGGCGGTAGGTCGGGAAGCACATGTCGTCGATGTTCAAAGCCAGGGCCTGGGCGCTGCCGATGGCTTCTTCGCCAAGGCTCTGCATGTAGAACGACATCTTTTTCTGGCGCTGGGCGACCACCATGCGGTTGTCGTAGATCCGCGTCTTGAGCATGGCGCGCATGCCCTTGCGCAGAATCTCGACCGGCACGTTCTCGGCCCACGGGCCGAGGGCGTTGCCTTGGTCGTCGAGCACGCGAATCAGGCCACGGGCGAGGTCGGCGGTGTCGGCGGGTTCTACATCAATGGAAGGTTTGCGCACCGTGCCCGCATCGGTCAGATGCAGGTAGGAGAAGTCGGTTTTGCAGCCTGGGCGGCCCGAAGGTTCAGGGACGTGCAGACGCAGCGGTTCATACGCTTGGGTCATGGCTTCTACGCTCGATCTTGTGAATTTCTTGTAGTGAGCTGGCAGTCATTCTTCGATAAAGAAATCTTGTCCTACAACAATCATAGGCGCGGGCAAGGAGAATATTTCTCTCTGTTTCGTTGCGCTGGAGACGATTTGCAGATAGAAATTCTGCATAAACATAAAAAACAGGTGGTTTTGTCTCATGCGCAAACTGGACCGTACCGACATCGGCATTCTCAACAGCCTTCAGGAGAACGCGCGCATCACCAACGCCGATCTCGCGCGCTCAGTGAATCTGTCGCCGACGCCGTGTTTCAACCGGGTCAAGGCGATGGAAGAATTGGGTCTGATTCGCGAGCAGGTGACGCTGCTCGATGCCGATTTGCTCGGGCTGCATGTGAATGTGTTCATCCATGTCAGCCTGGAGAAGCAGGTCGAGGAAGCGTTGCAGCATTTCGAAGAGGCAATCTCCGATCGCCCCGAGGTGATGGAGTGCTACCTGATGGCTGGCGACCCGGACTACCTGATCCGGGTGCTGGTGCCGACCATTCAGTCGCTGGAGCGGTTCATGATGGACTTTCTGACCAAGGTGCCGGGCGTGGCGAACATTCGCTCGAGCTTTGCGCTCAAGCAGGTGCGCTACAAGACCGCGTTGCCGTTGCCGGCGAATGGGCTGACGTTGGGGGCTTGAAGAGCAAAAGATCGCAGCCTGCGGCAGCTCCTACAGGGGGACGGTGATCCTTCTGTAGGAGCTGCCGCAGGCTGCGATCTTTTGCTGTTAAAGCTTGTTAATTGGCACTTTCAGATAAACCACGCCATTGTCTTCCGCCGGCGGCATATTCCCCGCCCGCACATTCACCTGAATCGCCGGCAGCAGCAACGTCGGCATCCCGAGCCCGGCATCGCGTTTGGTGCGCATTTCGACAAACGCCGCCTTATCAATCCCGTCATGCACATGAATGTTGCTTTTGCGCTGCTCGCCAACGGTGGTTTGGCACTGTGCGGCGCGGCCTTCGGGCGGGTAGTCGTGGCAGACGTAGAGTTTGACGCTGGCGGGGAAGGCCAGCAGTTTGTGGATCGAATTGAACAGTTGATGCGCGTTGCCGCCGGGGAAGTCGCAGCGGGCGGTGCCGACGTCGGGCATGAACAGCGTGTCGCCGACCAGGATCTGCTCGCCGTCGATCAGGTAGGCCATGTCCGCCGGGGTGTGGCCGGGGACGTGCAGGGCGGTGGCCTTGAGGTTGCCGATCATGAATGACTCGTTCGGCGCGAACAGGTGATCGAACTGCGAGCCGTCGACGCAGAACTCCGGCTCCAGATTGAACAGCGCCTTGAACACGTTCTGCACCTTGCTGATCGACGCGCCGATGGCGATCTTGCCGCCCAGTTCGCGGCGCAGATATGGCGCGGCGGACAGGTGATCAGCGTGGGCGTGGGTTTCCAGCAACCATTGCACCTGCAGCCGATGCGCGCGGACGAAGGCGATGATTTTGTCGGCTTGCGCGGTGCAGGTGCGACCGGCGGCGCCGTCGTAATCGAGCACCGGATCGACGATCGCACACTGTCCGCCATCGGCTTCATAGACCACATAACTGTAGGTCGAGGAGGCGGGGTCGAGGAAAGCTTCAATCTGCGCGGGCATGGACACCAACCTGAATCAGGGAAATGGGTTGCAACACTTTATCTAAAAACATAATGTTCGCAGCTTAAGTGACGTTGAAGGCCTCGTGCAAATGCAATCCAGTCTGACCGAATGTGAAGTCGCCCAGTTGCGGGCGTCCGCCTCCAAGGCCTGTGCGCTGCTCAAGGCGCTGGCCAATGAGGATCGCCTGCTGATTCTGTGCCAGTTGACCCAGGGCGAGCGCAACGTCGGCGAGCTGGAAAAAATGACCGGCGTGCGCCAGCCAACGTTGTCCCAGCAACTGGGGATCCTGCGTGATGAAGGGCTGGTGGCGACCCGCCGTGAAGGCAAATACATCTTTTACGGGCTGGCCAGTCCGGAAGTGATTCAGGTGATGAAGACCCTGTCGGGGCTTTATTGCGGGGCGGTGCTGAAAAGTCTGGGTCACCAATAAATGCCAGCCAACATCGTGTGGATCCTGTGGGAGCTGGCTTGCCAGCGATGAGGGTGTGTCAGCCAACATTCATGGCGACTGGAACTCCGCCATCGCTGGCAAGCCAGCTCCCACAGGATTTTGGTAGAGGCTGAACAATCCTTGCGTGCAGCAATAAGGAACAAGCAATGAACGATCAACACTGGGGCCCATCCATCAGTGCCGATATCGTGGTCATTGGCGGCGGTACCGCCGGCATCGGCTTTGTCGCCAGTCTGCTCAAGCGTGATCCGACGCTGAACATCACCGTGATCGAGCCCGGCGCCCAGCACTACTACCAGCCGGCGTGGACGCTGGTCGGCGGTGGCGCCTACGACGTCAAGGACACCGTGCGCCCGATGAACAAGGTAATGCCGCGTCAGGCCACCTGGATTCAGGCGGCGGTCACCGGCATCGATCCCGAGCAGCGCCGGCTGACCCTCAACGACCAACGCAGCGTCACCTACCAGAACCTGATCGTCTGTCCCGGCCTGCGCCTGGCCTGGGAGAAAATCGAAGGCCTGCAGGAAAGCCTCGGCCAGCACGGCGTGACCTCCAACTACAGCTATCAGCACGCGCAATACACCTGGGATCAGGTGCAGAAATTGCGCGGCGGCAAGGCGCTGTTCACCCAGCCGGCGATGCCGATCAAATGCGCCGGTGCGCCGCAGAAGGCCTTGTATCTGTCGTGCGATCACTGGCACAAAACCGGCGTGCTGAACCAGATCAACGTCGAATTCAATCTGGCCGGCGCGGCGCTGTTCGGCGTCGCCACGTTTGTCCCGCCGCTGATGAAGTACATCGAGAAATACAACGCGCAACTGGCCTTCAACAGCAATCTGGTCAAGGTCGACGGCCCGGCCAAAACCGCCTGGTTCGAGGTCAGGGACGTCGACGGCAACATCACCCGTGAAGCAAAAACCTTCGATCTGCTGCACGTGGTGCCGCCGCAAGTCGCGCCAGACTTCATCGCCCAGAGTGCGCTGGCCGACGCCGCCGGCTGGTGCGAAGTCAATCCGCACAGCCTGCAGCATCCGCGTTATCCCGAGGTGTTCGGCCTCGGGGACATCTGCGGCACCAGCAATGCGAAAACCGCGGCGGCCGTGCGCAAGCAGATCGTCGTCGTCGCGGAAAATCTCCTGGCGCTGCGCAAGCACCAGCCACTGCCGCTGAAATACGACGGCTACGGCTCCTGCCCGCTGACGGTGGAGAAGGGCAAAGTGATCCTCGCCGAATTCGGTTACGGCGGAAAGTTGCTGCCGACCTTCGCCCTCGATGCCACGGTGCCACGTCGCTCGGCGTGGTTCCTCAAGGCGACGCTGCTGCCGTGGTTCTACTGGAACGGCATGCTCAAGGGCCGCGAGTGGCTGACCGGTCTGTCCAAAGTCGACTGAGAACTCCCTATGTTGCTGGCAAGTCTGTTTGGCGTGTTGATGGGGTTGGTTCTTGGGCTGACCGGCGCGGGCGGCGGGATTCTCGCGGTGCCGGCGCTGGTGCTCGGTCTGGGCTGGACGATGACCCAGGCCGCGCCCGTGGCGTTATTCGCGGTGGGCAGTGCGGCGGCAGTGGGGGCCATCGATGGTTTGCGCCATGGTCTGGTGCGCTATCGCGCGGCGCTGCTGATTGCCGCGCTCGGCGCGGTGTTTTCGCCGTTGGGCATCTACTTCGCGCACCAGTTGCCGGAGAAGATCCTGATGATCCTCTTCAGTCTGCTGATGGTCATGGTCGCCTGGCGCATGCTGCGCCGTGAACGTCAGCAGCAAGGCCCAAGCGATCACGGTCACGCCAGTTGGGGCCAGAAGAACTGCATGCTCAACGAACAGACCGGGCGTTTCGACTGGACCGCCAAATGCACCGCGACCCTCGCGGCGTTGGGCGCGGTGACCGGGGTGGTTTCAGGATTGCTCGGCGTTGGTGGTGGTTTTCTGATCGTGCCGGCGTTCAAGCAACTGACCGATGTGCAGATGCGCGGCATCGTCGCGACCTCGTTGATGGTGATCAGCCTGATTTCGGCGATTGGCGTGATCGGCTCGTTTCACGCCGGTGTGCGGATTGACGGGCAGGGCGCGGCGTTTATCGTGGCCAGCGTGGTCGGCATGGTTATCGGGCGCAAATTGTGCGCGCGGGTTCCGGCGCGGGCGTTGCAGGTGGGGTTTGCCGGGGTGTGTCTGGTGGTGGCGGGGTATATGCTGCTTCGCGCTTGATTGGGTGAAGATCAAAAGATCGCAGCCTTCGGCAGCTCCTACAGGGGGAACGCGTAATCCCTGTAGGAGCTGACGAAGGCTGCGATCTTTTCGCTTTTTACAGCACCAAATGCGGCAACCACAGCGAAATCGCCGGAATGTAGGTCACCAGCATCAGCACCAGAAACAGCACCGCGTAGAACGGCAGCAGCGCCTTCACCGTGCTTTCGATACTGACCTTGCCCACCGCCGAGCCGACAAACAGCACTGCACCCACCGGCGGTGTGATCAGGCCGATTCCCAGGTTCACCAGCATGATCATGCCGAACTGCACGGGATCGACGCCGATGCCAAGAATCACCGGCATCAGGATCGGCGTCAGGATCAGGATCAGTGGCGCCATGTCCATCACCGTGCCGAGCAACAGCAGCATCACGTTGATGCACATCAGGATCACGTAGCGGTTGTCCGACAGGGTCAGGAACAGCGTGGTGATTTTTGCCGGGATCTGCATCAGGGTCATGATGTAGCCGAAGCTCGCGGCGAAACCGATCAGGATCATCACGATCGAAATCGTCCGCACCGTGCGGTGCATCAGCTTCGGCAGTTCGCGCCACTTGTAGTCGCGGTAGATGAACATGGTGACGAAGAACGCCCACAGCACCGCGATGGCGGCGGACTCGGTGGCGGTGAAGATCCCGGAAAGAATCCCGCCGAGGATGATCACCATCGCCATCATGCCCCACAACGCTTCGCCGCAGATCTTCAGCGCCTCGCGCAGCGGGATCACTTCACCTTTGGGGTAATCGCGCTTCTTCGCGAAGATCAGGCACAGCACCATCAGGCATGCGCTCATCAACAGCCCGGGGACGATGCCGGCCATGAACAGCGAGGCGATGGACACGGTGCCGCCGGCCGCCAGCGAATAGAGCACCGAGTTATGACTCGGCGGGGTCAACAGCGCCTGCACCGAACCACTGACGGTGACCGCCGTGGAGAACTCGCGCGGATAGCCTTTGCGTTCCATTTCCGGAATCAGTACCGAACCTACCGACGCCGTGTCGGCCACCGATGAACCGGAGATCGCACCGAAAAACGTCGAGGCCATGATGTTGACCAGCGACAGACCACCGCGCACGAAACCCACCAGTACCCCGGCGAACGCCACCAGCCGCCGCGACATGCCGCCCTCGGCCATGATTGCCCCGGCCAGCACGAAGAACGGGATCGCCAGCAGCGAAAACTTGTTCACCCCGCCGGCGACCTGAATCATCAGCGCCTGAAACGGGATGTCGATCCACCACGCGCCGATCAACGCCGACAGCCCGAGGGCGTAGGCGACCGGCATGCCGATCAGGATCAAAACGATAAAACTGCCCAGCAGAATCAATGCGTCCATCAGGCAGCCCCTTCGTTTTCTTCAACCAGGTCGAAGCGCACCACGCGACGATTGCTTTGATCGCCGAGCAGGAGTTTTTCCAGCACGAAGATCAGCGTCAGTGCGCCGCCAATCGGGATAGGCATGTAGGTGATACCGACGCGCAGGGTCGGCAGGGCGCTCATGAACTGATTCCAGGTCGAGGCACACAGCTTGGCGCCCCAAATGGTCATGAACAGGCAGATGGTCGCCATCAACAACTGGGTGACGATGCTCATGGTGCTGCGCAGGCTCGGTGGCAAACGGTCGGTGACCATCGCCACCGCCATGTGCGCACCAGCGCGATAACTGGCGGCGGCGCCGATAAAGGTGAAGACCATCATCAGCAGGATGGCGGTGGGTTCCGGCCAGCTCGAACCGGTGCCGAGGGCGTAACGGGCGAACACGCCCCAGGGAATGATCAGGGCGATGGCCAGCACGGACAGGCCGGCGACCCAGATGCAGGTCATGTAGAGCAAATCGTTGAGGCGCAGCAGCGAATTCTTCATCGGGTTCCACCGTAACCGGGCAGCCGCGCACATCGAGCGGGGGCAGCGCTGCCGGGCCTTTGATTTAGGTCTGGGGGCTTACTGCACCGCTTCGATGCGCTTGATCAGGTCGGCGTAAGGCGCGCCGTATTTCTCGCGAACCGAGGCAGTGGCCTCGTAGAAAGGTTTCTTGTCGACGGTGATGAACTCGACGCCGGCAGCCTTGAGTTTTTCTTCACTGCTGGCGGACTTCGCATCCCACAGCGCGCGCTCTTCAAGCTGCGCGGCCTTGGCGGCTTTTTTCACCAGGGTCTGCTGGTCGGGAGTGAGTTTTTCCCAGGTGATTTTCGACATCACGATCGGCTCGGGCAGGATCAGGTGCCCGGTCAGGCTGTAGAACTTGGCGTTCTGAAAGTGGTTGTGTTCGAGCAGGGTCGGCGGGTTGTTTTCCGCGCCGTCGATCACGCCGGTCTGCAGGGCGCTGAAGATCTCCCCGGTGTCCATCGCAATGCCATTGCCGCCCATGGCGTTGATGGTCTCGATGAACATCGGGTTGCCCTGTACGCGGATTTTCATGCCCTTGAGGTCTTCGAGTTTGCGCACCGGTTTCTTGGTGTAGATGTTGCGCGTGCCGCCGTCCATCCACGCCAGCGCCACCAGGCCGAATTCGGAGTTGGTGATCCGGTCGAGGATCGCATCGCCGACTTCGCCATCGATGACTGCGCGCATGTGCGCCTGGTCGCGGAAGATGAACGGCATGTTGAACACGTTCACATCCGGCACCACCGGGCCGACGATGCCGAGGCTGACACGGGTCATCTGGATCGCGCCAACCTGCGCTTGCTCGATGACTTCTTTTTCCGAGCCGAGCACACCGCCCGGGAAGTACTTGAAGGTCAGTTCGCCGTTGGTTTCCTTGGTCAGGGCTTTGCCCATGCTTTCTTCGGCGACCACGGTGGGATAGCCGGCGGGATGAATGTCGGCGAATTTGATTTCCAGCGCCTGGGCGGCGTTGGCGAGAGAGAAGGCGAGCGGTAGAGCGACGGCGAGCAAGGTGCGTTTGAAGTACATGGGGGTGAGTCTCCAGTCTTGTTATTTTTCTGTTCAAGGCGCAGCGGTGCAGCACAGGCGGGTGTTACAGGGAATCGTTGAACAGCGGCTCCGGCAGGCCTTTGACGTTGGGGTTGAGGGCGAACACGCCGCCGGCCACGGATTGCGGGTCGTGGTCGTCGCCGGGACGAATCGAGGTCACGAACAAGGTGTCCATGCGGCTGCCGCCGAAGGCACACATGGTCGGTTTTTTCACCGGCACCGCCAGCGAGAAGTCGAGTCGGCCGTCCGGTGCAAAGCGGTGGATCAGCCCGGCGTCGTTGGCGCAGATCCAGTAGAAACCTTCGGCGTCCACGGCGGCGCCATCGGGGCGGCCGGGGAAGTGGTTCATGTCGACGAACACGCGTCGGTTCGACGGCGTGCCGGTTTCGCTGTCGTAATCGAAGGCCCAGATCAACTGCACGGCGGGATGCGAATCCGACAGGTACATGGTTTTGCCGTCGGGGCTGAAGGCCAGGCCGTTGGGCACGATGAAACCGTCGAGTTGTGCTTCGATCACGCCCGACGCTGCGGCGCCGTAACGATAGAGCCGGCCTTCAGCAGCGTTCAGGCCCATGTTCAGCACCATGCTGCCGGCCCAGAAACGGCCCTGCCGATCGCAGCGGCCATCGTTGAGGCGCATGTCTTCGCGGCTGTGCTCGACGCGGGCGATTCGCTGGCTGTCGAGGCTGCCGTCGCTATTCGGCTGCAGATGAAATAAGCCGCTCTGCATCCCGGCGATCCAGCCACCACGGCTGTCGCGGGCAATGCAGGCGAGCATTTCCGGGGTTTTCCAGGCGTGCACCTGGCCGCTGTCAGCGCTCCAGCGTTGCAGTTCGCCGTTGGGAATATCCACCCAGTACAGCGCGTTTTCCTGCGCCACCCACACCGGGCTTTCGCCCACGGCGTTGCGGGCGTCGACGATCAATTCGGCTTGCATACTCATTCCCTTGTGTCGTTTTCGCAGTGATCAGTCGCCGAACGGGCCGGCCGCGACAAACGCGCCGCCCTGGTAGATCCGCGCCGGGTCATCGGCCGCCGGCAGCGGTTGCGCCTCGACTTTTTCGCGGAATATTTCGGAGCTGTCCTTCGCCTCGAATCCGAGGTGGCTGGCGAAACGGTTGTCCCACCACACCTCCTTGTTGGCCGACATGCCGTAGACCACTGTGTGGCCGACGTCCGGCGTGTACAGCGCGCGTTCGAGCAGTTGCGTGAGGTCGTCGAAACTCAGCCAGGTGTGCATCATTCGGCGGTTTTGCGGCTCGGGGAACGAGGAGCCGATGCGGATGCTGACGGTCTCGATGCCGTAGCGATCGAAGTAGAAATTGGCCATGTCTTCGCCATAGGACTTGGACAATCCGTAGTAACCATCGGGGCGCCGCGCAGAGCTGGCGTCGAGCTGTTCATCCTGTTTATAGAAGCCGATGACGTGGTTGGAACTGGCGAAGATCACCCGTTTCACGCCATGCCGGCGCGCGGCTTCGTAGATGTGAAACACGCCGCAGATGTTGGCGCCGAGGATTTCCTCGAAGGGCCGCTCCACGGAGACGCCGCCGAAATGCAGAATCGCGTCGACGCCTTCGACCAGTTGATGCACGGCCTGTTTGTCAGCGAGGTCGCAAAGGACGATTTCTTCACGATCATCGACGGCCGAGGCGAGGGCGGCGATATCGGAAAGACGCAGGACATTGGCATAAGGGCGCAGGCGCTCGCGCAGGATTTTGCCGAGGCCCCCGGCAGCGCCCGTCAGCAGCAGGCGGTTGAAAGGGGTAGGTGGAACAGGTTTAGACGTCATGGCAATCCCTTACACATTGTTATTAGGTTTGTTGTAGGTTGTCGTATGACTGCGCTGAAGTATCGGTAGGGTTTCCGGAACTTGTCAACGCGACTTTTGGGGTAGATGACGGATGGCCAAATCCTGTCTCCTGTAGATGAATAATTTGTGGTGAGGGGATTTATCCCCGATGGGGTGCGCAGCAGCCCCCCCTTCATTTTCCACATAGAACGCTGGCAACTGCTGCGCAGTTGATCGGGGATAAATCCCCTCACCACAGGTATTGGTCGGTGACCGATTGGAGATCACAACAACGAAATCGGGTAGCTGATAAACACCCGGTTCTCATCGAACTCATTGCTGCTGAAGTCCCGGCGAATCGTCGCGTTGCGCCATCTCACATTAAGGTTTTTCAGCGCCCCGCTTTGCACGGTGTAGCCCAGTTCCGATTCGCGCCCCCATTCCTTGCCGTCGGTTATCGTCCCGGTGTGCACGTTGTCGCCGCTGATGTAGCGGTTCATCAGGGTCAGGCCGGGAATGCCGAGGGCGACGAAGTTGTAGTCGTGACGCAACTGCCAGGAGCGCTCTTTGGCGTTGTCATAACTGGCGTTGTAGCTGTCGTTGGCCAGGGTGCCGCCGCTGGTGCCGTTGACCCGCATCCAGCCGTCGTCGCCGGAGAGCTTTTGCAGGCCGAGATAAAACGTGTTGCCGCCGTATTTCGCCGAAAGCATGGCAAACGCGGTCTTGTTGTCGAGGTCGCCGGCCCGAGCGCTGCCATCTTCCTTGCCGGTGAAGAAGCCGAGGTTGGCGCCCAGGGTCCAGTCACCCAGCGGCTGCGAGTGGCTGAGGTTGAAATACTGCTGCTGGTAGATGTCGCTGAGTTCGGCGTACCACACCCCGATCAGGGTGCGCTTGTCGTTGAAGGTGTACTCGCCGCCGCCGAAGTTGAAGCGATCCGAGGTGAAGGCGCCGCGTCCGTTCATGGACATGTCTTCCATGCTCGCATCGTTGCGCGGGCTGTTGCCGCGAAACTGGCCGCCGTAGACGGTCAGGCCATTGATCTCGGTGGAGGTGATCTGTCCGCCGCGAAAAGTCTGCGGCAGCGAGCGGCCATCGTCCGAGCGCAGGATCGGCAGCACCGGCATCCACTCGCCGACCTTCAATTCAGTCTTCGACAGCCTGGTCTTTAGTGCCACGCCGAGACGGCCGAAATTGTCGGCCGGGCGTCCGTCATCGTGGATCGGCAGCAACTGCGTGCCGCCGGTGCCTTTGCCGCCGTCGAGCTTTTGCGAATACAGCCCGAGCACGTCAAGGCCGAAACCGACAGTGCCTTGGGTGAAACCGGATCGGGCGTCGAGAATGAAGTTCTGCGTCCACTCTTCAGCCTTGCCTTGCGGGTAAGCCGGGTTGACGAAGTTGCGATTGAAGTAGGCGTTGCGCAGGTTCAGCGTGGCTTTGCTGTCCTCGAGAAAGCCTTCGGCATCGGCGCCCATCGGCAGGGCGAGGGCGAGGCTGCTGCAGCCGATCAGGCTTAAAGTCGTACGTGGGCGAGTGGCGTAAAAGCGCGAAGGGCGGACGGAATTGCAGACGAGTGTGCTCACTGTGACGCTCCCTGTTTGACTTTTTGTTTTTATTATTTGTTATACGTCGTCGTACAACATCGCTGCGGATATTTCCTGCATTTTCAGGGAATGTCAACGGTGAGTTGTCAGACAAAACTGATCATCCTGTAGGAGCTGCGGCACGCTGCGATCTTTTGACTTTGATTTTTTAAGAACAAGATCAAAAGATCGCAGCGTGCCGCAGCTCCTACAGTGATTTGTGTTGTCCATGGGATGTGTGTTGCCAATGAATTTGCGGCAAACTTCACTCACCCCCCGCACAAGGCCTTTGAATGGATCGATACGCCCCGCGCGACTGGCAGCCACACGAGAAGCCCAGTCTGCCCGGTTCCCCCTCGACGCCGCTGCATTCCAGCCCCAAGCGCCTGGCCTATGCGCTGGTCGGGTTGCTGGTGGCGATCACCGGTGGCTTGGGCAACTCGCTGGTGGTTGCCAACCTGCCTTACCTGCAAGGCTCGCTGGGGGCGACCACGGCGGAGATGGCCTGGCTGCCGGCCGCGTACGTAATGACCAACGTGTCGATGAACCTGTTGCTGGTGAAGTTTCGCCAGCAGTTCGGCCTGCGCGCATTCACCGAGGTGTTTCTGGTGCTGTATGCGCTGGTGACCTTCGGCCATCTGTTCGTCAATGACCTGAGTTCGGCCATCGCGGTGCGCGCGGCCCACGGCATGGTCGGTGCGGCGCTGAGTTCGCTGGGTCTGTATTACATGATCCAGGCGCTCCCGGCCAAGTGGCGACTCAAGGCGCTGGTGCTCGGGTTGGGCGCTTCACAACTGGCGCTACCGCTGGCGCGACTGTTTTCCGAAGACCTGCTGCAAATCGCCGAATGGCGCGGCTTGTACCTGTTCGAACTGGGCCTGGCCTTGCTCTCGCTGGGCTGCGTGTTGCTGCTCAAATTGCCGCCGGGGGATCGCTTCAAAACCTTCGAACCGCTGGACTTTCTGACCTTCGCCATTCTCGCCAGCGGCGTGGCGCTGCTCTGTGCGGTGCTGTCGCTGGGGCGCATCGACTGGTGGCTGGAGGCGAACTGGATCGGCTACGCGCTGGCCGCGTCGATAGCGTTGATCCTTGCCGGCCTGGCGATCGAACACAATCGCAGCAACCCGATGCTGATGACCCGTTGGCTCGGCAGCGGCACGATGATCCGTCTGGCGCTGGCGGTGACCCTGATCCGCATGGTCACCTCGGAGCAATCCACCGGCGCCGTCGGTTTCATGCAGAACCTGAACATGGGCTACGAGCAGTTGCACAGCCTGTACGTGGTGATGCTGATCGGCAGCGTCGCCGGGTTGGCGACCAGTGCGCTGACCATCGATCCCAAGCACCTGCTGATGCCGCTGATCATCTCGCTGGCGTTGATGGCGACCGGCTCGGTGATGGACAGTTTTTCCAACAACCTGACGCGCCCGGCGAACCTGTATGTCAGCCAGTTCCTGCTGGCCTTCGGCAGTACGTTTTTCCTTGGCCCGACCATGGTTTTCGGCACCAGCAATGTGCTGACCAATCCGCGCAATCTGGTGAGTTTTTCGGTGCTGTTCGGGATCTGCAACAACCTCGGCGGCCTGCTCGGCGCGGCGCTGTTGGGCACGTTCCAGATCGCGCGCGAGAAATTCCATTCCAGTCACCTGGTCGAACACCTGACGCTGTCCGATCCGCTGGTCGCTGCGCGGGTGCAGAGCGGCGGCTCGGCGCTCGGCTCGGTATTGGCCGACCCGAGCCTGCGCAACCTGCAGGGCATTCGCAGTCTGGCAAATGCCGCGACCCGCGAAGCCAACGTGCTGGCCTATAACGATGTATTCATGCTGATTGCCGTGATTGCGGTGATGACCATGATCTGGCTGTCCATTCGTGCGCTGTGGCTGATGAGCACCACCAAAGCCGTCGCCCCAGCGCCTTCCGTTCCTCCTGGCGGTGCCTCCCATTCATGACCGAACCGACGACCACAACCACCAATGCCATCGCCGCCACCCCGGAAGGCGTGGCGCCGCCGTCCTCGCCGAACACCGAGCCGCGCTCGTTGCGGGTGCGGATCATCTCCTCGCTGGGTTTTGCCGCGATTGCCATCGTCGGCGTGCTGGTGGTGCTTTACGCTTGGCAACTGCCGCCGTTCAGCAGCGCGGTGGAAACCACCGAAAACGCCTTGGTGCGCGGGCAGGTGACGATCATCGGGCCGCAGCTCAGCGGCTACGTGTTCGAGGTGCCGGTGCAGGACTTCCAGTATGTGAAGGCTGGCGATTTGCTGGTGCGCCTGGACGACCGGATTTACCAGCAACGCCTCGATCAGGCGCTGGCGCAACTGGCGGTGCAGAAGGCCGGCCTGGCCAACGTGGTGCAGCAACGCAACAGCGCCGAAGCGACGATCAAATTGCGTCAGGCGGTGGTGGCCGACAGCGAAGCGCAATTGCGTAAAAGCGAGGCCGATCTGCGGCGTAACAAGGAGTTGGTGGGTGACGGCTCAGTGTCCAAACGCGAGATGGACGTAGCGCTGGCGGCCAATGCGCAGAGCATTGCGGCGGTGGCGCAAGCCAAGGCCAATCTGGAAATCGCCCGGCAGGATCTGCAAACGGTGATCGTCAATCGCGGTTCGCTGGAAGCCGCGGTGGCCAGCGCCGAAGCGGCGGTGCAACTGGCGCGGATCGACTTGTCCAACACCCGCATCCTCGCCCCGCGTGACGGCCAGCTCGGGCAGATCGGCGTGCGCCTCGGCGCCTACGTCAACTCCGGGGCGCAGCTGATGGCGCTGGTGCCGAACCAGAAATGGGTGATCGCCAACATGAAGGAAACCCAGATGGACAACGTGCGCGTCGGGCAGCCGGTGCGCTTTACCGTCGATGCCTTGAACCACCGCAAATTCACCGGCCACGTGCAGCACATCTCGCCCGGCACCGGCTCGGAGTTCGCTCTGCTGCAGGCGGATAACGCCACCGGCAACTTCGTCAAGATCGCCCAGCGGGTGCCGGTGCGGATCACCATCGATCCGGATCAGCAGGAAGAGGAACGGCTGCGTCCGGGGATGTCGGTGGTGGTCAGCATCGACACGGCGGCGGGTGATACACAGCCGCATTGATCAACACAAAACCTTGTGGGAGCTGGCTTGCCAGCGATGGCGGTGTGTCAGCAACAGATTTTTCGGATGTGCCGATGTCATCGCTGGCAAGCCAGCTCCCACAAGGGTAGTGGTTTTCAGGCAGCAATCATCGGCGGCAAAGTACCGAGCAGCGAGACCGCCGCCACAGCCCCAACCCCCAACAACCACTCCAGCACCACACTGCGCCTGAGCGCGCCCAGCCGCTGTTGGCCATCCTCAATCCGCAAGCGGTTGAACAACGCCAGCCCAAGCATGCCCAGCACCAGCGCAGCCTTGATCAGCAGAATCAGCGCAAACCCTGCGAACAGCGGCGTCGGCCACCACTGACCGGTGAGCACGCGCACGTTGATCAAGCCGCTGATCAGCAGGCCCGCCACCAGCCAGTAACCGACCCCACTGAAGCGTCGCAATACATCACGCGGCTCGCTCGGCTGGCGCAAGATCAGCACCAGCAGCAACAACCCGCCGAGCCACGCTGCCACGCACGTCAGGTGCACGATCTGGTTGAGGATCAGCAGTTGCCCGCTGCGGCCATCGAGCATCGCGCCATGCCCGACCGGCGCCAGCGTCGCCAACAGCAACGCAGCCAAACCAAGGCGCAACGGCGTGCTCGAACGCCACGGCGTGAACAGCAGCCCCAGCAACAACGCATTAAGCAGCAGATGCCAGCGCCAGACCTGCCCGAAAAACGTAGTGCCCAGCACCACGCCGAGAGTGTCGGCATCGAACGTGGCCGCTGTCGAGCCGGCCATGCTCGCGGTGATCAGCAGCGCCCAGACGATGCCGCTGACCAGCGCAATCGCCGCCAGCCAACGCGCGAGTGGTGCCAGTTGCCGATCCAGCGCCGGCGCCGGCGCCTCGAGCAGCAACGGCCGGAACAGCCAGGCGCCGAACAGCAGCAACACCACGCTGAAATGCACAAAGCGGCACAGTACCAGCGCTTCACTCATGAATTACTGGCCGACCTTGAACTGGTAGGCGCCTTCGCTCTTGTGCGTGTCGACCGACACCGCGTGCCATTCGACCTTGTATTCACCGGCGCCGAGCGGTGCAGCCGGGGTGACGATCAGGGTTTTTTTGTCGCCTTCGGTGGTCAGTGGCTTGAGCGCGACCGGGGCGCCGTCGTGGGTCACGGTGACTTTGGTGAAACTGGCTTCGACGCCTTCGGAGAAGGTCAGGCGCAGCTCCGCCGGTGCGGCGACGGTGCTGTCGGCGGCCGGAGTCTGGCTTTTCAGGTGGGCGTGGGCGAAAACCGAAGAGGCGGCGAACAGCGAGGCGAGCAGGGCAGTGGTGGTGAGGACGTTCTTCAACAGCATCGCGGATACCTCGGAGGCAGGAACAAAGAGGCGCCCAGTTTACTCATCCGCACGCGTCTGTACGAAGTTTCGTGGCAGCGGTCGCCCCGAGGCCAGAGCGGGTGCTAGTCTTGGGCAACGCTGTTGTCAGGGAGCCCACATGGGCAATCACAAGATCGAGATTCGTCGCAGCAACGTCGAGAAAATCCTCTTGGCGGCGGAAAAAGTCTTCGCCGAAAAAGGTTTCGGCGGCACCGCCATGGCCGATATCGCCGCCGAAGTGCAATTGCCGCGTTCCAACCTGCATTACTACTTTTCGACCAAGAGCGAGCTGTACAGCGCGGTGCTGTTCGACCTGCTGGAAGTGTGGAAACAGGATGCGCTGTGCTTCGAGATGTTCGACGACCCGCGGGTGGTGCTCAGCAGTTACATCCGCGCCAAGATGAACCACTCGCGCAGCCGGCCGTACGGTTCGAAAGTCTGGGCCAACGAGATCATCCACGGCGCACCGACCCTCGGCGAGGCGCTGGATGTCAGCCTGTACGACTGGGCAAAAATGAAGGAAGCGAAGATCCGCCAGTGGGTCGAAGACAAGCGGATCCTGCCGGTGGAACCGTCAAGCCTGCTCTACATGATCTGGGCTTCGACCCAGCATTACGCCGACTTCGATCACCAGGTGAATATTCTCAACGAGCACCAGCCGCTGTCGGACATGCAGTTCGAGCGGGCGGTGCAGACCGTGACCAGTGTGATATTGCGCGGGATCGGGTTGGAGCCTTGAGTCTTGTGGTGACGTGGAGGGCCCTTTCGCGGGCAAGCCCGCTCCCACAGGTTTTCGGGTTGTCCTCAAGTGTCATGTACACCAGAGGACCCTGTGGGAGCGGGCTTGCCCGCGAAGACGTCAGCTCAGTCGGCACATGCCTCAAGGTGAGACATGGTAGGGATTCCTCGGATCATGATTCCAGTCCAGAAACGGCTTGCCCGTCTCCATCGGCACCATCTCGATGCAATCCGCCACCGGGCAGGTGATCTGGCACAGGTTGCAGCCCACACACTCCTCATCGATCACTTGATATTTATGCGTTCCGTCCGCCTGCTTCAGGCTGCTGATCGCCTGGTGTGAAGTGTCTTCGCAGGCAATGTGGCAACGCCCGCAACCGATGCACGCGTCCTGATCGATTTTGGCGATCACCTGATAGTTGATGTCGAGGTACTTCCAGTCGGTGGTGTTGCCCACCGCGCGTCCGGAGAATTCGGCGATGTTGGCGTAGCCCTGACTGTCCATCCAGCGCGACAGGCCATCCTTCATGTCCTCGACGATCCGGAAACCGTGCAGCATCGCCGCCGTGCACACCTGCACCGCGCCGCTGCCCAGGGCGATGAACTCCGCGGCGTCGCGCCAGCTGCCGATGCCGCCAATGCCGCAGATCGGCAGGCCCTGAGTCTGCGGATCACGGGCAATCTCGGCGACCATGTTCAGCGCGATCGGTTTGACCGCCGAACCGCAATACCCGCCGTGGGTGCTTTTGCTGCCGACGGTGGGCAGGGCGACCATGTGTTCCAGATCGACGCTGGTGATCGAATTGATGGTGTTGATCAGCGACACCGCATCCGCACCACCGCGATGCGCGGCGCGGGCTGCGACCCGGATATCAGTGATGTTCGGCGTGAGTTTGACGATCACTGGCAGCGAGCAATAGGTCTTGCACCAGCGCGTCACTTGCTCGACATACTCCGGCACCTGGCCGACCGCCGCACCCATGCCGCGCTCGGGCATGCCGTGCGGGCAACCGAAATTCAGCTCGATGCCGTCGGCGCCGGTGGCTTCCACCAGCGGCAGGATGTGTTTCCACGATTCCTCCATGCACGGCACCATCAGCGAGACGATCAGCGCGCGGTCCGGCCAGTCTTTCTTGACCTGGGTGATCTCGCGCAGGTTGATCTCCAGCGAGCGGTCGGTGATCAGTTCGATGTTGTTGATGCCCAGCACTTCGCGGTTGTTGCCGTAGTGCGCCGAATAGCGCGACGAGACGTTGACCGCGGCCGGGTCCTCGCCGAGGGTTTTCCAGACCACGCCGCCCCAACCGGCCTCGAAGGCGCGGACCACGTTGTAGGCTTTGTCGGTCGGCGGCGCGGAGGCCAGCCAGAACGGATTGGGGGCTTTGATACCGGCGAAGACAATCGAGAGATCGGTCATTTACGCAGCCTCCACGTTGAGCATCAGTTGCGCGTTGATCGCCTCGGCGGCGAGTTTGCCATGCTGCACCGCTTGCACGGTGAGGTCCTGATCGAGGCTGGTGCAGTCGCCGCCGGCATACACCCCGGGGATGCTGGTGCGCAGATTTTCATCGACCTGAATCCGTTCGCCCTGACGCTTGAGTTCGCGGGCCAGCGGGTCGGAGAGGGCGCTGGTGTCGAAGGCCTGGCCGATGGCTTTGAAGATCGCATCGGCGGCCAGTTCGAAGGTTTCGCCCGTGGTTTGCAGGCGACCGTCGATCAGTTGCGTGCGGGCGAAGCGCATGCCGCGCACCCGGCCTTGCGCGTCGAGCAGCACTTCTTGCGGTTGTGCCCAGGTCAGCAGACGCACCTGATTGGCCTTGGCGATGTCCTGTTCGTGAGCAGTGGCGCCCATGTCCGCCGCGCCACGCCGGTATACCAGATTGACATCGCGGGCACCGAGGCGGGCCATTTGCACGGCCATGTCGATTGCGGTGTTGCCGGCGCCGAGGACGATGCAACGTTCGGCCAGTGGCAGTTGCGAAAGGTCATCGGCCTGGCGCAGTTCGCGGATGTAGTCGGTGGCGGCGAGCAGGCCGGGCGCGTCCTCGTGGGGCAGACCCAGTTGCTTGCTGGCGTTGAGGCCGAGGCCGAGGAAGACCGCGTCGAACTGCTGGTGCAATTCGCTGAGGGTCAGATTTTCGCCGAGTTTCTGCCCGTGGCGGATTTCGATGCCGCCGATCTGCAGGAGAAAATCCAGTTCCCTCTGCGCGTAGTCGTCGACCAGTTTGTACTTGGCGATCCCGTATTCATTGAGGCCGCCAGCCTTGTCCCGCGCTTCGAAAATCACCACGTCGTGCCCGTGCATCGCACTGCGATGCGCGCAGGACAAACCCGCCGGCCCGGCGCCAACCACGGCGATGCGTTTGCCGCTGCTGGCCGCACGCTGGAACGGGTGTTCGTTGAAGTGCGCGTTGTCCACGGCGTAGCGTTGCAGCAAACCGATCAGCACCGGCGCGCATTCCTGCGCGTTGTTGCGCACGCAGGCTTGCTGACAGAGGATTTCGGTCGGACAGACCCGCGCACAACTGCCGCCGAGGATATTGGCCGAGAGAATTTTCTGCGCCGCACCGGGCACGTTGTCCTGATGGATGTTGCGGATGAACGACGGAATATCGATCTCGCTCGGGCATGCGTTGACGCACGGCGCGTCGTAGCAATACAGGCAGCGCGAGGCCTCCAGCTGCGCCTGGCGGGCGTTGAGCGGCGGCGCCAGATCGGTGAAATGGCCGGCGAGGGCGGCCGCGCTTTCGTGCGGGTGCGGGAGATGGTTCAGGGTCTCGATCACGGTGGTGTGCCTCACGGTTCTGCCTCTGGCGGGCATTGGTCAATTCCCTGTAGGAGCTGCCGCAGGCTGCGATCTCTTTTAAGAGCAAGATCAAAAGATCGCAGCCTTCGGCAGCTCCTACAGGGGCATGCATTGCAAAAATGTGGGAGCGGGCTTGCTCGCGAAGGCCGAAGGCCTGGATTTCAGCGTTTCACAGCAGTCGGCTTATGCATCTCAGCCCGCTTGCTCAGCAAATCAAACACCGCCGGATACGCCGGCCGTTCGATGTAGCGCCCGGCGCCACGCTCGGCGCGCAGGTCGCCGTCGGCCCAGACCACTTTGCCCTGGCTGATGGTGTGGCTCGGCACGCCGCGCACGGTCTTGCCTTCGAAGATGTTGAAGTCCACCTGCTGATGGTGGGTCTTGGCGGAAATCGTGCGCGTGCCTTGCGGATCCCATAGCACCAGGTCGGCGTCGGCACCGACGCGAATCGAGCCTTTGCGCGGGTAGAGGTTGAAAATTTTCGCGGTGTGAGTGGAGGTGAGGCCGACAAAATCCTGCATCGACAACCGCCCGCTATTCACCCCCTCGTCCCACAACACGGCCATGCGATCTTCGATGCCGGCGGTGCCGTTGGGGATCTTGCTGAAGTCGTCACGTCCGGCGGCTTTTTGCTCGGCGCAGAAGCAGCAGTGATCGGTGGCGGTGGTGTGCAGATTGCCGCTTTGCAAGCCCTGCCAAAGCGCCTCTTGATGGCCGCGCGGACGGAACGGTGGGCTCATCACGTAACCGGCGGCGGTCTGCCAGTCCGGATGCTGATAGACGCTGTCGTCGAGCAGCAGATGCCCGGCCAGCACTTCGCCGTACACCGGTTGACCCTTGCTGCGCGCATAGGTGATTTCGTCGAGGGCTTCCTGGGTCGAAACGTGCACCAGGTACAACGGCGTGCCAATGGTTTCGGCAATCCGGATCGCCCGGCTCGCCGCTTCGCCTTCTACCTGCGACGGTCGCGACAGCGGATGCGCTTCCGGCCCGGTGATGCCCTGCGCCATCAACTTGCGTTGCAGGTGATAGACCAGCTCGCCGTTTTCCGCGTGCACGGTCGGCACGGCGCCGAGTTCCAGGCAGCGCTCGAAGCTCGCCACCAGCGTGTCGTCGGCGGCCATGATCGCGTTCTTGTAGGCCATGAAATGCTTGAAACTGTTGATCCCGTGATGACTGACCAGCTCGGCCATTTCCTCACGCACCTGCTCGCTCCACCAGGTGATTGCCACATGGAAGCCATAGTCCGACGCCGACTTCTCGGCCCAGCCACGCCACTGATGAAACGCCTCCATCAGTGACTGCTGTGGGTTGGGAATCACGAAGTCGATGATCGACGTGGTGCCGCCCGCCAGACCGGCAGCGGTGCCGCTGTAGAAGTCCTCACTGGCGACCGTGCCCATGAACGGGAGTTGCATGTGGGTGTGCGGGTCGATGCCGCCGGGCATCAGGTATTGTCCGCTGCCGTCGAGCACTTCGGCGCCGGCGGGAATATCCAGGTGTTCACCGATGGCTTTGATCACGCCGTCGGCGCAATAGACGTCGGCGCGATAACTTTCATCATGGGTAACAACGGTGGCGCCACGGATCAACAGAGACATTCCGAGTTCCTCGCAGGCATGACCGACTGGTGTCGGTTCTAGATGTTTTATTCAGGGGCAGCGTTGAATGGTGTATTCCTGTCAGCGCTGTCAGGAATAGAAGCTAGTCGCAGTTCTGTAATTGATCAAGATTATTTTTTCTAAGCTTATGACTGATTTAACTAGCTGAAAAATAACGATAAAAAATCAAAATCACCAAAATGGTGAGGCTGTTCACCATTTTGACGCACTTGACAGGATGGAAATATGAGCAAGATTTCCTATGTGAAATCAGCCGCTTGAAGTTGAGCTGCGATTGATCGCGCAGGATAAAAATAATTGCAGTGCACCAGATTGAGTCCTGACAGTTCGAACAACTTGGCAAACGTTTAGCCTGAGCGTGCAGACAAGTTTTCGCGGACTCATTCGGTGAATAATTAAAATCGAGCAATATCAGAAAGTTGCAATGTAGTTGAACCATGGCCCTGACGTTAAACGGAGTACCCGGCACGTTTATTGATGCCGCCGCTGACACCATGGCCGGTGCACTAAAGTTGTCAGTTCCTCCGGCCATCGTCCGGCTCGCACCCTGGTGTGCAGCCGCCTGATGAGCAAAAAATAATCAGAAGAACAGTGGAGCGGCCATGCAACAGAACAGATCGCAAGTGACCGAGCGCGACGGCTTGTTCGAACTCGAAGCCGGCAGCGACGTCCTCGACAGTCCCCGTTACAACCACGACATGGCACCGACCAGGGTGCGCGAACGAACCTGGAACAAATGGCACATCACCGCGCTGTGGGTCGGCATGTCGGTGTGCGTGCCGACCTACACCCTCGGCGGCGTGCTCACCGCATATTTCGGCCTGAGCGTCGGCGAGGCGCTGATGGCGATTCTGCTGGCCAACGTCATCGTGCTGATCCCGCTGACGCTCAACGCCTTTCCCGGCACCAAGTACGGCATTCCATTTCCGGTGTTGCTGCGTTCGTCATTCGGCGTGCTCGGCTCCAACGTGCCGTGTCTGATTCGTGCGCTGGTGGCCTGTGGCTGGTTCGGTATCCAGACCCTGTTTGGCGGGCTGGCGATTCACCTGTTTCTCGGCTCGGTGTTCGACGGCTGGAAATCCCTTGGTGGTACCGGCGAGGTGATCGGCTTCATGATTTTCTGGGCGCTGAACCTGTGGGTGGTGATCCGTGGCGCCGAGTCGATCAAGTGGCTGGAAACCCTGTCCGCACCGCTGCTGGTGGCGGTGGGCATCGGTCTGCTGGTGTGGGCGATGCCCAATGTGTCGATGACCGAGCTGCTGGCTATTCCACCCAAGCGTCCGGAAGGCGCCAGTGTGGTGAGTTACTTCGCTGCCGGGCTGACGGCGATGGTCGGTTTCTGGGCCACGCTGTCGCTGAACATTCCTGACTTCAGTCGCTACGCCAAGAGCCAGAAAGACCAGATCCTCGGACAGATTTTCGGCCTGCCGCTGACCATGTTTCTGTTCGCCTCGCTGGGGGTGGTGATGACCGCCGCCTCGGTGAAACTGGTCGGTGTCACCGTGTCCGATCCGGTCAGCCTGATCGGCCACATTCAGAGCCCGGTGTGGGTGGCGGTGGCCATGGCGCTGATCATCATCGCCACGCTGTCGACCAACACAGCGGCGAACATTGTCTCGCCAACCAACGACTTCCAGAACATCGCGCCCAAGGTGATCAACCGTACCAAAGCGGTGTTGCTCACTGGTTTCGTCGGGCTGGCGCTGATGGCTCATGAGTTGCTGAAAAAGCTCGGGCTGATCGTGTCCGATGTCAGCCTGGAGACCGTGTATTCCAACTGGTTGCTCGGTTATTCCAGCCTGCTCGGGCCGATCGCCGGGATCATGGTGGTGGACTATTTCCTGATCAAGAAACAGCAACTGGACCTCGCCGGGCTGTACCGCGACGACGTGTACCCGGCGTGGAACTGGGCCGGCTTTGTCGCGTTCGGCGTGCCGGTGGTGCTGACCCTGTTGTCGCTGGGCAGCGATGCGTTCAGCTGGTTCTACAGCTACGGCTGGTTCACCGGCTCGGCGCTGGGCGGGGTGATTTATTACGGGCTGTGCGTGATGCGGGCGCAGCCTTCTGCCGTGAAAACAGCGGTGTAAATGCGGGCCTCTTCGCGAGCAAGCCCGCTCCCACAGGTGAACGCATTCCAAATGTGGGAGCGGGCTTGCTCGCGAAGACGGCTTCCAATACCCACAAGAACTGCCTGAAGAAACTCATAAGAAATTGCCTGAGGAGATCCCCATGAACGCAGCCGCAAACGTTCTGCAATCCACCCATCAGCACATCAACCGCGATCGCCTCTGGGCCTCGCTCATGGAGCTGGCCAAACTCGGCGCTACGGTCAAGGGCGGGGTCTGTCGCCTGGCCCTGACCGACCTCGATCGCCAGGCCCGCGACCTGTTCGTGCAATGGTGCAAGGACGCCGGCTGCAGCGTCACGGTGGATCAGGTCGGCAACATCTTCGCCCGCCGTCCGGGGCGCAATCCCGACCTGCCGCCGGTGATGACCGGCAGCCACATCGACACCCAGCCCACCGGCGGCAAGTTCGACGGCTGCTTCGGTGTGCTCGCCGGCGTCGAAGTGCTGCGCACGTTGAATGACCTCGGCGTGGAAACCGAAGCGCCGCTGGAAGTGGTGGTCTGGACCAACGAAGAAGGCTCACGCTTCGCCCCGTGCATGATGGGCTCCGGGGTGTTCGCCGAGAAATTCACCCTCGAAGAAACCCTGGCCAAGGTCGATGCCGAGGGCGTCACCGTTGGCGAAGCGCTCAACGCCATCGGCTATGCCGGGCCGCGTCAGGTCAGCGGGCACAAGGTCGGCGCGTATTTCGAAGCGCACATTGAGCAAGGCCCGATCCTCGAAGACGAACAGAAAACCATCGGCGTGGTGCTCGGCGCTCTGGGGCAGAAGTGGTTCGACCTGAAACTGCGCGGTGTCGAAGCCCACGCCGGCCCGACGCCGATGCACCTGCGCAAGGACGCGCTGGTCGGCGCCTCGGTCATTGTCGGTGCGGTCAATCGCGCCGCCCTCGGCCATCAACCCCACGCCTGCGGCACGGTCGGTTGCCTGCAAGCCTATCCCGGCTCGCGCAACGTAATCCCCGGCGAAGTGCGCATGACCCTCGACTTCCGCCATCTGCAACCGGCGCGTCTGGATTCGATGATCGCCGAAGTGAAACAGGTGATCGACGCCACCTGCGAAGAAAACGGCCTGACCTACGAACTGACCCCGACCGCCGACTTCCCGCCGCTGTACTTCGAACAAGGCTGCGTCGAAGCCGTGCGCGGCGCGGTGCAAGGCTTGGGGCTGTCGCACATGGACATCGTCAGCGGTGCTGGCCACGACGCGATCTTCCTCGCCGAACTTGGCCCGGCCGGGATGATCTTCGTACCGTGCGAGGGCGGCATCAGCCACAACGAAATCGAGAACGCCGCGCCGGACGATCTGGCCGCCGGGTGTGCGGTGTTGTTGCGGGCGATGCTGGCGGCTTCGGCGACGGTGGCTGCGGGGCAACGGGCGGCTTGAAGATCAAAAGATCGCAGCCTGCGGCAGCTCCTACAGTTGGATTGCATTCGACCTGTAGGAGCTGCCGCAGGCTGCGATCTTTTGCGTTTTATGCTTTCAGGCCCTGGCGTCGTTCATTGCCATCAGGTCCACCCACATCCAGCAGCCTCCGTTCCAGCAGCACCTTTTCAAGTGCCTGCCGTTCTTTCGGCGCCATTTGGTGTTCGCGCTTCTTCAGCTCCAGCAGAATCGGGCTGGACCATGCGCGGTAGCGTTTTTCAATATGACGGGTCATCAGTCTCTCCTTGATCAAGAGCCCGGTGTGACTGGCAGGGGCTCAATCCGATGAGGGGATAAGGTTAGCCGACAAACCCTGAAGTCGCGAATGGACCCGGCAACGATCACGCGCGCCTGCGGTCGTACTCTTCACACGTGCATTCCCTGTGGAGATCCAATGAGCCAGGAAGTCCTCACTCGCGAAACCAATCGTCGGCAGTTGCAGCAGATCATCGCCGGGCTGTCCGACGGGGTGATTCTGCTTGAACTCGATCAGAGCATTCTCTGGGCCAATGAAGCGGCGTTGGCCATGCACGGCGTCAGTCGGATCGGTGAGTTGGGCAGCAACGCCGAGGAGTACGCCAAACGCTTCACCCTGCGTTATCGCAACAATCACCTGTTGCCACCGGAGAACTACCCGATCAGCCGTGTCGCGCGTTGCGAGGTGTTCGGCGACGTGCTGATCGAAGTCTTCGCTGCGGACGATCCCGAGCGGGTCTGGGTGCACAGCGTGCGCAGCATGGTGCTGACCGACCGCGATGGGCAGCCGGAGTCGCTGGTGCTGATCATGAGCGACGTCACCGACTGGGCCAACGCCGAGCAGCGCTTCGAAAAAACCTTCAATGCCAACCCGGCGCCGGCGGTCATCTGCCGCCTCAGCGACTTGCGCTATATCAAGGTCAATCCGGGGTTTCTGGAGATGACCGGGTATACCCGCGATCAAGTGATTGGCACTTCGGCCTACGAAATCGACATCTTCGAACAGGCCGAGCGCAGGGACCTGGCGATCCAGCGCCTGCGCGACGTGGCGACCATTCCGCAGATGCAGGCCGAACTGCGCCTGCCTGATGGCGGCAGCAAACAAGTGATCGTCGCCGGGCAGCCGCTGGTACTCAACGATGAAGATTGCATGCTGTTTTCCTTTGTCGACATGGAGATGCGACACCGGGCCGAAGTGGCGCTGCGCGAGAGTGAAGAGCGCTTCGCCAAGGCTTTCCGCCTGACCCCGGTGCCGATTCTGATTTGCAGCGCCGACGAGCAGCAGGTGATCGATGTCAACCAGGCGTTCCTCGACACTTTGGCGTATGAAAGTGACGACGTCATCGGCAAAACCGTGACGCAGCTGAATTTCATCGACGGCGATGGCGCCCGGGCGCGGCTGCTGACCGCGCTGGAAAAAAACGGTCGGCTGGACCGGATTGATGTGCGGGTGCGCAAGAAGGGCGCGGACCTGCTGGAGTGCGCGGTGTCCGCCGACACCGTGAACATTCATGACACCCCGTGTTATCTGCTGGTGCTGATGGACATCACCGAGCGCAAGCGCACTGAGCTTGAGCTGGTGACGGCGATCGAGGAGGTGATGAAAGACACCTCATGGTTCAGCCGTACGCTGATCGAAAAACTGGCCAATGTGAAGAAGGTCAACTCGCCGCAACTGCCGAGCATGTCGTTCACCGACCTTACGGCGCGGGAGCGCGATGTGTTGGGGCTGATCTGTGAAGGGCTGGCCGACAAGGAGATCGCCGCGCGGCTGAAACTGGCGCCGAACACCGTGCGCAATCATGTGGCGACGGTGTATTCCAAGCTCGATGTGCACAGTCGCAGCGAGGCGATTGTCTGGGCCCGCGAGCGGGGGCTGTTCTCCGGTGAGCGTGGCGCCAAAGGGCAGCGATAGGTGCAAATGCACTAGTCGAGCCGGTGCAAATGGAGGTGTTGGCGGGCGGGGGCTGTTCTTAGTCTGTTGGGGTGCGACACGAGCCATCCGGTTCGGGGTCGTGCTCCCTTCGAAACAGCTAAAGGAACAGCCTCAATGATGAATCTTGCGCAGTTGCGCACGCGCCTTGAGCAGAGTTTTGCGCCGTTGGCGTGTGAGTGCTCGGTGGATGGCGATCATTCGCTGACGGTGAAGCTGTATCACCGGGAAACGGGGCAGGTGGATCTGGTGATCAGTGGGTTGAAGCTCGATGCGTTGCGCACGCCCGAGGCGGTGGCGGCGTTGGTTGATGAGTTGCGGTATGAGTTGGAGATTACTGCTTTGCGGTCGGCGCGGGATCCGGATCTGGTTTAGGTTTTTCGGGTTTTTCGGGTTTTGGTTTTTGGGGTGGATCCGTTGCTGCGGGTGCTGCTGATTACGGTTTCGCCCTTACGGCGACTCACTTTTTTTACAAACGCCTAAAAAAAGTAAGCAAAAAAACGCTTGCCCCAACGTTCGGCCCTCGCCGTGGCTCGGGTTCCTTCGCTCCGGGATCCATCCGGGGGCATCGCCTACGGTTTGCTTCGCTGCACCTCCTCTCGATGCATTTGGCTGCGCCAAACGGTCGCTGCGCTCCCACCCCCGGATCAATCCCTCCACTCAGCCTGCCGACGGGGCCGGTGGATCAAGATCAAGAGCTGCAGCCGAGCTAACGCTCATCCTGTTGAGTGGTGAAAAGCGGATGCTCTCTGCTTTGGCTTTTCTGTAGGAGTGAGCCTGCTCGCGATGGCGGCCTGACAGCCGACCAGTCTTTCTGACCTTGCACAATCCCCTGTAGGAGCTGCCGAAGGCTGCGATCTTTTGATCTGCTTCGGCTCTGGCTTTCGATCCTCACCATCCCCCTTGATCCCACTGGCACTTACAGACCACTCAACTATAAAGAATAAGTAATCAGGCCTTCAGTCACGCGTCGCTGTTGCGCGCGTCGGCGGAAGTGGCTTCTTCCTTTATCGCGGGTCGTCCTATGAATCATCCTGGGAAACGCGTGTACCTTCGTTTGTCGCTGGTGTTCTCTGTCGCGCTGCTCAGCGCCTGCGCCAGTCCTCCGCCACCACCTCCTGCTGCACCTCCACCTGCGCCGGTGCGAACCTGCCAGACCCTGGAAGACACTCAGGTGGCGGGCGATATGTATATGGACGGGCAGGTCACTCGGCATATCACCACCACTCGCTGTGTCACCCAGTAGCGTGGGACGGCGTTTGCGTTGAGGGCGCGGGTCGAGCGGGTTGTGCTGGTGGCGGATCTGGCCGGTACGGCGGTGTTTGCCATTGAGGGCGCGATTGCCGCGATGCAGGCGCAGCTGGATCTGCTCGGGGTGATGGTGATTGCGTTCATCGTTGCTCTTGGCGGCGGGGTGACGCGTGATCTGTTGATCGGCGCGACGCCGCCGAATGCCGTGGCGGATTGGCGCTACCCGGCGTTGGCGTTTGCCATGGGCGGGTTGGCGTTCGTTTTTCATCAGCAGGTGTTGGGCTGGTCCGGTTCGACGCTGATCGTGCTCGATGCGGCGGGGCTGGCGTTGTTTGCCGTGGCTGGTGCGCAGAAGGCGTTGAATTTCGGGATCTCGCCGTTTGTGGCGATGCTTATGGGCACCATCACCGGGGTCGGTGGCGGGGTGCTTCGCGACATTGTGCTGGCGCGGGTGCCGGTGGTGTTGCAGGCGGATCTGTATGCGAGTTCGGCGTTTATAGGTGCGGCGGTGTTGATCGTCGGGCGACGTTGCGGCGTGTCACCGGTGGCGGCGGCGTTGCTGGCGGGGGCGGCTTGCTTACTGTTGCGGTTGTTGTCGGTGCACTTCGGCTGGCAGTTGCCCAAGGTCATCGTCTGATAAAGAACCCTGTAGGAGCTGCCGCAGGCTGCGATCTTTTGATCTTGATCGGAAAAGTCAAAGTCAAAAGATCGCAGCCTTCGGCAGCTCCTACAGAGACATGATCAGTTCAGAATTCCCGCAAGATCAGGACAGAAACCCACCATCCACATTCAGCGAAACCCCGGTGGTGTAGCTCGACGCATCGCTCGCCAGGTACAGCACCGCGCCGGCCATTTCACTTGGATCGGCCACGCGCTTGAGCGGGATCTGGGTCAGCGCCTGTTTGAGGATCGCGTCATTCTTTACCAGAGCCGAAGCGAACTTGGTGTCGGTCAGGCCCGGCAGCAGGGCGTTGCAGCGGATGCCGAATTGCGCGCATTCCTTGGCGAAGACTTTGGTCATGTTGATCACGGCGGCCTTGGTTACCGAGTAGATGCCCTGGAACACACCCGGTGAAATGCCGTTGATCGACGCGACGTTGATGATGCTGCCACCACCGTTTTCGCGCATCAGCTTGCCGGCTTCCACCGACATGAAGAAGTAGCCACGGATGTTCACGTCGACAGTCTTCTGGAAGGCGCCGAGGTCGGTGTCCAGCACATTGCAGAACTGCGGGTTGGTCGCGGCGTTGTTGACCAGAATATCCAGGCGGCCGAACTGTTCCTTGATTCCGGCGAACACCTGGCTGATCTGTTCCATTTCACCGATGTGACAGGCCACGGCGGTGGCTTTGCCGCCGGCGGCAATGATCGCGTCGGCCACATGCTGGCAGCCTTCGAGTTTGCGGCTCGAGACGATCACGTGGGCGCCTTGCTGGGCCAGCAGTTTGGCGATGGCTTCACCGATGCCGCGGCTGGCGCCGGAGACGAATGCGATTTTGCCGTCGAGGTCGAACAACTGAGTCTTGGACATGGGGGTTCCTTGGGGTGGGCCGTCAGAGGCTCGATTTCGCGATGACCTGCAGGCTCATCTGCTCCAGCAGTTTGTTCATGTGAATGAACTGTGCGAAGCGTTTGTCCTGGGTCTGGCCGTGATAGAAGCGGTAGTAGATCTGCTGCACGATGCCGGCCAGACGGAACAGGCCGTAGGTGTAATAGAAGTCGAAGTTGTCGATCTGGATGCCCGAGCGCTCGGCGTAGTAGTCGACGAACTCGCGGCGGGTCAGCATGCCCGGGGCGTGGCTCGGCTGGCGGCGCATCAGTTGCACCGGTGCCGGGTCGCCGGCTTCGATCCAGTAGGCGAGGGTGTTGCCCAGGTCCATCAGCGGATCGCCGAGGGTGGTCAGCTCCCAGTCGAGTACGCCGATGATCTGCATCGGGTTGTCCGGGTCGAGGATCACGTTGTCGAAGCGGTAGTCGTTGTGCACGATGCTCGAGGTCGGATGATCGGCCGGCATCTTGTCGTTGAGCCAGGCCTTGACCTGATTCCAGTGCGGCGCATCCGGGGTCAGGGCTTTTTCGTAGCGCTCGCTCCAGCCCTTGATCTGACGGGCGACGTAGCCTTGCGGCTTGCCCAGATCGCCGAGGCCGCAGGCGTTGTAGTCGACCCGGTGCAGTTCGACCAGACGGTCGATGAAACTCTTGCACAACGCTTCGGTTTTCGCCGCATCAAGGCCCAGTTCCGGTGGCAGCTCTGAGCGCAGGATGATGCCCTTGACCCGTTCCATCACGTAAAACTCGGCGCCGATCACCGATTCATCGGTGCAGTGCACGTAGGCTTTTGGGCAATAGGGGAAACCGTCGCGCAGCTGATTGAGGATGCGAAATTCGCGGCCCATGTCATGGGCGGATTTGGCCTTGTGGCCGAACGGTGGCCGGCGCAGCACGAACTCCTGCTGCGGGTATTCCAGAAGATAAGTCAGGTTCGACGCACCACCGGGAAACTGGCTGATCGCAGGCAAGCCGCTCAGGCCCGGAATGTGCGCTTTGAGGTACGGATCGATCACGTTGGCGTCGAGTTCTTCGCCAGAGCGGATCCGGGTGGACTGGTCAGTAAGCGCCATGCTTATCCCTTCTGCTTATTTTGGAGGCCAGACATCATTGGCTAATCTAATGGTGCGCTCGGGCGGTCACAAGCGCGGGTCGGTCTTATAGGTTAGCGTGTTGCACGATAATCACCTTCGGGAATGTGCGCGGCAGGCGCTGGGCGACTAAGGTTTAGCGGGTATGCCGTGTTCAGCAAGGAGCTTTGAAATGGGCTGCCCGCAAGTCTGTGCCAGCGCCACCCTGCAATGCAGTTTCGGCGCCGCCCCGGCGGTGCTCAACGTACTGCCGGTCAATCGCACGCTGACCGGCGGCATGCCGGCGGCGAACATCATGGACCATATCCCGCTGGTCAATATTCTGCCGTTCGGGGTGTGCATGAGCATGGCCAATCCGATGGTGGCGGCGGCGACCGCAGCGGCCCTGGGCGTGCTGACGCCGATGCCGTGCATTCCGGCGACGGCTACTCCGTGGATTCCTGGCGGTGCGCCGACATTGTTATTGGGCGGGATGCCGGCGATCGATGCCAACAGCACCTTGATGTGCAACTGGGCGGGGGTGATCAAGATTGTGATGCCGGGGCAGATGCAGATGTTGATTCCCTGACCTGACCCTTGACCATCCTGTAGGAGCTGCCGAAGGCTGCGATCTTTTGACTTTGATTTTCAAAAACAAGATCAAAAGATCGCAGCCTTCGGCAGCTCCTACAGGGGAATGCATTTCAACAGGGGAATGTGGGAGCGGGCTTGCTCGCGAAGGGGCCAGTCCTGGTAAAAAGAAAACCCTCAAGCCTGCTGCGGATCCATCCACCGCTGATACCACCAACGCACCCGCGAAATCGGCTTGCCATCCGCCCTCAGCGGCCGGCCATCCTCGGCGAACCCGGTTTCCGGCTCCATCAATTGCCCGTTCAGATACCGCGCTTCTGCCGCTGGTTTGCCATTCGCATGAAAACGCTGATAACGCCCCTCACGCACGCCATCGCGGTAAAACTCCGCTTCAGCCACCTGTCCATCAGCAAAGTAATTGAACGCCTCGCCATGCAGCAGCCCGCGCCGATACGTGGCCTTGCGCTGCAACCAACCCTCGGCTGAAAAGAAACTTGCGACGCCTTGCAGTTTGTCGTGCACAAACGGCATCTGCGCTGAAACCTTGCCGTTGGGGTGATACAGCAGCGACGGGCCCTGCAATTGACCCTGGCAGTAATTGAGCTCGGCCTGCTTGCGGCCGTCGTCCTCGATCTGCAGCGCGCCATCGAGTTGGCCATCCTGCAGACGGCCCTTGAGGTGTTTGTCATCCTGCTGCAAATCCAGCTGTGTGGTCGCCATGGCTTCTCCTTGTCAGTTGACCTGCACCAGCCCGCCCTTGATGGTCAGCATGCCGCCGCCATCCACGGTCTGCGAGGCCGCGCCCTTGTTGGTCAGGCTGATCCCGGCGTCGTTGGTCAGAGTCGTGCCGGCCTTGTTGTCCAGTGAGGTGCCTGCCTGATTGGTCATGGCGGTGCCGGCCTTCTGCGTGAGCGAAGTGCTGGCGGAGGTCGCCAGGTCAGCGCCGCTCTTGATGGTGAAACTGCCGCCGCTTTGCAGGGTCAGGGTGCCGCTGACCTTGATGGTCAGGTTGCCGTCTACCGTCAAACTGTAGTCGCCGGTGACCTTGTCGGTGTAGTTGCCGCCGGTGCTGTGGTTCTGGTCGGCGCCGACTTTGACGGTGCGGCTGTCCTTCACATCGAGACTGTCGCTGCCGGTCTGGATCGTTACGCTGCGTTTGCCTTTCTCCAGCGTCACAGTTTCGTCGCCGTCCTTGACCGTGCGGGTGCGGGCGTTCTGCACCGTTAGCGTTTCATCGTGGCCGACGGTGGCGGTGGTGTCGTTGAGCACGTTGATCTTCAGGTCTTTCTGGGCCTGCAGGAAAACCTCCTCGGCGTCCTTCTTGTCCTCGAAACGCAGCTCGTTGAAACCGCCGCCACCCTTGGACGACTGTGTCTTGATCCCCGACTGGGTCTGATTGGCTGGCAGCGCATAGGGCAGGGCGTTGTCGCCGTTGTACACGCAACCGGTCACCAGCGGCCGGTCCGGATCGCCGTCGATAAAAGTCACGATGACCTCCTGACCGATGCGCGGCACGAACTGCATGCCGAAGCCCTTGCCGCTCCACGGCAGCACCACGCGCACCCAGCAAGAACTGGTTTCATTGTTCTTGCCGTCGCGGTCCCAAGGGAACTGCAACTTGATCCGCCCGTATTCGTCGGTCCAGATTTCTTCGCCAGATTTGCCGACGACCATGGCGGTTTGCGGATGCATGCGCGGTTTGGGTGTGAGGCGTTGCGGGCGAAACGGCGTGGCCTTGGGGATCGCTTCGAAACGGTTGCGATAGCTTTCATGGCTGGCATCGTGGGTGACCCGCGTCACCACCCAATCGATGTTCAGGCTCGCGTCATCGTGGCCATCGAGGGTGAACCAGTGCCCCGGAATCAGCCAGCGGCAGTCACTTTCGCCGACGAAGCGTTTCTCTTCACTGCGCAACCCGTCGACGCGTTGCTTGGTCAGCGTATCGCCGCGTGCCTTGGCGTTGTAACCGCCGGGATGCTCATAGATCGAACGCGGCCCGGCGACGGCCTCGGCCTGGCCGTAGAGTGAAGTGGTCGGCGTTGTGAACTCGTAATCCATCGCCTTGTACACCCCGGCCACGGCCTGCAGACACACCTGGCCCGAACGGATGCCATGCAACTCACGCTCACCCATTTGCTGACCCAGATACTTGACCTTCGGGCCGTTGGGGATCTGCACGAAGGCGTCATTGCTGTCTCCGAGCACCAGCGTGTGCTTGCCGTCCTCATGGGTGAAAAACCAGAAAATGCCTTCCTCCTCCAGCAGCCGCGAGACAAAGGCGAAATCGGTTTCGCCGTATTGCACGCAATATTCACGCGGGGTGTAGCTGCCGGTCAGCGAGAGTTTGAAATCGCTGAAACCGTGGTCCCTGAAGATTGTGGTGACGATGTCGGAGGTGGCGAGGTTCTGAAACACGCGGTTATTGCTGGCTAGCGTCAGCCACCAAAGCCAGGGTCTTAATAAAAGCTGATACCGCTCGGCCGTGGCGTCGGCGGGGAGTTGGCGAATTTCGGCGACCAATGCGTCGAACGGGCGTAGTTGCGCGTCGTTGTGAAAAGTCGTAGTGACGTGGCTGGCGACGGCACTGGTCAGGGTGAGTGAGGTGCCGTCGTTGAGGCCGTTGAGGGTTTGCACGCCTAATAGGTTCAGGGATTCGTCGCCGGACAATGACTCAGGGTAAAGCGCCGACAGTGAAATGGCGCTCAGGGAGAGCGAGGTGTTGCTGTCGGTGGAGCGTGCCATGCAGTTATCCTTAGTTAAGATTGAAGAGTCAGGGCCCAGAACCCTGATGGTGACGTTTCGTGCTGGTGAACTGTGCTTGACCTATTAACTCTATGGGCGATCTTTTTCTATAGACCTGTGATGTCATAGTTTTTCGTGATCAGTACGGTTTTCAGATTTTCAGGGAAGGCGTCGATAGAAGTTACAGCTACTTTATAATAACTTCCGTCGCCCTTGCCTGTTCGACTCCATTCCACCTTGTGAGTGACATGGTTATTGAAAATAATGATGCTGATACCCCTGAATTTGTCTTTGGTACTATGACTTCCCATTTCGTCAAACTTCTTGCCCTCTTCGAAAAGAAAGTTTTTGGTGTGGTCGACGCCAGGTTGGTCACCAATCTTTGTTTCAGTTTCCGTTCTTGAACAGGCACCACCATCATCATAGTAAGGGCTTTTTTTCGAAGCGGCCTTTCTGGGCATCACATCAACATCCCAGTCAAGTGCATCCGGTTTTGAGTAGCCAGAAATATCGGTAACGTAATTATTTACCTGAGGCCCCTCCAGCCACTTCAGTGTTCTGGATTTGAACTGGATCATCTTGCCGTTGGGGGATTTGATCGTGAATAAAATTCCGCGAGTTAACGTTTGGCTAAGGCTTTTACCTATTGCCGAGATGTCTTCGTCAACGTCCACTCTAAGTTTGGAATCGTCAAATACCATTGCCATATTTCTCTGCTCCATGAGTGAATGCACGGCCACTGCGTGTCGAACGTTGGAAAGTCGGTATCGAGTGCTATCACGCCTTTGTTTAGTCGTGCCGATCAAATAGGTGATTCGTTATAGCCACCTGCACTAGTCTGTGGATTACTTCGCTGTTGCCATTCAATGAATGACTCGCCATACACTTCAAGAGATTCGAAAATCTGTCCCTGCCCAAATGCTCCTGCCGGATTAGGTACGCCTGAAAGGATCGCTTTGATGGTGGGTTGCAATGACCCTCCAATCAGATTGACCCGTGCGGCGTAAATTCTGATGCGGCGCGGCAGAAAAGCCATGGAACGATAAAATCGCCCATACTCACGCTCCACCCAGCGCAACGCTCTGCATGTCAGGAAGTAAATTCTATCGGGGTTGAGCATCGCTAACGCGTCAACCAGATCCTGAGAGTTCACACATCTTGCGGGCGGGCTAGTCAAGGGGTGCCCGGCCGCCTGAGGGTTTTTTATCCCTGCATTACCATGGCCCATCCAGAACACAGTGTTAGGTCCTGGGTGATGCATGGTCTGCTGGCGAATGTTGTGCAAGCTGGCTGGTGATATGCGGTTGTTCACGAACAAAACATTGATAACGATTGCTCCGGTACCCGCAAAGAGTCTGGGCGCACGACTGCCCTGATCGTCCGAATTGTGTAGCACAATGATTGCCATGATCCCGATCCTCCTTGAGGTGCCTGAGGACACCTGAAAATGAAGTTACTCCAACACCCACTCCGCCAACTTCCCCGTCACCTGCGTCATCAACACATTCTCGACATCCCTTGCACCCGCCGCGCTGCACTTGGCGAGCACCGCTTTGACAATTCCCGAATCAAACTCGAACTGTTTGCCGGTCGCAGCCTTGTAGCGGCCACGCAATTTCTCCAGCTTCGCCAACACAATCCCTTCCAGCGTCGCCTCATCCAGCGGCCGATACGCGACCACGGTCATCCGCGCCAGAAACGCCGGGCGGAAGGCTTGCAGCAGGACTTTGTGCAGCGCCTCGTTGAACACTTCCGAGCCGAGTTGCGCAGTCGGTGTATCGAGCAATAGTTCGGCGCCAACGTTGCTGGTGGCGAGCATCACGGTGTTTTTGAAGTCCACTACCAACCCGGTGCCGTCCTCCATCAAGCCTTTGTCGAACACGTTGTAGAACGCCTCGAGCACATCCGGATGCGCCTTCTCGATTTCGTCGAGTAGCACCACCGAGTAGGGCTTGCGGCGGACGGCTTCCGTCAGCACGCCACCACTGCCGTAACCGACATAGCCGGGCGGGGCGCCCTTGAGTTGGCTGACGGTGTGGGCTTCCTGATATTCCGAGAGATTGATGCTGATCAGGTTGCGCTCGCCGCCGTACAAGGCATCCGCCAGCGCATACGCGGTTTCGGTTTTGCCGACGCCGGTGGGGCCGACCAGCAGGAACACACCGACCGGCTTCTGTGGGTCGGTGAGCCCGGCGCGATACGCCTGCAAGCGCTGGGCGATGGTCGCCAGCGCGGTGGTCTGACCCATTACGCGCAAGCCCATGCGCTGACCAAGCGTACGTACCGCATGAGCCTCGTCGGCGAGCATTTTGCCGACGGGAATGCCGGTCCAGCCCGCAATCACGGCGGCTACGGTTTTGGTATCTACCTGTTCGGGCACCAGCGGATCATCCTGGCGAATTGCATCGAGCCCGGCCTCCAGGCGCAGCAGTTCAGCGGCCAGATGATCGATGCGGCTGTCGGTGGCTTCATCCGGTTTTTCGCTGTCGGCGCGTTCGCTCAAGGTCAGTAATTCACGCCGGGTATCAAGCAGTTCGCGCACGGCAACGCGTTCTTCACTCCAGCGGGTTTCCAGTTCGCGAATGGCCTGGACGTTGCTCTTCGATTCACTTTCCAACAGTGTGATGCGCTCACGGTGATCGAGGCCGGTGGCTTGTTCGCGGCGCAGGCGTTCGACTTCATCCTTGAGGCTGTTTTGCCGGTGACGCAGGCTTTCCAACGGTGGCGGCACGTCGTGCTGGCCAAGGGCGACCCGGGCGCAGGCGGTGTCGAGGACGCTGATGGCTTTGTCCGGTAGCTGGCGACCGGAGATGTAGCGATGCGAGAGTTTCACCGCTTCGTGGATCGCCGCGTCCAGCACTTGCACGCCGTGGTGCTGTTCGAGTTTGGCAGCCACACCCCGGAGCATTTCCACGGCGGTCATTTCGTCCGGCTCTTCAACCTGCACCAGTTGAAAGCGACGGGCAAGGGCCGGGTCTTTCTCGAAATATTTTTTGTACTCCATCCAGGTCGTGGCAGCGAGGGTGCGCAATTCGCCCCGAGCCAGTGCCGGCTTCAAAAGATTGGCCGCATCGCTGCCGCCTTCGGCACCGCCAGCGCCGATCAAAGTGTGGGCTTCGTCGATAAACAGAATGATCGGTTTGTCGGCACTGCGTACCGCGTCGATCACCCCTTTCAAACGCTGTTCGAATTCACCTTTGACCCCGGCGCCTGCCTGCAATAAACCCAGATCAAGCACGCGCAGACTGACTTCCTGCAACGACGGCGGCACGTCACCAGCGGCAATACGCAAGGCCAGGCCTTCGACCACGGCAGTTTTGCCGACACCTGGGGCGCCAACCAGAATCGGGTTGTTCTGCCGGCGGCGAAGCAGAATGTCGATGCACTGACGGATTTCGCCGTCGCGCCCCACGATCGGATCGATGCGACCGGCATGGGCGTCGGCGGTCAGATCCTGCGTGTATTGATCGAGTACCGAATCCTGGCGCGGCGCGGGATTTCCAGAGCTCGCTGAACGCGGGCCGATATGTTCGCGGGAATTTTCCGTCCACTCCAGCAGGTTCGCCCGCAGCGTTTCCTTGGGAATCCGCAGCAGCGACGAAGCACTGTTGAGCAACAGACTGCGACGCTCGTCGCGGTCGATCAACGCCAGTAATAACAGCCCGGAACGAATGCTTTCGAGGCCCAACACGCTGGCCTGCACCACCGCATCTTCCAGCAACCCTAAAGTCTGCGAGGACAACGCCGGTGTGCGAGTGCTGCCGGCCTTGAACAGATCCAGCGCCTTGTTGATTTCCGCCGTCAGCGCATCCCGCTCCAGGCCGAAACGCGGCAGCAAAAAGGCAAAATCCCCACCCTCAATGTCCAGCAGTTCCAGCAGCAGATGCTCGAGCTCGACAAAGTGATGCCCGCGTTGCAGACAGCGCTGGGCCGCGCGTTCGAGGGCGCGGCGGTTGTCCGGGTTGAGGCGTCCGATCAGGCTGGCCAGTTCCATGTCAGGTGATCTCCAGCTGACGAAGGCGGGTTTCAATGCGCTGCACGGCGAGGCTGGCCTGACGTTGCAAGCCTGCGTTCCAGCTCAGCAGGGCCGGCGTCTGGCGCGCCAATTTCATCGGCACCGCACCACGCACCAGCAGCACCAGCGTCACGTCCAGATCGGGGCCGAAATACAAGCCGGCGAGGCTGGCCAGTGCCGGATGCGCTTCGCCGTCCGGCAGAAAGTCTGCGGCCTGCGTCGAGGGCAGGGGGCCGAGGGTCAGGCGAATGCCGGCGTGTTCATCCCAGACCCGCGTGCCGGCCACCGCCGTGCGTCCAAGTTGCAGGTTGCGTCCGCCGGGCTTCATCAGGCTGCGACGGGTCGGCGGAATCTCTCGCCAGGCACCTGCATAGGCATTCAGCTCCACCGATACGGCGAACTGTTCACGGACAATAGCGGCGAATCCGGCCAGCGAGCGCCGACCATCGGCATACAGCGCGGTGCAGGCCAGAACGGCGCAGTCCGGGATGGCCTGACGTTCCTGCAACGACTTGGGCAGCAATCCGGTGAGTGCGCGCAATTGCGCCTGCACCGGCGATGCGCTGGGGGTAACGAAACCCAAGGCGATCCGGTGCTTTTTCATCACTTTGTAGAGCAGGCTGAGCAGCCGATGCTGGAACAGATCGAGGAATTCGGCCGGCGCATGGTCCTTGGCCCGCTCCCGCTGTTGCAGCCATTCCTGGTAGGCGTAGGGCAAGGGACCGTCGGGGCCGCCGAGGCCGAACATCGGCGTGTCGAGCGTGAGCGGCAGGCCCGGTTCTTCGCGCAGATTTTCGATCTGGCTGGTGGGGAACAGCGGGGTCAACGGTCCGCGCAATTTCAACGCTTCGGCCTGCGGCGACGTGCCGCTGCCCAACGAATCGGCTTGCGGTTGTTCGCGCTCAAGCAGCAGCAGCGCCTGCAGCCACTCGAACGCCTGCGGATCGCGGCGCAGTCGCTGGCCCAGCGTCAGAGCGACAGGGGCATGCCGGCTTGGGGTTGCCATGCCTTGACCTCCTTGTCGCCCTGCATCAATACCGTGCGCACGAAGCGATTGGCCGTGGCGTACACCGAAAAGAATTGCCCCAGCACTGCAGAAAACAACACCGCGCTGCTACCGACAAAGTGCTGCGGATCGAGCTGCAGTTGCACCTCCAGGCCATTGCGCCAGCCGCGCCAGGCGTCGGCGCCTACATGCCCGATCACACGCTCGCTGCGCAGACTCAGCAATCCTTCGATCTGCCGCAACGCGCTGGTTTCCTCGCGCAGGTTGTGCAGGTGCAGAATCTCCTTGAGTGCGTCCAGTGCCTGCGGACCTTCAACCAGCGACAAGTGATTGAGGGTCAGTTGCGACACCAGCCGCCAGCGCGAATCGCCGTCCAGACGCGGCAGACTCTGGGGGCTCGGCGGGTTGCGCAGGCGTGCCCAGGCAATGGGTCCGGGGCGTTCGAAACCCAGCGCTGTGCCGGCGGGCAGGCTCTGCGCCAGGTGGCGGTTGGTGCACAGCAGTTCGGCAGTAAGGCTGAAGTCCGGCAGTTCGGTCAGCGGGTCGAAGCGGGTGTCGACCACACTCACCAGCAGGTCGCTGCCGAGCCGGTTCGGCGTTTTGCCGCTAACCCGTCGTGCATGCCAGTAACGCTGTTGATCGCCGCCGCTGTGCTGGCTGCCGTAATACGCCGGCAGCCGTTGCACGCCGTTGCCGGAACTGGCGCGCATGCTGCGAATACTGTGGATTTCAACGCTGTTCTCGCGGTGACTGTCGGCCACCAGACGGTACTCGCTGCGGGTGCCGTCCGGACGCAGCGGCTCGGACGTACGCGGGAACAGGTTGATCGCCGGGGCGCAACCCAGTGCGATGTCACTGGCCTGCAAATGCAGGCGACTGCTCGGGGCTCGGTCGAAAACGATGTACAGGTACAGCGTCTGACTGTCGCTGCTGACACCGCGCATCGGCAAATCGAAGAAATGAAACTTGTCCGGGAACGCGAAGTACTCGGCCAGCAGACGCATGCCCGGATGCACGCCATCCTCGTCCGGCAGCAGGACTTCCTCATCGCTGAAGCCGACAATCTTCGGCAATCCCTTCAACTGCAGCGGAATGCTCCCGGGCGAACCGGCCAGCACCTGCACCGCATGGGCGCCGAGCAAGTCATACAGGCAGGCGTTGATCACCGGTGAGGCCGCCAGATGAACGCGCAGATGTTCAATGCCCAACGCGGACCAAGGGGTTTCGCCCAGGCAACGCAGACTCAGGCGCAAGGCTGAACGCGATTGCGCTACGCCGGTCAGTGCCTGGGCTTCATCGCTGCCGAGCAATAGCGCTTCGCTGACTTCTATCGGCCACAAGCGTACGGCGGCCGAGGTGCGAAAATGGATGCTCTCGCCTTTGCCGGTGGTGACGAACAGCGGTGTGTCGCGGGGCAGGGGATAACCGCCGTCGAGGTTGCCTTTGCTCGGGTCGGGCTGGAACTGGACGATGGCGCAGGAGGGCAGTGGTCTTACGGCCAACGGATACAGCTGTTCGAGCAGGGCGTCGCTGAACTCGGCGTAGTCGTCGTCGAGTCGGCGCTGCAAGCGCGCGGCAAGCAAGGCAAAGCCTTCGAGCAAACGTTCGACGTGCGGGTCGGGACACTCGCCGGGTGACAGTTCCAGACGTCGCGCGACTTTTGGATAACGCTCGGCGAACTGGCTGCCGGCGTGGCGCAGCCAGGTCAGTTCGCGCTGGTAGTAATCGAGCAGTTGCGCATCAATCGAGTCGCTCATGGCGCACCTCCAAGCCTTCACCGCCGGGCTCGATGACAAACGCCACCGGCCAGTGTTGCAGGCCGCTGCGCAACTCGCCGACCAGGCGAATGCTCAAGCGTTGCGGTTGCTCGGGCAGGGGATTGACCTGGACTTCGCCCAGGTTCAGACGCGGTTCGAAATGGCTGACGGCTTCGCGGATATCTCGCGCCAGTCGACGTCGATCATCGCTGCGCTGTTGTTGCAGAGCGCTCCAGTCGGCGATGCCGTAGTCGATCACGCTCGGTGCCTGCGTCAGTGCGCGCGAGCCACGGCGGGTATTGAACAGGCGCCCGAGCTCGGCATGCACCGAGTCGAGCAAATCCTGCTGACTGAATGCCCGCTCGCCGTCAGCCTCGCCAGACGCGAGGCGTTCGAACAGCGGCGCGCGCCTACCGATGTCTGCCATGGCCGGGACGCCGGGTTAACTGACGAGCTTGTTGGCGGCCATGTCCCACGTCGACGCGGCCGTGCCTTCCTTGGTGCCATCGTCTTTCTGCGCGGTGAGTTCCCATTTGATCTTGGTGAAGTTCAGCGACAGGGTTTCCACCGGCTTACCCCCGGTACCGCCGCTGACACTGACATTGGAAATGACCACGTTGGTCAGGGTGTAGATGATGAACGGCAGAAGTTGCCCACTGCCTTCAGCGGCGTTGCGCCCGATGGTGATCTTGGCTTCCGGAATCGGTTTGCCGGCGCAGCAGTATTCGTTGAGGGACGGCGTCGAGGTGTCGACGAATTTGGTCAGGGTGAACTCGCCGACATGCGGCTTGCCCGAGGTTCGTTCCGAGTTGCTGACGTCGTTGGTCACTTGCATGGCCACGTTGTGGCTGTAGGACATGACTTCGATCTTGTCCGCATAACCTTCGAGCAGGCTGTCGCCTTTGATGTCGCCGCCGAGGTCGAGAATGATTGCATCCATCGCTTGAAACTCCTGAAGAAAATCACATTAGGCAAATGGGCTGAACACTGAGCACTGAACCTGTGGCGAGGGGATTTATCCCCGATGGGGTGCGAAGCAGCCCCAACAAAACAGGGCCGCTACGCAGCCCATCGGGGCGGTGCGACGTTTCGCTGAATCCCCTCGCCACACGGTTTTTTCTTGAGCGTCAAGCCGCAACCGGCGGCGGCAATGTCGCCACCAGGCGGATCGACGCTGTCAGTTCCTCAAGCTGGAAGTGCGGCCGCAGGAACACCGTCGCGCGGTAGGCCCCCGGTTTGCCAGCAACCTCGGTGACGTCCACCCGCGCCTCCCGCAACGGGTACTGCGCCTTGATCTCCTGCGGTGCGTTGTCGTTGATCAGCACATAGTCGGCGATCCAGTTGTTGAGGTAGGTCTGCACGTTGTCGCGAGTCATGAAGCTGCCGACCTTGTCGCGCATGATCACCTTCAGGTAGTGGGCAAATCGCGAGGCCGCCAGCACATACGGCAACATCGCCGAGATGCGTGCGTTGGCATTGGCCTCGTTGGTGTTGTAGACCTTGGACTTGTTGGTGGTCTGGCCACCGAAGAAGACGGCGACGTCGCTGTTCTTCTTGTGGCACAGCGCGATGAAACCAAGGTCGTTGAGCTCCTTCTCGCGACGGTCGGTGATTGCCACTTCGGTCGGGCATTTCAGTGACAAATCACCGGAGCTGGTGCGGAAGGTATGCGCCGGCAGACCCTCCACCGCGCCGCCGCCTTCAGCGCCACGGATCGCCGCGCACCAGCCGTATTTGGCAAAGGCTTCGGTGATGCGTTGCGACAGCGCCCACGCGGCGTTGCCCCACAGGTATTTGCTGTGGTCGGTGCCGTTGACGTCCTCGACGTAGTTGATGCCTTCCACCGGTGCGGTGTCAGGACCGTAAGGCAGGCGCAGAAGGAAGTGCGGCAGCACCAGCGAGACGTAACGCGAGTCTTCACTCTCGCGGAACGAGCGCCACTTGATCAGTTCCTGGCTCTCGAAAACTTTCGACAGATCACGCGGCACCGCCAGTTCGGTGAAGCTGTTCATGTCGAACAGCCGCGGGCTGGCGGCGGCAATGAACGGGGCGTGCGCAGCGGCGGCGACGTTCGACAGTTTTTCCAGCAGGCCGATGTCCTGCGGGTGCCGGCCAAAGGTGTAGTCGCCTACCAGCAGGCTGAACGGATGGCCACCAAAGGTGCCGTATTCCTCTTCGTAGATCTTTTTGAATAGCGCGCTCTGGTCGAATTCGACGGCTTTTTCCAGGTCGTTCTGCAGTTCTTTCTGCGTGACGTTGAGCAGGCGCAGTTTCAGCCGGGTACTGGTTTCGGTGTTCTGTACCAGCATGTGCAGGCCGCGCCACGACGCTTCGAGTTTTTGCAGGTCGGGGTGGTGCAGGACCTCGTTGAGCTGGGCGCTGATCAGTTCGTCAATCTTGCTGATGCGGTCGTTGATCATCGCCACGGTGTCCTTGTCGATGGCCATGCCTTCGTCAAGTACCTGGGTGGCGAATTCCGCGAGCATGTCGCGGGCATAATCCTGCTGACTGTCATCGTGGGCCATGCGGCCCTCGGCGATGATCCGGTCGAGCAGGGACAGGGTTTCGGCTGCAGCGTTGTCGCTGGCTTGATTCTGGGCGGCGGCGGGCATGACGGATGCTCCCTCGATTAAGTGGACGATCAGGCTTGCGGTTCGGCCGGGGCCTCGGCGTCAGCGGCCGGGGTAGCGGTGTCCGGGCGGGCCGATTTGATTTCCTGCAGGCCTTCGGTGTTGGCGATGACGTCGCGCAACAGCTTGTCCAGGTCATCGTTGCCGTCGAGTTTGGTCAGCAGATCGCGCAGGCGCTGACGGGCTTCGAACAAACGCCGCAGCGGAGTGATCTGCTCCACCACCTTGACCGGGTCGAAGTCGTCGATGTGTTTGAATTTCAGCTCGATGTTGAGCTTGCTGTCGTCGCCGCTGAGGGTGTTGTTGACTTGCAGCGTGGCGCGCGGGCCGATGGAGGCGAGGACCTCGTTGAAATTGTCGCGGTCGATTTCGGTGAAACGGCGTTCGGTCAGTTTTGCCAGTGGTTCAAGGGGCTTGCCCGAGAGGTCGGCCAGAATACCGACCACCAGCGGCAATTCCTTTTTCTCGATAGCGTTGCCGATTTCGACGTCATAGGTGATTTGCACTCGGGGCGGGCGAACCCGGTCGAGCTTGTGCTGGGTACTTTCTGCCATGGCGGCGGACTCCGATGCGATGGGCGGGCGCAATGCATCGGGGCGGCCCGTTCATCGCTTTCCCTTGCTGGACCACAGGTTAGAAAGGGTGGCAGATGACCTGTCGTTCCTTTGACAAACCTTCCTCATTCGGCTGTAGGAACCGAACTACCCAAGACGCTAGAACAGGTCTATAAAAATGCAAGCGAAAAACATTTTTGGACTGTCTCGCGAAAAGGAAAATTCATTTTGTCTGGACGACTTTTTCTAACAATCGGGTTTGTCTTGCTCGCCGGCTGTTCGTTGTTCGGGCCGACAGTGAACCTCGACAGCCTGACCCTCGATGTCGCGCCCAAGGCCAATGACGACACGCCGATTGCCGTGGATTTCATCGCTGTCAACGATCCAGACCTGCTCAAACAACTGTCGGGCATCAGTGCCGGGCAGTGGTTTGCCGAACGTGAGCAGTATCAGCGCGACTATCGTCAGCTGATGAGCGTGTGGGGCGTGGAGCTGGTTCCGGGGCAATTCATCGACCGCCAGCCCTTTCCGTTGGGGGGCAGGAAGGCCGCTGGACTTTTGGTCTTCGCCAGCTATAACACACCCGGTGCGCACCGCTTGCGGCTGGACGATCAGAGTGAGGCGTGGCTCAAGTTCGACAGTCGCGAGATGAGCCTGGTCAGCAAGGAAAACTGAAACACACCGCCCGCCGCCGGCTTGCGGCAGGGTCGAAGGGAGTCGTATGAGTCTGCTACCTGACGCGGTTTGCTGGCACGAAGGCATGCAATTGCTGCCCCAGCATTTTCAGTTGCAGGGCTTGCGTGCCGAGGCCCTTGGCGCGCACCTGGCGCAAGCGTGCAATCCGTGGTTCTGGGGCGTCAATCGCATGGAGTTCGATCCCTCGGCCCTGAGCGCCGGTGTGGTTCGGGTGCTGGCGTTGCAAGGCACCATGCCCGACGGTTTACCGGTGGAACTGCACGCGGGCATCGGCCCGGTCGTGGAACTGGATGTCGGGCAAGCGATCAACGAAACCGACGATGCCACCGTCACCGTGTACCTGGCGATCAGCCCGCTGTGGCGCGCCGGGCAATTGCTGCCACTCAAGGGTCGTTTGCAGTCGGTGGTTGGCGAGGCGCTACCCGACCTCACCAGCGGCGAATTCCCTGAATCGATCACCGTGTGGCGCCCCAATCCGCGCCTGTGCACGCAACTGAACAAGGCCGATTCGATTTGCCTGCCGTTGCTGAGAATCCGCAAGGAGGGCGGTGGTTTCCTGGCATTGGCTTACACGCCGCCGACGCCGCTGCTGTTGCCCGAGTCGCCGCTGGGTCGGCGGATTGCCGGATTGTGCGCGCGGGCGCGGGAGAAATGCATGTTCCTTGGTGGTCGTTTGCGCCAGGCGCAGCAGGCCGGCAATCAGGACGATGCGCTGGAAATCCGTCGGCAACTGACGGCGTTGTGGGCACGCTTGCCGGAAGTCGAAGGCGCACTCAACAGTCGTGTCGCCCATCCGCAAAACCTCTATGTGCAATTGTTGGGGCTGGCCGGCGCGTGGTCGGCGCTCGATCCGGTGGCCGGAGTGCCAGCCTTCGCAGCGCTGGATTTCCTGGAGCTGCAACGTGGTTACGACGCGGTGCTCAACTGGCTGGAAACCACCCTTGAACTGATCCGCGCCGGCTATCGCAGCCTGCCATTCGAACGTGGCGAACAGAGCTTCTCCATCCAGTTGCCGGACGAGCAACCAAGCCAGCGCCTGGTCATCGGTCTGCGCATGCCCAACGGTGCCAGTGAGCAGGCTGCCGGGGAGTGGCTGCGCAGCGCGATCATCGCCTCGGTGCCGCATATCGCCTTGCTCAGTCGCCAGCGCATGAGCGGTCTGAGTCATCAGGCGATGAGCCGCAGCGAGCAGGTTGCCTACAGCGTCGGCGAGGACACGCGGCTGTTTGTGGTGACGGCCGAAGGCGCGTGGTTCGACGCACAGTTGCCGCTGATGATCGCCGCGCCCGCCGCGAAGTTGACCAGCAGCCCGTGGCAAGTGGTGCTGTTTGTTGCACAGACCAGTGAAAGTGCCTGATCACACAAGGAACGCAGCATGTCGGAAGGGACTGCCGGGGCCGCAACGAGAAATCCGGGTTTGCAGGACGCGCCGCTCAGCAGCGCCTTTCGGCAAACGTGGCAGCAATGGTCTTTGGACTGGAGCCTGTTGCCCAAGGACAGCGAGGACGAGGCCGCACTGGTCGATACGGTCGTCGAACTGTCGACCCAGGCCTCGCAACGCTTGTGGCGCACGGCGTATTCGCGGGTCGGCGATTCGGCCACTGAGCAGGTCAAGGCGCTAGTCTATGCCTTCGTTGCGCTGGTGGACGAAACCCTGTTGTTCAGCCCGTGGCCGGGACAAGCGGCGTGGCAAGGCAAACCGTTGGAGTCGCGACTGTATTCCACGCGTCAGGCCGGCGAACAATTGCCGGCGGCGATTCAAACCCTGCTCGCTGAACAACAACCAGCCACTCGCGATCTGGCCAATGTCTACCTGCAATGTCTGATCCTGGGGTTTTATGGGCGACTGCGCGGCGAACACAGTCAGGTGCAACTGGAAAAGTGGCGGCTGGCGCTATTCAACTTCGCCTGGCAAGGCGAAGCGGATTACGCCGATGTCAGTCAGCGTCTGGTGCAACCGTCACAGGTCGCGCCGTTGCAGCTACCGGTACGCACGGCGTTACCGGACGGCTTTCGCCTGGCGCTGGGGGTCGTGGCGATGATTCTGCTGCTGACCGGCATCGGCCAGTTTCTGTGGCGCGACATTCGCTCGGAACTGGAGCCAATGCTGCAGGTGCCTGATTCGGTAGCAGCCCCGGAGCAAGAGTCATGAGCACTTTGACGATCGTCGCGTGGGTGGTCGCGCTGTTGTTGCTGCTGGTGATCATCGCGGTCGCGGTGTGGTGGCTGCGGACCCGGAGCGGCGCGGCGATCCGCAGTTTTTACGCTTCGGTGCGGCACATGGAGCAAGAACAGGGCAGCCACAATCGCTACCAGATGCCGTGGTTGTTGATGCTCGGCGATGAAACCCAGGGCACGCAGCTGGTCAACGAATGGCACTTGCAACCCACCGACAAGCCGGCCTGGTTCGGTCGCTGGTGGTCGGACCCCGAAGGCGCGGTGCTGGTGGTGCCGCAGGCGTTGTTTCTGCCTGAAGACGGTATGCACTTGCAACGCGGCGGCTGGTGGCGCCTGCTCGGACTGATGGTGCGTCTTCGCAGCAAGCGTGCGCTGGACGCGGTGATCTGGACGGTACCGGTCAGTCGCCTGGGCAATCTGGAACAGGCCACCCAACTTGGGCTGGCGGCGCGCCGCCGCTTCATCGACCTGTTGCAGCGTTTCGGCCTGACTCTGCCGGTGTATGTGATCGTCACCGGGCTGGAAGAGTTGCCGGGGTTTCAGGAGCTGCTCAGCGCGTTGCCTGACGAGGCGCGCGAGCGCACGTTAGGCTGGTCATCGCCCTACGCCCGCGACGCGGTGTGGCAAGGGCAGTGGAGCGACCAGGCACTGGATCGATTGCACCGCGCGGTCGCTGAAGCGGTGATCGAGATCGGTACGCTAAGCGGACAGCTGAGTGCCGATCTGTATGCCTTGCCGGAGCGTCTGGAGACATTGCGCCGTGGCTTGCAGAACGTGCTTGAACCGGTGTTTCAGGGTAACGCTCAGGGTGAGGCACCTTGTTTTCGCGGGGTGTATCTGACGGCCAGTCAGCCGTCGGAAGATGCGCTGGACGGTTTTTCCGCAGACGACAGCGGTGTGCAGCGCAGTGCCTTCGTGCGCCAGTTGTGGCGCCAGCGGCTGGTCGGCGAACGGGGCCTGGCGCAGGGCGTGCCGCGTCTGTTGCGTTTGCGCCAGCGCTGGCAGCGGATTACCGCCGGTGTCGCACTGGTGGTCGGCGTGGCGTGGGCGGTGGCGATGGTTTGGGTCTGGCGCGACTCGGTGCGCGACGCTCACGAACTGGCGCGGCTGATGCAGGGCGCGCAGAAGAGTTACGTCGCGGTCACTGACGAAGCACACCGCATCGAACCGACCCGGCGCAATGTGCAGAGCTTCTGGCGGGTGCTGGAAAAAGCCCCGCATTGGCATTACGTCTCGCTGGTGTACCCGACATCGTGGTTTTCTTCTTTCGATACCCGGGTCGAACAGGAACTGTACCGGGCCACTCAACGCCATATGCTGGTGCCGCTGCACGATCTGCTGGTCGCGGGGCTGGCGAAAATCAAGACCATTCGCAGCACCGACCGGCGCAACAGCATCGAAAGCGAAGACCCGGCGCAGTGGCAGAACTATCAGAAAGCGACCGACCTGGTCGATCGCGCGCTGCGTCTGGAACAACAGAACCAGTTGTTCGGTGAAGTGCAGAACAACCGGCGGGCGCCGTTGGACGACTTGGTGCAACTGAGCAACAGCGCGCTGTCGCTCAACCTCAACGCCGCCGCGTTGCCTCACGCCGCTTACTACAATCGGCTGCTGGCGGCGGGAGACGGTGATGATCTGCAAGCGCTGGACCTGGGCACGGACCGGCCGCAGATCGTCAACAATTTCACTGGACTGATGGAGCGCTGGCTCGATCAGTATTTCCTCGCCGACAATTTTGTCAGCAAGGCCGGTTACCTCAAGCTGCATCTGGAGCGACTGGAGGCCGGCAGCGGCAACAGCCTCAGCGAGCTGGAGGATTTACGTGCGCTGATCGATGACCTGCAAGCGGCTGTCGCCCTGACCAACTCGACCTGGAGCCGTGGCAAGGGCCAGGAACTGGTGCCGGGCTATCGGGATTTCCTCGACAAGGTGCGCAAAAGCGCGCTGCTCGGACCCACCGTCGAGCAGCAACTGGACCAGCAGGCGAGCAAACTGCAGCAGAGCTTTCGCGATCAGTGGATCGCCCAGGTCGGTACACGCGCTAACTTGCTGGTGCAGCAGGGCAGCGGGCAACTGGCGTTGCAGGAACAGGTGGTCAAACTCGACAACGCGCTGCAGGCGCTGTTCAAGCGCGATTTCGTGTCGATCGCGATGCGTGCCTCGCAAGACAACGTCAACCTGCAGGGCCAGACGGTTGACGGCGACGACCTGAATACTTCGCTGAGCTACTTCGCCAGCTATAAAAACTATGTTGCCGAAGAATTGCCGCGCATCCCGCCGGTGTATCGCGATGCGCTGTTGCAAGCTGCCGAAACGGCGGCCGCGCAGGCCATGTGGCTGAGCCTCAAGGATCACAATGACCAGACTCAACCCTATGCCGTGTTCAATGTGAAAGCCGAACAGGCGATGGCCCTGCAGAAGGCTTTCGTCGAAGTGCATCGCAGCGATCTGGCGTCGCGCCTGCAAGGGGCGTTGAACCGGCGGGCATTGGCGCAGATCGTCAGTGGTCTGGAGGAAATCACCGCGCAACCGTTGTTCGGCGGGCGTACCGAAATCAGCCAGTGGGACGGTTCGAAAAACCTCGGTCTGCAACTGTACGGTGCCAGCGATGTGCAGGACCTGAAGTTGAGCCTCAAACAGCAGTTCAACACCATGCTCGGCATCACCGAACGTCGCGCGTCGGCGCTGCAATGGCTGATCACCCAGCAAGGCAATCTTTCGGCACTGGATTACGAGCGTGTGACGCAGTTCAGCGCGCTCAACGATGAATTGCTCAAATACAAGGACGCCAACCCGGCGAGTTCTCCGGCGCAGATCGAACAACTGGTCAGCCGGGATTTCATCGAGATGGACAGCGGTTCCTGCCTGCAGGTCCTGCAAACGGCGAATCTGGCGGGCGGGCGTGGCACCCTGGCGATGCGCGCGGTCGAGTTGCAGCAGTCGGCGCTGCAGCGCTGCCAACTCCTGCAACAGCAGCAAGCGGCGGCGGCGTGGAATGAGCTGGCGACCTATTTCAATCAATACCTGGCCGATCGCTTTCCGTTTGCCAACGGTGTGCAGGCGCAGGATGCCGATCCGGCGCGGGTGCAGCACTTTCTCGAGATCATCGACAAGCGTCTGCCGGTGGCGCAGGCCGGACTGGTCCTGAGCCAGGCCCCGGAACGGCTGGCGGCCGAAGACTTTCTCAATCGTCTGAAACAGGCCAGCGAGTGGCTGACACCGCTGTTTGTGCGTGACAAGAGCGGCATTCTCGGGGTTGAACTGGATGTGCGCTGGCGCACTGACCGCGAGGAAGAGAAGGGCGCCGATCAGGTGATTGCCTGGGGGTTGCTGGCGGGTAATCAGCAGATCAACTATCCCGCAGCGCAACAGCCGAACCTGCGCTGGATGGTCGGCCAGCCGGTGCGGCTGACCCTGCGCTGGGCACGCAACGGCAAGGAGCGTCCGGTCAACGATCCGTTGCAACCGAACCTGGTGGTGCGCGACATGGAGGCTGGTTGGGAGTACGGCGGGCCGTGGTCGCTGCTGCGACTGATGCGCGCGCATTTTTCCGTGCAGCGTCAGCCGAACCTCGATTACACCGACTTTCCGCTGGCGTTGCGCCTGCCGGTGACGGCCGCGACGGATAGCGTGACCAGTGAATTCACGCGAATGTTCGTGCGTGTGTCGCTGATGAGCCAGGGTTCGAAATTGCCGCTGGCGATCTCGCCGCTGCCGACACGGGCACCGCGCTCACCCTATCAACTGACCGGCACCACCGCCGCCCTGGATCCCCGAAACGAGGAGGGCCTGTGAGCCTGCCATCGACGACGTTGCCGGACCTGATCGATCAGTTGCTGGCGCCCATCAGTGCCGAGCACCCCTGCGGCGCGGACTTGCGTTACGAACGTGAGTTCGACCAACTGCGCGACCTGCGCCGTGAAGATGACACGAGTTTGCCGACCGGGGTCTGGCAGTCGGCAATCAAACGGGCAAACTGGCCTGAGGTGGAAAAAATCACCACTACTCTGCTGCTGGAGCGCAGCAAAGACCTGATGCTCGCCGCGTGGCTGGGCGAGGCGTGGCTGCATCTGCAAGGACTGGACGGCTTGCCCGGCAGCCTGGCGCTGATCGCCGGCCTGTGCGAGCGCTATCCCGAGCAACTGCATCCGCAGGCTGAGGATGGCGATCAGTCGTGGCGGGTGATACCGCTCGAATGGCTGGTGCGCCGCTACAGTGAAATCCTGCTGACCCGAGTGCCGTTGTTCGGCACCCGCAACAGTGATTTCGAGGTCTACACGCTGGACGTCTGGCGTCGCTTGCAGGTGCAGCAGGTCAAGGCCAACGACAGTAAAAATGCCAAGGCCTCGTCTGACATCGCGCGCAACGAACAGAAGAAGCTCGACGAGCAGATACGTGTGACGCCGATGGCGTTCTGGCTGCGCATGCAGGGTAACTTGCTGCTGAGCCTGCAACATCTGCAGCGAGTGGATGCCTGGAGCGATGCGTATCTGGGCGATCAGGCGCCGGGGTTGCGTCCCTTGCAGGAAACCATTCAAGCCTCGCTGACGCTGGTTCAGGAGTTCATTGCCATGCACCCACAACAACCGGCAACACCAGTTGTTGAGCTTGAGGCGCCTGTCGCCGTGGCGCGGCCGGTGGAAGACGTCCCGGCCACGCAGGTGTTGCGTGAACCGGCGAGTCGCGAAGAGGCTTATCGGCAGTTGCTGTTGATCGCCGAGTTCCTCGCCCGCACCGAGCCGCACAGTCCGGTACCTTATCTGATCCGGCGCGGGGTCGAATGGGGCAACAAGCCGTTGAGCGAACTGCTCGGCGAGTTGATCTCGGCAGACGCCGAATCGCGGCGCCTGTGGACTTTGCTCGGGGTGCTTTAGTGCACGCGCTGATTGCCCAGACGCGGTGGCAGGGCAATCGGTGTCAGTACCGGCTGCCCGGAAAAGAACGCGACGAGGTTTTTCCCCACCAGCTCCACCGTGCCTTGGGTGGCTTCCGGTGAAAGGCCGGCAACGTGCGGCGTGAGAATCACGTTGCTTAAGGTTTTCAGCGCATCCGGCACCTGCGGTTCGTGATCGAACACATCCAGCGCCGCGCCGGCAATGCGCCGTTGTTCAAGGGCGGCGATCAGGTCCGCCGTGGCGACCACGCTGGCGCGGGCGATGTTGACGATGAAGCCGTTCGGGCCGAGGGCATCGAGCACCGCGCGGGTCACCAGATGTTGGGTGCCGATGCCGCCGGGTGTAGCCACGATCAGAAAGTCCGAGGCCCGCGCCAATTCGGTCGGTGTCGAGCAGAACACGTAGGGCACATCGCTGCGCAACTGACGGTTGTGGTAGCTGATCTGCATGTCGAAACCGAGGTGGGCACGCCTGGCAATCGCCATGCCCACCGCGCCGAGGCCGAGAATGCCCAGGCGTTTATTGGCCAGCGACGGGCGCATGATCTTCGGCCATTCATCCCGGCGCACCGCCGCGTCGCAGCGCGGAATGTCGCGCACCAGGGCCAGGAGCATGGCCATGGCATGGTCGGCCACCGACGAAGCGTTGACTCCGGCGCCGTTGGTCACGGTGATGCCGCGGTCGCTGGCGGCCTGCAGGTCGACCTGTTCGTAACCGGCGCCGATCACCGTGATGATTTTCAGGATCGGCAGGGCCGCGATCTCGTCGGCGGTCAGACCCAGCGGACCCCGGGTCAGCACCGCATCGATCCGGGCACCGTGACTGGCGATGGCTTGCGCGCGCTCGGCCGGGGTTGGCGCGAGGATCAGATGAAAACCCTGATGCTCGAGGATCGGCAGATAGTCATTGATGGTTTCAACCAGTACCAGAACGGTGGCGGGCATTGCGCGGCTCCTGTTGATCAATGGCGGTTCGGTCGCGAAAGTCGTGTCAGAGTGCTGATTGCGGAGCGGTTTGGCAATGCTGGCGGCGGTCCCGCCTCAGCCAGTGTAGGAGCTGAAACGGGAAGCGCCCGGACGTTCGTCAGAAGCCCGCGTCGGCGCTGTTGATCAGCCGCGCAAATGCTCCGCCGAGAGTGGCGTTGTGGTGCTCGATGATGACTTGGGCGGGTAATGTCGGGGTGTCCATGCATGTGTGGGCGTCGGCCACCAGCAAAGGCTTGAAGCCCAGATCGACAGCGGCGCGGCAGGTGGCGTCGATGCAGAACTGAGTCTTCATGCCGACCAGGTACAGCTCGTCGATCTGCGCAGCGTTGAGCAACTGCGCCAGGTCAGTGCCGTGGAAGGCATTGGGCCTGGATTTGTTAAACAGATGGTCGGTATCAGCATTCAGTTCGAGTTCCGGCAGCAATTGCCAGAAGGGGCTGTCGGCGGCAATCGGCGAACCTGCCGGGCCGGTATGGCGTACAGCGTAGATCGGCACGTGCTGCTGACGCGCCCGGTGGATCAGATGCCGGATGTTGGCGAGCACGCGTTCGCCGTCGTGGGGTTTCTCCGGGCCATGGAACAGACCGACCTGCATATCGACAATCAATAGTGCTGCGGACATGGTGCTTCTCCTTGAGGGCTGCAAGTGCCGCACGGACGGGAGAAACAACAAGGCCCCGTCCATTGCTGGCGGGGCCTTGGGTTCACTGCGCTGGATTCACCTCAGGCAGCCACGCCACGACCCGCCGGTAGCGGTCGTGGTGGTGCGGGTAAGGTGCTGCGAGCGAAGGTTCATGCGCCGATCATGCGGGTGGCGGAGAAGGGCTGTCAACCGCGTATTGAGCAATGCCGTTGCCGAACGACCAGTTGTCCTTTTTGACTTCCACCAGATTGATGAACACGTCCTCCAGGCGAATGCCCAGTTGGCTGTTCAGGTTGTGCGCGATGGTCTGGAACAGGGCTTTTTTCTGCTCCAGCGTGCGGCCTTCGCTGAGGGTGATCTGGATGATCACCAACTGATCGCTGCGCTGTATGCCCAAATACTGCGGGTCGAAGATGAAATGCTCGCCGTTGTGCTCGTTGAGGATCTGGAAGTTGTCGTGCTCCGGCACATTGATGGTGTTGCGCAGGGCGGCGTAGATCTGCTCGCCGATGCGTTTGGCGAAGGTGGGGTCGGTGTGTTTTCGGATGTCGACGCGAACGAGGGGCATGGGCAGAACCTCCGTGGGGCAGGGGACCCCTCTCACGCTAGAACATGTCGGGGAAATTGAAAGTGGAGAGGTGTTGAATCTGCTGCTGGTTTTGTATGAGGCACCCTACGAAATTCGGGGATTTTGCCTACGAATATGGCGGAGACGTCTGCTATCGGGCTAGAGACGTTTGCGAAATCATATGGGAACGAAACAACGTGTGCAGTGACTGCTAACGGCCAAGGAAGGCGAATGCTCAAGAACGATCTTGAAAATCTGGAACTCGACAGGCTGGAGAATGAGGCAAGAAAGCTTGTGGCTGAGAGAAAAAAGCTAATGGCGGAGGAGAAAAAGCTTAATCGAGAGACAAATTTATATCCGTTCGCCGTGTTGGCTGGTGTGGTGACAGCAATCACTGCAGTAGCACGTGTTTTCTTCAAGTTTTGACTATTCGCTCGCAACCGCCGGATTCATGGCCAAAAAGGAAACCCACATGAGTACTTATGATCGCAAAGCAAGAATGGAAGAAATGGAACGAGAGCACGAGGAGTGGGAAGAAAGGATGCGTATTAAAAACAAGGGCGATATGTACCCCATTTGGGGGTTGCTGGCGTTCGGCCTGTATTGCGTGTCACTCGGATTTCTCTTGGCTCGATCCATCTGATCAGATCTTGCCATTCCAATCAGCGCTGAAAACTTGCCTAAAAACGACACCTAACGTACCGCTAGCCGACATCTATTTCCCCAAAAACGACAACCCGCTGATCTGCTCCGTATAACCGTTGCTCAGCTAAGTCTTTGCTTCTGCTCATTTATCGCGGAGAATCGCGCCCCTGTTTCGGCCGGAGCATGTCTGTCGGTTTTTTCCGACGCGTCCTGACCGAGTGGCAAGTGACCGGAATGCGGAGATCCGACCGGATGAATGATCAGGCCAATAGCGTCGACGCACGCTATGAAGCGGCAGCACCAGCTGAACTGTCGAGCTGGAATCGCCATGACACCACGTGGATGTTGGGACTGTTCGGGACGGCCATTGGCGCCGGTACCCTGTTTTTGCCGATCAACGCCGGGCTGGGTGGCTTCTGGCCGCTGGTGATCCTCGCGCTGCTGGCGTTCCCGATGACATTCTTCGCTCACCGCGGCTTGACCCGCTTCGTGCTCTCCGGTCGTGAAGGCGCCGACATCACCGAGGTGGTCGAGCAGCATTTCGGCATCAAGGCCGGCGCGCTGATCACTTTGCTGTACTTCTTCGCGATCTTCCCGATTCTGCTGATCTACAGCGTCGGCCTGACCAATACGGTCGCCAGCTTCCTCGAACACCAACTGCACATCACGCCGCCACCGCGCGCGCTGCTGTCGTTCGTGCTGATCCTCGGCCTGCTGGCGGTGGTGCGTTGTGGCGAAACGGCGATCGTCAAGGCCATGAGCCTGATGGTGTATCCGTTCATCGTTGCGCTGCTGTTCCTCGCGGTGTATCTGATCCCGCACTGGACAGGCGGCATTCTGACCACCGCCTCGCAAGTGCCCGCACCCTCGGCATTGCTGCATACGCTATGGCTGGCGATCCCGGTGATGGTGTTCTCGTTCAACCACTCGCCGATCATCTCGGCGTTCGCGGTGGATCAGAAGCGTCGCTACGTTGCCAATGCAGAGCAACGCAGCTCGCAGATCCTCTGCCGCGCGCACCTGTTGATGGTGGTGATGGTGCTGTTCTTCGTCTTCAGTTGCGTGCTGACCCTGTCGCCGGAGCAACTGGCCGAAGCCAAGGCACAGAATCTGTCGATCCTGTCGTACCTGGCCAACCATTTCAGCAACCCGGCCATTGCGTTTGCCGCGCCGCTGATTGCCTTCGTGGCGATCTCCAAGTCGTTCCTCGGTCACTACATCGGCGCCAGCGAAGGTCTCAAGGGGCTGATCATCAAGAGCGGCAAGCGTCCGGGCGCCAAGGCGCTGGATCGCATCGTCGCCGCGTTCATGCTGGTGGTGTGCTGGATCGTTGCCACTTTGAACCCGAGCATCCTCGGGATGATCGAGGCAATCGGCGGTCCGGTGATCGCGGCGATCCTGTTCCTGATGCCGATGTACGCGATTCGCAAGGTACCGGCGATGGCGCGTTATCGCGGTCAGGCGTCAAACGTATTTGTCACCGCAGTCGGTCTGGTAGCGATTTCGGCGGTGATTTATTCGCTGACGGCGTAAGCCCAAGCGCCAGAGACTCAGCTACAGTGGCCGCTGTGCGTCATGCGCACAGCGGCTTTTTTTCGTCTGGAGACAGTGGATTGTCGAGCGCCCCTCAACCTGTAGAACAACCTGATCGCTGGCGGGATATCCTCGCGGGCCTGTCGATTGCCGGCCTGTTGTTGCCGGAGGCAGTGGCTTATTCGACCATCGCCGCGCTGGCGCCCCAGGCCGGGGTGATCGCACTGTTCGCCGGGTTGCTCTGCTACGGGCTGTTGGGTACCAGCCGCTTTGCCATTGTTTCCGCGACGTCATCTTCGGCCGCGGTGCTGGCGGCGGCTACCGCGACCATGGCCAACGGTGACCCGCAATTGCGCGCGACACTGGCGGCTGGCCTGGTGCTCGTCACCGGCGGCTTGTTCCTGCTGGCGGGGATTTTTCGTTTCGGCAGCGTCACCTCATTCATCGCCAAACCGGTGCTGCGCGGATTCGCCTTCGGCCTGGCCGCCACCATCATTCTCAAGCAGGTCGCCAGCGTGGTCGGTGTGCATCTGACCGACGCCAATCTGGTGCGCTTCGCCCCGCAACTGTTCGAGCAACTGCCGCAGTGGAACTGGTCGGCAGCCGCGGTCGCTGCGGTGGCGTTGCTGTTGTTGGGGCTGTTCTCACGTTTTCCGCGGGTGCCCGGCGGCTTGCTGGTCGTGGTCATTGGTATCGCGGCGGGGCAATGGCTGAACCTGCCGGCCCACGGTGTGAAGCTGATCGGCTTGATCGACCTCAGCCTTGAAGTGCCGAACCTGCCGGTGCTGCCGTTCGCCGACTGGTTGCGATTGGGGGAGGTGGGGTTTGCGCTGGTGATGATTCTGTATGCCGAATCGTATGGCTCGATCAGTTCATACGCGCTGAAACATGGCGACCGGGTGACCTCCAACCGTGATCTGCTGGCACTCGGTGCATCGAATCTGCTGTCCGGGCTGTTTCACGGCATGCCGGCGGGGGCCGGGTATTCGGCGACGTCGGCCAACGAGGCAGCCGGGGCAACTTCGCGCTGGGCTGGCGGGGTGGCGGCGCTGGTGGTGCTGCTGATCGTGTTGACGGTGTTGCCGTGGATTGCCCTGACCCCGGAGCCGATTCTGGCGGCCATCGTCATGCATGCGCTGGGCCGTGGCTTGAGTCTGCAGCCGCTGGGACGCTATTTCATCTGGCGGCGGGACCGGTTGCTGGTGTTGTGCGCGGTGGCGGCGGTGCTGGTGCTGGGGATTCTCGACGGCTTGCTGGTATCGGTGGCGATTAGCGTGTTGTTGATGCTCAAGCAGATGTCGGCGGCGGATATTCAGCTACTCGGGCGGATCGACGGCGGGCATGATTTTGTCGATCTGCAGCGCCATCCAAAGGCGACCGCTGAACCGGGGATATTGATCGTGCGACCCAGCGAGGCGTTGTTCTTCGCCAATGTCGAGCGGATTCTCGGTGCGGCGCTGCGTTTGATACGGCACGCGGACGCGCCGCTGCACACGGTGATTCTCAGCCTTGAGGAAACCCCGGACCTGGACGGCACCAGCATCGAGGCGATGCAGGAGTTCTTTTTGCGCGTGCATCAGGCGGACAAGCGGCTGATTCTGGCGCGGCTCAAGCATGGGGCGCTGGCTGCGTTGGAGGCGTTGCCGGAGGTGACGGCCAACGGCGTGGTCCTCAGCGGGCGGAGCGTCGATGGCGCGGTGCAGCAGGCCCTCAACCTTCGCGCATAATTGCTCTATGTAGGAGCTGTCGAAGGCTCGGGCCGCGATCGGACGATCTTTTGATTTTGTTTTTAAAGAGCAAGATCAAAAGATCGCAGCCTTCGGCAGCTCCTACAGGGTTATGCGATCCGGCATGGGCGTGTTCAGGCAAATAGGAGGGAAATTCAAGCCATAAAAAAACGCCGCCCATCTCACGATGGGCGGCGTTTTTCATTGCGTTGCGACGTTAGGCTTGAACGACCGGAATCTTGGCGTTCGCTGCGGCTTCACGGAACTCGGCGATCTGATCGAAGGACAGGTAGCGGTAGACATCGGCCGCCATGCTGTCGATCTTGCCAGCGTATTCCATGTACTCCTCGACGGTCGGCAGGCGACCCAGGATCGAGGCCACGGACGCCAGCTCGGCCGAAGCCAGGTAGACGTTCGCGCCGTCGCCCAGACGGTTCGGGAAGTTACGGGTCGACGTCGAGACCACGGTGCTGTTCGGCTCAACGCGTGCCTGGTTGCCCATGCACAGCGAGCAGCCTGGCATTTCCATGCGTGCGCCGGCCTTGCCGTAGATGCCGTAGTAGCCTTCTTCGGTCAGTTGGTGAGCGTCCATCTTGGTCGGCGGCGACAGCCACAGACGGGTTGGCAGCTGACCCTTGACCTGATCCAGCAGCTTACCGGCAGCGCGGAAGTGACCGATGTTGGTCATGCACGAACCGATGAACACTTCGTCGATCTTCTCGCCAGCGACGCTGGACAGCAGACGGGCGTCGTCCGGGTCGTTCGGCGCGCACAGGACTGGCTCGCTGATGTCGGCCAGATCGATTTCGATGACTTCGGCGTATTCGGCGTCGGCATCGGCTTCCATCAGCTGCGGGTTGGCGATCCAGGCTTCCATCGCTTGCGCACGACGTTCCAGGGTGCGCGCATCGCCGTAGCCTTCGCCGATCATCCACCGCAGCAGGGTGATGTTGGACTGCAGGTACTCAGTGATGGATTCTTTCGACAGCTTGATGGTGCAACCGGCAGCCGAACGTTCGGCCGAGGCGTCGGACAGTTCGAACGCCTGCTCCAGGGTCAGACCTTCCAGACCTTCGATTTCCAGGATGCGGCCGGAGAAGGCGTTTTTCTTGCCTTTCTTCTCGACGGTCAGCAGACCGTTCTGGATCGCGAAGTAAGGAATCGCATGAACCAGGTCACGCAGGGTGATGCCAGGTTTCATTTTGCCTTTGAAGCGCACCAGGATCGATTCCGGCATGTCCAGCGGCATGACGCCGGTGGCCGCGGCGAACGCGACCAGACCGGAACCGGCCGGGAACGAGATGCCCATCGGGAAACGGGTGTGCGAGTCACCACCGGTACCCACGGTGTCCGGCAGCAGCATGCGGTTCAGCCACGAGTGGATGATGCCGTCGCCCGGACGCAGGGAAACGCCGCCGCGGGTCATGATGAAGTCAGGCAGGGTGTGGTGGGTGGTCACGTCGATCGGCTTCGGATACGCCGCGGTGTGGCAGAACGACTGCATCACCAGATCAGCGGAGAAGCCCAGGCACGCCAGGTCTTTCAGTTCGTCACGGGTCATCGGACCGGTGGTGTCCTGAGAGCCGACGGTGGTCATCTTCGGTTCGCAGTAGGTGCCAGGACGCACGCCCTGACCTTCTGCCAGACCGCAAGCCTTGCCGACCATTTTCTGCGCCAGGGTGAAGCCCTTGGTGCTTTCGGCCGGTGCTTCAGGCTTCTTGAACAGATCGAATGGCGGCAGACCCAGTTCGGCGCGCGCCTTCTCGGTCAGGCCACGGCCGATGATCAGCGGGATACGGCCGCCGGCACGGACTTCGTCCAGCAGCACAGGGGTCTTCATTTCGAAGGTGGTGATGACTTCGTCGGTACCGTGCTTGCAGACTTTGCCAGCGTGCGGGTACAGGTCGATCACGTCGCCCATGTTCATGTTCGACACGTCGAACTCGATTGGCAGTGCGCCAGCATCTTCCATGGTGTTGTAGAAGATCGGAGCGATTTTGCTGCCGAAGCAGAAACCGCCAGCGCGCTTGTTCGGCACGTAAGGGATGTCGTCGCCGAAGAACCACAGCACCGAGTTGGTTGCCGATTTACGCGAGGAACCGGTACCGACCACGTCACCGACGTAGGCGATCGGGAAGCCCTGGCCGCGCATTTCTTCGATCTGCTTCATCGGGCCGGTCTTGCCTTGCTCGTCCGGAACGATGCCTTCACGGGCCATTTTCAGCATGGCCAGGGCGTGCAGCGGGATGTCAGGACGCGACCAGGCGTCTGGCGCCGGGGAGAGGTCGTCGGTGTTGGTTTCGCCGGTGACCTTGAACACGCGCAGGCTGATCTTGTCGGCCAGCACCGGGCGCTTCTTGAACCACTCGCCGTCAGCCCAGGATTGCAGCACGGCTTTCGCGTGAACGTTGCCGTTCTTGGCTTTTTCCGCGACGTCGTGGAAGGCATCGAACATCAGCAGGGTGTGCTTGAGTTCTTCGGCAGCCACTGGCGCCAGTTCGGCGTTGTCCAGCAGTTCCACCAGAGTCACGATGTTGTAGCCGCCCTGCATGGTGCCGAGCAGTTCTACAGCGCGTTTCTTGTCCAGCAGAGGGGAGGTGACTTCGCCTTTGGCCAGGGCCGACAGGAAGCCGGCTTTGACGTAAGCGGCTTCGTCCACTCCTGGTGGTACGCGATTGGTGATCAGGTCAACGAGGAAAGCTTCTTCGCCAGCCGGAGGATTCTTCAGCAGCTCGACCAGGCCTGCAGTTTGTTCGGCGTTAAGCGGCTGGGGAACGATACCCAGGGCTGCACGCTCTTCGATATGTTTGCGGTAGGCTTCAAGCACAGTATTACCCTCATCAGTGGTCCCAAATGGGTGTCCGGGACGCTCATCCCGAAATTGCCGTACTCATGCACCGCACGACGTTGTGGGTCGTCTGGTCAGAATTACCGGCAATTCCTTACAGAAGCTGCTTTCAAAGTTTTACGCCTGCAGAACGGGGAGCTGATGAGGGTTGGCGTTGGGCTTTTCCCCGCTGGAAAAACCCTTCGCCAACACCGCTCTGAAGGAACGACTGTGCTCGTGACGCTTTGAAAACAGCTTCTAACGGACATTGGCGCCTTAAAAGGCTGGCTGATTCTACGGCAAAAAAAATTTAAAGGTAAGTCGCACTCTATTGGACTTTGGTGGCGTTGCGTGGCCGTGGCGCAAACCGCGATCCGGCGCTTGCCCTTTATGTTTGAGGGGTGATCAACGCCCGACAAAGGGCTAACATGCCGGCCTGTCCCGCGTTTCAGTGTTTTGCCAATTTATGCCCAATCAGACCATCAAGACCCCCTGCGTCGGCCTCTGCTCCACTGTTTACGGAGATCTGGTGTGCCGTGGCTGCAAGCGTTTCCACCACGAAGTGATCCATTGGAATGGGTACGGCGAGGAGGAAAAGCGTGCGGTGTGGTTGCGGCTGGAGCAATTGCTGTCACAAGTGATGGCAAGCAAGGTCGAGATCTTCGATCCGGCGCGCCTGCGCCAGCAGCTGGAACAGCGCAAGATCCGCTTCGTGCCGCATCAGTCGGAATATTGCTGGGCCTATCAGCTGATCGCACGCGGGGCGCGGGTGATCATTAATCTGGAAGCCTACGGAATGGTGTTGCTGCCGGAGTTCCGCGACTGGAACCTGCCGGAATTGCGCGATGCCATTGATCGGGAATTCTTCCTGCTGTCGGAAGCGCATTACCAGCGCTACATCGCGCCGGGTTTTCTCAAGGACGCCTTCGGCGCCTGAAGATCAAAAGCTTCGCGAGCAAGCCCGCTCCCACAGGGGAATGCATTGTAAATGTGGGAGCGGGCTTGCTCGCGAAGACCGACTTTCAAACGCCGCAGTTCCTAATGCTTCACCGCCAGTTCCACCAGATGATCCTCAACCTCCTGCGGCTTGAGCACCAACACATCGCTCTCCAGCGCATCCAGCACCACTTCGGCAGTGTTGCCGATCAGTGCGCCTGAGAGCCCGGTTCGCGCCACGGTGCCAATCACGGTTACAGCCGCCTGCAGCTTGTGCGCCATGAACGGGATCAGCACATCCGCCGGGCCTTCCTCGATGTGCAAGTGCTCGTCATCGACATCGAACTCGGCCTGGAACGCCTTGCATTGCTCGCGATACTTCGCCTCGATGGTTTCCTTGAGCTGAAAGGTCGGATCCGCTGCTGACAGCATCGGCGACGGATGCGCCGCGATCACATGCAGGTGTCCCTTGGCCAGGCTGGCAATATCGAAGCCATGATCGATGATGGTGGTATGCAGGTGCCGGTGCTCGCCATCGGCGTTACCCACATCGACTGCCGCCAGAATCACCCGCTCTTTCCACGGCGTGCTGGTTTTCACCAGCAGCACCGGGGTAGGGCAGTGGCGCAGCAGTTTCCAGTCGGCCGGGGTCAGCAGGGCCTTTTTCAGTGCGCTGTCGGGGAAATGCTGCTTGATCACCAGTCCGCAACCTTCGGCCTGCTGCACGTCGATGATGGTTTCGTGCAGGCTCTCGTTCCACGCCTGTTCGGTGGTCACGCTGTAGCCGTCTGCCAGCAGCGCGGACTTGAGCACGCTGAGCATGCCGGCGTGATCGTGTTTCTTGTCGCACACCAGCAGGTGCAGATGGGCCTGGGTCACGCCGGCGATCAGCTTGGCGCGCTTGAGTGCCAGGCTTTCCGAATGTTCGGGTTCGATGACCACCAGAATGCTGCGAATGGCTTGCATGAGCGGAGTCTCCAGCAAAGAAAAGGCACGGCGTTGCACAACTATAGTTGCTGCTCATGCGCCCGCGACTTGATGCATATCAACGCCTGCGGCTGGTGGTCTGCGGGCAGGCCGGTATAATCGGCGCCCTTCGCTCGAACACCTTTAGCCGTGAGCCCCATGATCCTGCCCGAAATCCACGAATTCCTTGGCTGCCGCACGCCCGACGCCTGGGTCCAGGCCGCACTGGCCGATCAGGAAACCCTGCTGATCGACCACAAGAACTGCGAGTTCAAGGCTGCCAGCACCGCGCTGAGCCTGATTGCCAAGTACCATTCCCATGTCGACCTGATCAACATGATGTCGCGTCTGGCCCGGGAAGAACTGGTGCATCACGAGCAAGTCATGCGCATCATGAAACGCCGCAAGATCGAGCTGCGCCAGTTGCACGCCGGGCGTTACGCCTCGGGCCTGCGCAAAGTGGTGCGCAGCCACGAACCGGTGAAACTGGTCGATACCCTGGTGGTCGGCGCCTTCATCGAAGCGCGCAGTTGCGAGCGTTTCGAAGCGCTGGTGCCGCATCTGGACGAAGAACTCGGCAAATTCTATTTCGGCCTGCTGAAAAGCGAGGCGCGGCATTTTCAGGGTTATCTGAAACTGGCTTATCATTACGGTGACGCGAAGGACATCGCTCAGGTGATCGACAAGGTTCGCGCTGCCGAGCAGGAACTGATCGAATCGCCCGATGAAGAGTTCCGCTTCCACAGCGGCGTCCCGGTGAACGCATAACCTGTAGGAGCTGCCGCAGGCTGCGATCTGTTGATTTTTTGAAGCAACCCCCCGTGTCAGCCTATCTGTCGCCTCTCTTGATTGACTCATTCACTTAAGGGGGCGAAGGTACATGGCAATGCCGAAACGTTATGACGATGACTTCAGAGACTGGGCTGTTCAGCAGATGATGCCGCCCCTAAACCGTTCCGTGGCAGAGCTCGCTGTTGCAATCGGCGTCACACCACAGTCGCTGCGAAACTGGAGACAAATGGCTAGAGATAAAGGTTTGATCGTTCCTGGAAACAATAAAACCAGCGATCAATGGTCCAGCGCCGACAAGTTCAACGCTGTGATGGAAACCGCGCCTTTAAACGAGGTGGAGCTTTCCCAGTACTGCCGAATCAAGGGCATTTATCCCGAACAGATTCAGCAATGGCGCTTGGCTTGCCAGAACGCCAACGCGGCACTTGATCCTCAACCGAGCAAGAAGCAAACCGCCGAGCAAAGGCGAATCAAGGAGCTTGAGCGACAACTGCTTCGCTCCGATGCCGATCGTAAGGAGGCGGTGGCTTTACTGGAACTCAGAAAAAAAGCCAATGCGATCTGGGGCAAGGACAAGGAAGACTGATCAGCGCCCCTGATCGTATGCAGGCTTTGGGGCTGATCGCCGAGGCAGTCGAAAATGGGGCGCGCCGATTTCGGGCGTGCAATGAGCTTGGGCTTTGTCTAAGGACAATCCAACGTTGGCGATATTGCCAAGCAGACAGGCGTCAGATCGTCCAACGCTCAGCACCGCCCAATAAACTCAGCGCCGCAGAGCGGCAGGCTGTTCTAGATGCAGCCAACCAACCTGGCTACGCAAGCCTGACACCGCACCAGATCGTCCCCAAACTAGCGGACGAAGGCATTTATCTGGCATCGGAATCGACGTTCTATCGGGTGTTGAAAGAGGCGAATCAAAATATGCGCCGTGGTCGCGCCAAGGCACCGAAGCGTCGAGTGTTGACCACCCATCGTGCAGATGGCCCTAATCAAGTGTGGTGCTGGGATATCACCTGGTTACCCACCACGGTCAAGGGTCGCTTCTACTACTGGTACATGGTCAAAGACATTTACAGCCGCAAGCTGGTGACCAACGAAGTGCATGAGTCTGAATGCTCAGAGCATGCATGCGTGCTTCTTGAAAAGGGATGCTTGCGAGAGCGTACGGCAGGTAAACCGCTGGTGTTGCACTCAGATAACGGGCATGTGATGAAAGGCTCTTTGCTACGTGAAAGCATGATCTCGCTGGGCGTTGAACCCTCGTTCAGCCGCCCGCGAGTAAGCAATGACAACGCATACGCAGAAGCGCTTTTCCGCACGGCCAAATATTGTCCGCTGTGGCCGGATCGACCCTTCGATAATCTGATGGAGGCAAGGCTCTGGGTGCAGAAGTTCGTCGAGTGGTACAACGAAGAACACCGCCATAGCGCCTTGAAATACGTGACGCCGAATGAGCGCCACGAGGGTAAGGCGTCAGCGTTGCTGCAGGCACGGGAGGACCTTTACGAATCTGCCAAAGCGACCAATCCCTGCCGCTGGAGCGGAAAAGTGCGTAACTGGCAGCTTGCAAATGCAGTTTATTTGAACCCAGAACGCATGGACGCTGGGGCTGCAATGGGTTGCTGAAGCAGTAGTGAGGCGACAGGTACATTGACACGCACCGGCAAGATCAAAAGATCGCAGCCTGCGGCAGCTCCTACACAGAAACTGTAAAAAACTCTTAAGAGTATGAAAGATCACCACAAACCGGCCCCAGCGGCCGGTTTTTGCTGCCCGAAACAACGCCGCAGCAGCGATTGCCGCCATAATGCCGGCCACTTCTCATAGGGCTTGGCAGACAGTCGTTATGGATAACCTGGGTTTTGGCAAAGTTCTGCTGGTCGAAGACGATGAGCGTCTGGCCACGCTGATTGCGCACTTTCTTGAGCAGCATGGCTACGAGGTGCGTGCGGTGCATCGCGGTGATCTGGCGGTGGCGGCGTTTCTCGAGTTCCAGCCCAAAGTGGTGGTGCTCGACCTGATGCTGCCGGGGCAGAGCGGGCTGCACGTGTGCCGGGAAATCCGCAGCGTGGCGGACACGCCGATCGTTATCCTCACCGCCAAGGAAGACGACCTCGACCACATTCTCGGCCTCGAATCCGGCGCCGACGACTACGTGGTCAAACCGATCAAACCGCCGGTACTGCTGGCACGCCTGCGCGCGTTGCAGCGGCGGCAGATGCCGGAGGCCGGGGTGGTCAGTGCGCTGGAGTTCGGCCGCTTGAGCATTGATCGCAGCTGCCGCGAAGTGCGCCTGGCCGGCGATATCATCGAAATGACCACCATGGAATTCGAGCTGCTGTGGCTGCTGGCCAGCGCCGCCGGCAAGACTTTGTCCCGCGATGACATCCTCAATCGCATGCGCGGTATCGCCTTCGACGGCCTCAATCGCAGCGTCGACGTGTACATCAGCAAGCTGCGCAACAAGCTCAAGGACAACCCGCGCGAACCGGTGTGCATCAAAACCGTGTGGGGCAAAGGTTATCTGTTCAATCCATTCGCGTGGGAGCTGTAGATGCTGCGGTTATTTTTCGGGCTGTTTCTGGTGATGACCGTGGGTCTGGTCCTCGCGCTGCAAACCGTCGAACACACCTTCAACGCCTTGCTCGACGACCAGATGCGCGCCTATAACCGTGAGGCGGTGCGCGGGCAGGCGTGGTCGCTGGTCGAGCACATGCGCGATCAGCAAGGCGCGGCGCGCGAGCAGAGACTGGAAGCGTTGCGCCCGCATTACGGCTTGTCGCTGAAACTGGTGGAAGCCGATCAACTGGCGCTCAGCGCCGAGGAGCAGGCCGAGCTGGCGCAGAACCTGTTGGTGATTCGCGACGACTACACCCAGTTCATCAGCAACATCGACGGTGGCTCGCAGTTGCTCAGCATCAAGCTGCCGCCGGAGCCGAGCCTGATGCCGTTCTACATCGCGGCGGCGTACGCGATGCTCGCGGTGCTGATCGGCATCGTGCTGTTTTTCTGGGTGCGCCCGCACTGGCGCGATCTGGAAAAACTGCGGCTGGCCGCCGAGCGCTTTGGCGATAACGATCTGGCGGTGCGCATTCAACTGTCCAGACGCTCGAACATCCGCGACCTGGCGGAACACTTCAACCTGATGGCCGCGCGCATCGAGAGCCTGATCGCCAATCAGCGCGAGTTGACCAACGCGGTGTCCCACGAACTGCGGACGCCGATTGCACGCCTGTCGTTCGAGCTTGATCAGCTCAAGCAACAACCGGACGCCAGCCAGAATCGCGAGCTGATCGCCGACATGTACGCCGACCTTGGCGAGCTGGAGGAAATGGTCTCCGAACTGCTGACCTATGCCAGCCTCGAACGCGGCGCAACGGTGATCAAACGGGAAAACATTCAGGCGGCGAACTGGCTCGACAGCGTGGTCGGCAGCGTCGCGCTGGAGGCGGAAGCGGCGGGGGTGCAGTTGCTGATCGGCGATTGCCGGCTCGACACTGTGCGCATCGAACCGCGCTTCATGGCGCGGGCGGTGATCAATCTGCTGCGCAACGCCATTCGTTACGCCGAGCAGCGCGTTGAGGTAACGCTGGAGCGCAGCGGCGATTATTACGAGGTGCGGGTCAACGACGACGGTCCGGGTGTACCGGTGGAAGGCCGGGAGAAAATCTTCGAGCCGTTCTCGCGCCTGGATGCCAGCCGCGACCGCCGCACCGGTGGTTTCGGCCTGGGGTTGGCGCTGGTGCGGCGGGTGTCGCAGTCCCATGGCGGGCAGGTCGAAGTCGGGGACTCGGTGTGGGGCGGGGCGTCGTTTCGGCTGACCTGGGCGCATCTGGACTGATTTGTGTAGGCAGTTCCGGCCCTATCGCTGGCAAGCCAGCTCCCACAGGTTCCTGGGCGTGCACAAAACCTGTGGGAGCTGGCTTGCCAGCGATAGGGCCATCAATCACACCCCAAAACTCAGCTCAGCTGAGCAACCCCAACCGCTCATGCCACTGCGCAATCGATTCCTCGGGATACACCTCAAACTGCTTGTCCAAGGCTTTGGCAGCCACCTCGACCCACGGTGCCTTTGAACCGAGCATCAAGTGCGTGTGTTCCGGCGGCACCGGTAGCGGCGTGTCTATAGCGGAGGCGAACGGGTGGATCAGCTCTGGCCATTGCGGGCTGAACAACCACAAAGCGCTGCCGCACTGCGAGCAGAAGTGCCGTTCGGCGCTGCTGCGGTGCGCGCGTTTTTCGCCTTCGTCCTTCATCTTCGCGTGGTAGATCGAGATGTGTTTGCGTCCCTGCACCTTGAGGCTGGCCGCGTCGCCACCCAGGTTGATCGCATAACCGCCACCGCCCTGAGTCTTGCGGCAGATCGAGCAGTAGCAGCGTTGATAAGGGTAGGGATGGGCGCTGGTCAGGCTGAAGGTGACGGCGCCGCAGTGGCAGGAGCCTTCGAGGTGCATGAGGGGCCTCCGGTGGGCTGGATGGTGTTGATCAAGTCTGGAAGAAATACATGAATGTGCCGACAGCCAGCCCCACATTGAAACGCAATCCTGTAGGAGCTGCCGCAGGCTGCGATCTTTTGACTTTGATCTTTTGAAAAGCCAGATCAAAAGATCGCAGCCTGCGGCAGCTCCTACAAGGGGCTTGGTGGTTTCGGCACGCGCCATAGATACCACGCCGCTACCGTCCGATACGGGCTCCACGCCTGGCCGATCTCGATGATCTGCTTGCGCGTCGGCTGCACCGCCAGGCCCTTCAACCGTCGATAGCCTTCGCGTACGCCAAAATCATCCGCCGGCAGGATATCCATGCGTTCCAGGCTGTAAATCAGCAGCATTTCCACGGTCCAGCGGCCCACCCCGCGCAGGCTGACCAGACGCTCGATCAAAGCCTCGTCGTCCATTGCCAGCGCCGTGGGGTAATCCGGGACCACGCCGTCCAGTGTCGCCTGAGCGATGCCTTGAATGGTCGCGATCTTGCCCGCGGAGAACCCGCAGCCGCGCAGTTGCTCGAAGCTCGCCGCCAGAATCTGTTCGGGTTTGGGAAACGTCTGCCCGGGAAACAACGCGACCAGACGCCCGACAATCGCGTCCCCGGCCTTGGCGTGCAGTTGCTGATAGGCAATCGCCCGGACCAGTGATTCGTAGGGATCACGTGTTGGGTGCGGCTGATGCAGGCACGGGCCGACGGCGCTGATGTGCCGCTGCCAGTCGTCGTCGAGTGCGGCCAGATAGGTGCTGGCCGCTTGATAACGCTCAATCATGTTCGTTCAGCAAGCATCGCGGTCCTTGGATGGGGGGGGACGTCGTCAAACGCCAGTTGCCGAGTGATCTGCAGCGCGGCGTTTTCCAGGCGCAGCAGAAACGCCTTGCGCGGTTGTCCGCCACCATAGCCGGTCAGCGAGCCGTCCGCACCGATCACCCGATGACATGGCACCACGATCGACAGCCGATTGTGCCCGTTGGCCAGGCCCACTGCGCGACTGGCGCCGGGTTTGCCCAGGCGTGCGGCGAGTGCGCCGTAGGTGGTGGTCTGGCCGTAGGGAATCTTCTGCAATTCGGCCCAGACCTGGCAATCAAACGCGCTGCCGGGCAGGTGCAGGGCGACGCCGAATGTGCTGAGCGTGCCGGCGAAATACGCCACCAGTTCGCTTTCGATCTGTTGCAGATGCGCGTTGTGCCCCGGCGCGACCACGTAGCCGTAGCGACTTTGCAGTTCCTCGATTTCACGGGTCAGCGCCGGGCGATCGAGGAACTCCAGCAGCACCAGCCCGCGCCGCTCGGCCATGGCGATCATTGGCCCCAACGGCGTGGTCAGGCGGGTAAACAGCAGCGGTTCGGTACTGGCCGCGCGGCCCGGGGTGATATGGAACGATTTCTGGAACGCGTCGCGAAAGCCGCTGAGCGATTCGTAGCCTGAATCAAACGCCGCATGGTCGATCGACGTACCTTGGCGGATCCCTCCCAGCGCCATGCCTAGGCGCCGGGTGCGCAGCCAGGCGTGGAAGGTCATGCCGAAATGCTGTTTGAACCAGCGCCGCAGCTTCAGCGGCTCGATACCCTCGGCCAGCAGTTGCGCATCGCTCCAGCGCAGCTCCGGGTCGGCATCAACCGCTGCCAATAAGCGCTGCACCCAGTCGGGGGCAATCGCCGCGGCGTCCAGCGGCTTGCAGCGCAGGCAGGCGCGATAACCGGCCGACAGGCACTCATCGGCATGGGCGAAAAATTCCACGTTTTCCGGTTTCGGCTTGCGTGCCGTGCAACTGGGTCGGCAGAAGATCCCGGTGGTTTTCACGGCCGTGAAGAACACCCCCTCGTAGGCGGTGTCGCGTTCGAGCATGGCGCGAACCATCTCGGCGTGGGGGGGCAGCGGTGCGGTTGGTATGTTCATGGGCTGAGGGTAAATCCGGATTCTCGATGGCTCCACCGAAAAATCGACAGTGAATTTTCAATATCGCTCAACTACCGTGTAGGAGCTGCGGCACGCTGCGATCTTTTGATGTTGATCTCGATCTTTAAAAGCAAAAGCAAGATCAAAAGATCGCAGCCTGCGGCAGCTCCTACAGAATCTTCATAGTTCCCACGCCAGCAGTTCATACAAAGTGGGTGAGGTGTCGGGTATATGCTGCCATTTTCAATTCAACGCATTGACCACATCGTCCTGCGCGTCGCTGATCTGCAGCGCAGCATCGACTTCTATGGCCGGGTATTCGGTGCTGAACTGGTCAAACACAACGAGAAACTTGGTCTGGTGCACCTGCGTGCCGGGACCTCGATGATCGATCTGGTCGACCTGCAAGGCGAACTGGGCAGGAAGGGCGGCGCGGCGGCCGGTGCCGAGCGGCGCAATGTCGATCACTTCTGCCTGCGCATCGAGCCGTTCGATGAAGCGGCGCTGCTCAGCCATCTGCAAGCCTGTGGCCTGAGCGTCGCAACCGCTGCCAGACGTTTCGGCGCCGAGGGCTACGGCCTTTCGCTGTACTGCTTCGACCCGGATGGCAACCAGGTCGAACTCAAGGGCCCGTCCGAGGCTTAAGCGCGTTTGGCCAGTAACAGCACCGAAGCCGCCGCCGACAGCAACCCGGCACAGCAGCGGTTGAAGATGCGTTTGCCGCGCGGTTCGGCGAACCAGCGGCGCATGTGCAGGCCCATCCACGCATAGGCGCCAATGGCGATCCACTCCAGCAGCAGGAACAGCGCGCCAAGCACGGCAAATTGCGCCGCGACCGGTTTGCTCGGGTCGACGAATTGCGGCAAGAACGCGGTAAACAGCAAAATCGCTTTCGGATTGCCCGCCGCCACCAGAAACTCCTGGCGCGCCAGGCGGAAGAATCCCACCGACGCGCCCGCCAGCTGCTTTTCGGCGTCGGTATTGGCTCGCCACAGTTGCCACGCCAGGTACAACAAATAGCCCGCGCCGATGATCTTGATCGCGTGGAACAGCCATTCCGAGGTGTGCAGCACCGCTGACAATCCGGCACCGGCCAAGGCGATCATCCCGGCGAACGCCAGAATCCGGCCGGCGCCCGCCGCGCAGGCACGGCGATAGCCGTAGCGGGTGGCATTGCTCACCGACAGCAGGTTATTCGGACCGGGGGCCATGTTCAGGGCGAAACAGGCCGGGATAAACAGCGAAAGCGTGGCGAGGTCCATGGCGGGGGGCGCTCCAGCATCGGGGATGGGCTTTTTTTATCACAGGCCGACGCCGCCGCGACGGTACAGTCATGTGGCGCTGTCGCAGTACAGTCTCGCCCGCCGCCCCTTAAAAGCATCGAACTTTGTCGATCAGGCGAAACTCTGAAGTGTCTGAATGTGGTGTTTTCGTCAGAAAAAACTGCACGAAAAGTCAGAAAAAGACGATAGCCGTGTAATATTCATCGGACGTTGCAAACACCCTGCCGGCCCGCAAACGGCCCCACCAAGAGCGATCTACATGCAAGCAAAGGCCCGTGAAGTCTATGTGCCACCGGTGCTGCAAGATCTGCGAGCCGGCACTGCCGAACTGCATATCGCACTGGAAAAACGCCTTCCTTTTTTCTCCGATCAGCTCGATACCTACGCCTTCCAACGGTTGATGCAGGCCTATTTCGGGTTTTACCGTCCGTTGGAGCGTGCGCTGCTCGACAGCGGGCATGTTCCCGCCGATTTCGATCTGGCCGCGCGCCTGAAGGCACACACGTTGCAGCGCGACTTGGTCAATCTGGGCGAGACGGCTCAGTCGCTGGAACTATTATCCGTCTGTCATCAATTGCCGGTCATCGACTCCAGCGCCGCGTGCCTCGGCGTGTTGTATGTGCTCGAAGGGGCGACCTTGGGCGGACAGATCCTGCGCCGGGAAATCGCCACCCGCCTGAGCCTGGACGCCGACAACGGCGCGGCCTTTCTCGATGTCTACGCGGCCGCCACCGGGCGCCGCTGGCGTGATTTCATCGAATACCTCGGCGCGCGCCCGATGGACGTGGCCGAACGGGCCGCGGTGGTCGCAGCGGCGAAAACCACATTCAGCTGTTTCGAGCGTTGGCTCGAACGCCAAGAGGTACTGGCATGAACCCGCAAGATCAAGAAGCGTTTGAAGAGCTGCTGGCCAACTGTGCCAACGAACCGATCCGCACCCCGGGCGCGATCCAGCCCCATGGCCTGCTGCTGACGCTGAGCGAGCCTGCGCTGCACATCATCCAGGTCAGTGCCAACGTCGAAACCCTGCTGGCGCGGGAGCCGCAGGCACTGATCGGTCAGCCGCTGCACAGTCTGCTCGGCGACGCTTATGCCGCGGCAGTGCGCGAGGCCCTGCACCAACCGTCATTCTCCGACGCCGGGCCGCTGCAGTTGCGCCTCAATGGCACGGCGTTCGATGGCCTGCTGCACCGGCATCAGGGTGTGTTGATTCTGGAACTGGAAATCCACGTCGAAAATTTCCAGCCGCGCAATGTCGCCGGCACGCCGAGGCATTTGGGGCGCATGCTCCATCGTCTGCAAGGTGCCCAGAGCCTGCAGGCGCTGTACGACATCAGCGTCAAGGAAATCCAGGCCATGACCGGTTACGACCGGGTGCTGATTTACCGGTTCGAGGAGGAGGGGCACGGCCAGGTCATCGCCGAAGCGTCCGATCCGTCGATGGAAACCTTCAACGGCCTGTTCTTTCCGGCCTCCGACATTCCCGAGCAGGCCCGCGAGCTGTACCGCACCAACTGGCTGCGGATCATCCCCAATGCCGATTACCAGCCGGTGCCGCTGCTGCCACAACTGCGTCCCGACACCCAGGCGCCGCTGGATCTGAGTTTCGCCACGTTGCGCAGCGTGTCGCCGATCCATTGTCAGTACATGAAGAATATGGGCGTGCTGTCGTCGATGAGCATCTCGCTGATGCAGGGCGACAAGCTCTGGGGCCTGATCAGTTGCGGCAACCGTCAGCCGCTGCACGTACCGCATGAACTGCGCATTGCCTGCCAGACCATCGGTCAGGTGCTGTCGCTGCAGATCAGCGCCATGGAGTCGCTGGAAATCAGCCGCCAGCGCGAAGCGAAGCTCGATGCGCTGGCAGTGCTCAATCAAGCGATGATCGATTCGCCGCAAAACGTATTCGACGGCCTGGCCAATCAGCCGCAAATCCTGATGGCGCTGACCAATGCCGGCGGCATTGCGATCATCGAAGACAAACAACTGCATCGCTACGGCAATTGCCCGGAGCCGGAGCAAATCCGCGCCCTGCACAAATGGTTGCAGGAAAGCGGTGAGCCGGTGTTCGCCAGCCATCAGCTGTCCAGTGTCTACCCGCCTGCTGCGCAGTTTCAGCAGGTCGCCAGTGGCGTGCTCGCCATGAGCCTGCCCAAACCGGTGGACAACGGCGTGCTGTGGTTCCGCCCCGAGGTCAGAGAGAACATCAGCTGGAGCGGTGACCCGCGCAAGCCGCTGGATCTGCAAAACTCCGACAGCGGTCTGCGCCTGAGTCCGCGCACCTCATTCGAGATCTGGAAAGTCGAAATGGCCGGGATCTCCACCAAGTGGAGCCACGGCGATTTGTTTGCCGCCAACGATCTGCGCCGCTCGGCGCTGGAAAACGATCTGGCCCGCCAGGTGCACCGCGAGCAGGAGGCGGTGCGCGCCCGTGACGAGCTGGTGGCGGTGGTGTCCCACGATCTGCGCAATCCGATGACCGTGATCTCGATGCTGTGCGGCATGATGCAGAGGACCTTCAGTTCCGACGGCCCGCATACGTCACGGCGCATCTCAACCGCCATCGATACCATGCAGCAGGCTACGGCGCGGATGAACACGCTGCTCGAAGACTTGCTCGACACTTCGAAAATCGATGCCGGGCGCTACGTTATCCAGCCACGTTTGCTGGATGTCGCGCAGATCTTCGAAGAAACCCAGTCGCTGCTCGGGCCGCTGGCGCTGGACAAGGACATCAGCATCTCGTTCGAAGCCGATAGCGAACTGAAAGTGCATGCCGACCCGGAGCGCTTGTTTCAGGTGCTGTCGAACCTCATCAGCAACGCCATCAAGTTCACCCCGCGCACCGGCTCGGTGGGGGTGAAGGCCAGTGTGGATGGACAGAACATTGTGTTCAGCGTGCGTGATACCGGCGAGGGCATTGCGCCGGAGCACTTGCCGCGAGTGTTTGACCGCTACTGGACGATGAAGGAAGGCAACCCGACCGGGACCGGGCTCGGTTTGTATATCAGCCAGGGAATTGTCGAGGCTCACGGTGGGCATATCGAGGCCAGCAGTGAGCCGGGGCAGGGGACGGAGTTTCGGTTTACGGTGCCGGTGGTCATGAACGACCTATAAGGCTTTTATGCACAGCGCTGCGGCCTGACCCTTTGCTGTCAGGCCGCAACATCGACTTACTTGAAAAGACCGTGAAGCTCGTCGAAGGCCTCATTCGACAGCGGCTGGAACCGGTTACGGCGCATTTCACTGAGGGCGTACAACGCCCGTCCGGTCCGGCCATTACCGTCACCGAAACCGTGGTAGCCGATTACTGTCGCGAGCAGTTGCTTGCTGAAGTGGTCATGGACTGCATCCAGTTTTTTCAGATGCTCTTGCATCAGCGCAAAACCGCCGATGCTGCTGGGGTATTTCACTTCTGGATGGACCCCGACACGCGACACATCCTTGGTCGCGTCGGCCAGTTTCACATGCAGTTCCTTGATCAAGTCAATGTCGTTCAGTGCACGGCTATCCGAGGCATATTCTCGCAGCGTGGCGATGACGTTATTGGGCCCCTCGTTTTTTATGGAGTTCGAGGAGTAAGCAATCCACGCACCTGCACGTTCGGCTTGATCCGTATAGCCATTGGGGTTATAGCGCACCTCCGGATATACGCCATCAAAAGGGGCGCTGCCAAGATCCCGTTTCAGTATGTTCAGCTGATAATCCTGAACGTACCGAAGATTACGGAGCTCCAGTTCACCCAGTATGTCCACTGTTTCCAGAAAATACGTATCGCCCGACGCTCGCATAGTTGCATAGCTGCTGGAGCTTTTTTCCAGATAAGTCTCCAGCAGCTCCTTCAGCGCTTTGTCACCTATCAATTGCTCCAGTTGTTTGTAGCTGGGAAACGTTCTGGCATTTTCAACTACCGCGTTTTGGAACAATCGATTCAGCTCTGTCGGCGAAGCATCTTTGGGCAACGGCACTTTGTTGTCAGTCAATCTCGTCAGGATCTGTGAGGCGGATTCAATAGTGTCATCCTTGAACAAGGCCCGGGCGTAGGCAACTGTATCCAGACTCTGACGAATTTCAGCACCGTTACCGGACTTGGCCAGGGCTTTGAGCAAATCATAGGAACCGCTGCCCCCCGACAGTGCCCGCAGTTGGCTGGCGCCGATGCGAGCAAACGCTTGTCCATGGGCCGTCAGTTTCAATATGCCTTTGCCCGCCAGACGGGCACCGCCCTGGAGGAGTTGTGGTACGCCGTCCAGCGGATTGAACGCCGAAATCAGCAGCCGTGAGCTGACTTTGCTCAAGTTCAACAGTTTCGAACCACTGGTCAACGCCTTGGCTACGGCGCCGGATGCGCCCCCGACCATCAACAGCGTCGTGGTCAGGTCGACAATGCAACTGGAAACGGTTTCGCTGTAGCGGTCGGCCTCTCCCGAGGCCAGGCCCTCGATGCACTGTTTGAACGGCACGATGATGTTCAACGCCGTATCGATAATATGGCGAAACTCGTCGGAGTTGCGTTGCCGTTCAGTCGTGTCGAAACCCTTGGCATAAAACTGTTTGTAGGTGGTAGGCGGGTTGTGTTCGGCGATGGTGTCACCGATCTCCTTGAAGCGCTGCGAATTGAAGCTGCGCAAAGGCGCCGGATAGTAGTAATCGATTGAATCCATGCGGTCATCCAGTTCGACGAAGCGATCAATCACAACGCCAGTGTCCAGTTCCCCTTCGCGAATCTTCTGTTCATTATCGAAGTACGATGGCCTGTGAATATTTGCGTGTGGCAACCACGTCTCCTCTTTGAAGTCCTCGTCCGTGTTTTTATAGATGCTGAACCAGTTGCTGTTACCGAGGGTGGCGCCTTGCAGGTAGGCATCGGCCAGCTGCGGGTTTTCACGGACCATGGCCTGGAGAGGAAACACCTCAAAGCAGTAAAGTTCCTGCTCGAATCTGGCAAGGATAATGACACCGAAGGCAGCGGTGTCGGCGGCGTCGCGAGGTCGATAGTTGCTGCCAAGCCCCGCGTGAGGCAAAAATCGTCGCACATGATAGATCGCGACCTTGCCGAACTCGAGGGCGAGACGTTGCCTTCTGTACATACGCGACAGGGCGATCCGCACCACAGTGCTTAAACCTGCCTTGTATTCGCTGAACTGCTTTTCTACTGCCGTCTGGTAAATATCGTTGATGGGTTCCAGTGTCAGCAGGCCAGGGTACTTTTCATAAATGCTGGTGCCGTTCTTCTTGTCATAGTTTCTTTGGCGTAAGAGCGGTGGCGTCATATACACATCGATGATGGAATCCGACACGTAGAGCTGCTTGTGATCAAGTCGTCTGAACAGGAGTGTTTTCGCTGGAATATTGAGGTCGTCCAGCTCGAGCTCCGCCAGGCGCCGACGACTGACCGGTTTCGCATTAACGGCCGCCAGGGCTTCGCTGGCCGTGTCGATATAGGCGTTATAGTCAGACAGTGCCTGTTGAACAATGTCTGCCTGCGGTCGTTTATCATCGACGGGCATCAATTGATTGATGTGAGCCCAATCCACGATGCATTTTACGGCTGCCCAATCCTGCAGGGTTTGTTGCTGTGAGCTGACGGGAGAAATTCCCGCCAGTCTCAGCAGATGTTCGTAGGACATATGACGGGAAAGACCAGGAACGGTGCTTTCGCTGACCAGGATCGCCTTGCGCAGCATCACCCATTCGGTGCTGCCGATGTGCACATTGCCAGGCGTGACGACCAGGAACTCCGGAGCGATTCCTGCCAATATCAACTCGGTCAAGAGCGGAGCGGCGGCCTCGTTTACACCGCGATGGTTAAACATTTCGCGATTTAATTCGTAGCGGATTGTATTGGCATCGAGTTGAACAAATGCCGAGTTATACAGCTTCTCTTCAACAAATCTCCGATTGCTTTCGACGCTCCCCAGTTCCACATCGAGCATGACCGCAGCCACGAGCATCTGGCTTCGCTGCTCTACACTCAGCGCGGTTTCGTCAGTGGGAATCTGCCAGCCCAGAGCGGTGTAACAAGTGTCAGCGAAGCTCTTCGCTTCGGCCGTCTCGATCAAGAGTGACCAACTGCTGCCTGGGTACTCTTTCAGGTAAGTTTCATTTCTGGTTACAAGCAGGGCGTCTGTCAGGTAGTTGATCAATCGCGCAGCGGGTGCGTTGTCCTTGTCGAGAAGTTTTTCTGTTTCTTTCTTAATGATCTGATATTGATTTTCCTCAATGCACAGCGCGTTTGAATCGGTGTGGTTTGAAATACCCCAGTAGTTGCCATGGCGTGTCGGAGCAGGAAAGTGGAATTCAAGAAAAGCAACAAGGTTCTCGACGCTGCTGATGCTGCCGGGGATATCCAGCTGATGAAAGTTGAGCCAGTCGAGTAGCGAAGTCTTTTCGGACGAGGAGATGGTGCGACGTGTGGTGGCAGCGGTTTTAACCAGCAGATCAATATCGGACTTCAGCTCCTCAATCGCCGACAGCTCAACCGTTATATCGGCTTGCTCAATGAACGTGCCAATCGACTGTTCGACTGTCCAGGCCTGGAAAACTTGTCCGTTTTCATTGATTTGCGTCCAACTGTCCTGCGGGAACTCTTGCGCGGAGAGCAGGGTAGTGAACTGTGGTGAGCGGGTCACTCGACGCAAGAGTGATGCTGCCGAGTCATGCGCGGCATGGAATGAACTGCCTTTTACGCTCAGAACCAGAAGCTGTCTGATATTGATAATGGTTTTGCTGTAGTAATACTCAACGGTGTCGGGGGATTTGCGCTTTATCAATGCATCTTTCAGAGTCTTGGCGATGGAGGCGCGCTCCTCTTGTTCGGCACTCAGTTGTTCTGGCGCGAAAAGTGATGGTGACAGTTCCATGTTCGTATTGTCCGTGTATGAAAGTCTGGTGTTGCGGTGGAAAATATATAGAGGGTCATTTTATTTGTGTTTTTAAAATTGATGTCCGATTGTGTGCCTTGCAGGTATCAGCTTATTTCGGACGAGTGGCATCAGGGTGTTTTTATTCAATAAATGAACGAGCTGGCGAGTTAGCGTGTCGGGGGTCGATTACATTATTAAACACAGGTGTTCAATGAGTCTGATTGTTTCAATGGCGGCATTTGCATTAGTGGCTTCCATCACCCCGGGGCCAGTGAATATCGTGGCGCTGAGCTCCGGCGCGCAGTTCGGCTTTCGTGCCAGCCAGCGGCACGTGGCCGGCGCTACTCTCGGTTTTGTGTTGTTGTTGGTACTGATGGGATTGGGGCTGCATGAACTGCTGCAGGTGTGGCCGTTTCTGACTCGCCTGGTGCAGTGGGGCGGGGTGGCGTTTCTATTGTTCATGGCCTGCAAACTGGCGGCAGATGACGGGCAGTTGAATACCACTGAGTCCGGTCGGGCGCCGTCCATGCTGTACGGCGCGGTGATGCAATGGCTCAACCCCAAGGCCTGGCTCGCGTGCGTGGCGGGGATGGGCGCGTTCGTCGCCGATGGCGAGGCGCGGCTGGTGTGGCAGTTTGCGGCGGTGTATCTGGTGATCTGCTATGTGTCGGTGGGATGCTGGGCGTATGCGGGGACGTTCCTGCGCGGTTACTTGAATAATCCTGCGGGAATGAGGTGGTTCAATCGGGTGATGGCGGCTTTGCTGGCGGCTAGTGCGGTTTATCTGTTGCTGCCGTGAGACCTTAGGAGGATATCTGGCGGCGGGGCTGACGTATTCGCGAGCAAGCCCGCTCCCACAGGGTTTGCAGGGGGGCAAAAGAATTGGATTCAGCCGCGATATTGTCCCGGTGTGGCGGCAAGATGTTGTTTGAACACGCGTTGAAAATGCGCCTGATCCGAGAAGCCGGCTTTCAGTGCCACATCGGCGATCAACTCACCGTTGCGCAACCGTTCGCGGGCAAACTGGATGCGCTGGTTGACCAGAAACGCATGCGGCGTCATGCCGTAATGCTGCTTGAAGGCGCGGATCAGATAGGACGGCGATAACTGCGCGGCGGCGCAGATGTCGTCGAGGCTGAGCAGCTCGGTGCAATGTTCGCGGATATGCCCGGCGGCGCGTTCCAGCTTGAAGTTGGGTTCGCGTGCTGGCGCCGGGGCCGGGTTCAGGCGCCGTTGCAGATCGCTGAAAAACTCCACCGCCATGCTTTCCTTGCGCAACACATCCTGCTGGCTGTCGATCAGTACCGCATAGAGCTTTTGCAAGGCATCGAACAGATCCGCGTCGCTCAGGTGCGTCTCGTGAAAGCGCTGAAATCCTGCTTCGCCACTGAATCCTGTCTGCCGCTGCAAATCTGTCAGCCAGGGCGTTTCCACATACAGCATCAGGTACGACCATGGCTGGTCATCGATCGGATTGCAGGCATGTACATCGCCGGGGTTCATCAGCACCACGGTGCCGGTGGTGACTTCAAATTCTGCCTGTTCGTGAAGGTAAGTACTGCGCCCGGCAGTGATCGCGCCGATGGAAAAGTGCGCATGGGAATGTCGCGAATAGCAGACCTCTCGACCGTCGGCGATCGCCCGGGCCTCGATGAAAGGCAGGGCGTCATCACGCCAGAAGCGCGGCGCTTGTTCAGGATTTTTCGTGGCAGCGTGTTTCATCGTGTGGGTTCCCGGCAGGCCAGAACCGCAGTGTATTAGCTCTGGCCGGCAAAGGCCCGTTCCAGTTCGGCGATCTCGAGCTTTTTCATGGTGAACATGGCTTGCATCGCCCGTTGCGCCTTGCGGGTATCGGCGTCCAGCATCATGCGCATGAATGCCTCCGGCACGATCTGCCACGATACCCCGAACTTGTCCTTGAGCCAGCCGCATTGCTGAGCTTCGACCGGGCCATCGGCGGACAGCTTGTCCCAGAAGTGGTCGACCTCTGCCTGATTCTGGCAGTTGACCTGAAACGAAATCGCCTCGCTGAACTTGAACATCGGCCCGCCATTGAGACCTGTGAAACTGTGGCCGTCCAGTTCGAAACTGACGGTCATCACCGCGCCTTCCGGCTTGCCGTGGAATTCCTGGCCGACCTTGCTGTAACGGGTCAGGCCGGTGATTTTCGAGTGAGGGAAGATCGAGCAGTAGAAGTTTGCCGCTGCCTCGGCCTGATCATCGAACCACAGGCACGGCGTGATTTTCTGGAAACGTTGCATGGCAGTCATCCTCGGCAGGTTGGACACGCGGGATTTTCAGCGTAGTCATTCTCTGGTCGAATGGCGGGGTCCCCAATCGACAAGTGCTACGCAATTCAGTCAACACCCGAAACCTGTGGGAGCTGGCTCGCAGATAGTTGTGGGAGCGAGCTTGCTCGCGAAAGCGTCGGCTCAGTCAGCGCGATAACAACTGACAGATTGCGATCGCAAGCACGCTTGCTCCTTCCAGGGTCGATGTGTGAAGGCCTCTGCGCTCAACCGCGAATAAACGCCAGCAGATCCGCATTGATCGTCGTCGCCTCGGTGGTCGGCATCCCGTGCGGGAACCCCGGATACGACTTCAGCGTGCCGTTGGGCAGCAGTTTCGCCGACAACGGTCCCGAGTTCGCGTACGGCACTATCTGGTCGTCCTCGCCGTGCATCACCAGCACCGGCATCGTGACTTTCTTCAGGTCTTCGGTGAAATCGGTCTGCGAGAAGGCGACGATCCCGTCGTAATGCGCCTTGGCGCCGCCAATCATGCCCTGGCGCCACCAATTGCTGATGATCCCCTCGGAGGGCTTGGCGTCTGGTCGGTTGTAGCCGTAGAACGGACCGCTGGGAATGTCGCGATAGAACTGCGCGCGATTCGCCGCCAGTTGCGCCTGAAAATCATCAAACACCGATTTCGGCAATCCGCCGGGATTGCTTTCGGTCTTGACCATCAGCGGCGGCACCGCGCTGATCAGCACGCCTTTGGCCACATTGTCCTGACCGTGGCGGGCGATGTAGTGGATGACCTCTCCGCCACCGGTGGAATGCCCGACATGCACGACGTTCTTCAGCCCCAAGTGTTTGACCACCGCGAGCACATCGTCGGCGTAGTGATCCATGTCGTGGCCGTGTCCGACCTGACTTGAGCGGCCGTGACCCCGGCGGTCATGGGCAACCACCCGAAAGCCTTGCCCGAGAAAGAACAGCATCTGCGCATCCCAGTCATCCGAGCTGAGCGGCCAGCCGTGGTGGAAATGGATCACCGGGGCGTCTTTCGGGCCCCAGTCCTTGTAGAAGATTTCGACGCCGTCGTTGCTGGTGACAAATCCCATATTCGCGACTCCTGACCAATGAGAGGGGTGACCGCGCTCGTAGCAGATGGCTCGGGTGAGCGCCGTTATCAGCCAGAAGATTAAAGTCGACATTTTTGCGTTGAGGCATGACCGGTGGTCGCAACGTCTGGCTGGATGCGCAAAACAGGCTTTGCTGAAAGGGATAAGCGCGAGGCGCGCACAGGCTGGCAGGCCGTAGCGGCGCCCCTTCAGAACACCGTGAGTCTGAGGAAATCCCCCGATGCTGACCTTGAATATCAATGGCAAGGATCAGGAACTCGATGTGCCGGCCGACATGCCGCTGCTTTGGGTCCTGCGTGATGTGGCGCACCTGACCGGTACCAAATTCGGCTGTGGCATGGCGCAGTGCGGCGCCTGCACGGTGCATGTCGACGGCGCGCCACTGCGCGCCTGCATCACCCCCGCCACGGCCGTGGCCAACGGCCAGAAAATCCTCACCATCGAAGGCCTGTCCAGCGACGGCTCGCACCCGGTGCAGCAAGCCTGGGCCGAACTCGATGTGGTGCAGTGCGGTTACTGCCAGTCCGGGCAGATCATGTCCGCCGCCGCGCTGCTGGCGAAGATCCCCAAACCCACCGACAGCGATATCGATCAGGCGCTCTCCGGCAATATCTGCCGCTGTGGCACTTATCCGCGAATCCGCGCGGCTGTGAAACGTGCGGCCGAGATTGGCTGATTGGGGGCAGACATGAACATTCCTGTATCGCGTCGTGGTTTTCTCAAGGGCAGCGCCGTGCTCGGTGGCGGTCTGGTGGTGGGCTTTGTAGTGCCCGGTGCGCATCGCTTTGCCCGGGCGGCGGAGAATGAGGGGAAAGTTTTTGCACCGAATGCGTTCTTGCGCATCGCCGCTGACAACAGCGTGACGGTGTTGCTCGGGCATTCGGAAATGGGTCAGGGCATCTGGACCGGTCTGACCATGCTGATTGCCGAAGAGCTGGACGCCGACTGGTCGCAGATCCGCGTCGAACACTCGCCGGCCTCGGCGGCCGATTACGGCATGCCAGCGTTTGGCGGGATGCAGATTACCGGCGGCTCGACCTCGACCTGGATGGAATTCGACCGTTACCGTCTCGCTGGGGCCACGGCACGGCAGATGCTGGTGGAGGCGGCGGCCAAACGCTTCAACGTTGCCGCGTCGACGATTCGCACCGAATCCGGTGTGGTGATGGCCGGCGATCAACGCGCGACCTACGGCGAACTGGCCGACGCCGCCGGGCAGTTGCCAGTGCCGGATCCGCAGTCGATCACCTTCAAGGAGGCCAAGGACTGGAAAGTCATCGGCAAACCGACCAAGCGTCTCGATACCCCGGAAAAAATCACCGGCCGCGCCATTTTCGGCATGGACGTGCAGTTCGACGGCTTGATGACTGCGATGGTCGTGCGCGCGCCGGCGTTCGGCGCGACTGTCAGATCCTTCGAAGGCGCCGAGGCGCTGGCGGTGCCCGGCGTGCACAAGGTGGTGCAAGTGCCGAGCGGCGTGGCGGTGATCGCCGAGCATTATTGGGCGGCGAAACTCGGCCGCGATGCGTTGAAGGTCGAGTGGGACATGGGCCCGCACGCCGACCTGAGCAGCCAGGGCCTGCTCGACAGCTTCCGCAAACTGGCGGCGACTCCGGGCACGTCGGCCGCTCAGGCCGGGGATGCCAAGGGCAGCTTCGACAAGGCCGCGAAGAAAATCGAGGTCGAGTACAGCGTGCCGTATCTGGCCCACGCGCCGATGGAACCGCTCAATTGCACGGTGAAAATCAGCGCCGAGAAGTGCGAGATCTGGACCGGCACGCAGTTTCAGACCCTCGACCAGATGATCGCCGGCAAGATCACCGGGCTCAAACCCGAGCAGGTGGAAATTCACACCGAATTCCTCGGCGGCGGTTTCGGGCGCAGGGCCAACCCGACCTCGGACTTCGTCGCCGAAGCGGTGCAGGTGGCGAAAGCCGCCGGGGCGCCGGTGAAAACCGTGTGGTCCCGTGAGGACGACATCCGTGGCGGTTATTACCGCTCGATGTTCCTGCATCAGGCGCGCATCGGTCTGGATGCGCAGGGGATGCCATTGAGCTGGCAGCATGTGCTGGTCGGGCAATCGATCATGACCGGCACGCTGCTGGAAGCGACCATGGTCAAGAACGGCATCGATCCGACTTCGGTGGAGGGCGTGGCCGACAGCCCGTATCTCAAGAGTCTGGCCCATCAGCAGGTGGAACTGCATTCACCGCAGACCGGGATCAATGTGCTGTGGCTGCGTTCGGTGGGACATAGCCACACCGCGTTTGTCATGGAATCGCTGATTGATGAAATGGCCACGGCGGCGGGCAAGGATCCGGTGGAATACCGTCGCACCCTGCTCAAGGAGCATCCACGGCATCTCGGCGTACTGAATCTGGCGGTGGAAAAGGCCAACTGGCGCGCGCCGCTGCCGGACGGGCATGCCTTGGGCGTGGCGGTGCACGAGTCGTTCGGCAGTTACGTGGCGCAGGTCGCCGAGGTCTCGCAGGACAATCTGGCGATCCGCGTGCACCGCGTGGTGTGCGCGGTGGACTGCGGGATTGCGGTCAATCCGCAGAGCATCGCGGCGCAGATGGAGTCGTGCATCACCTTCGGCCTGGGCATGGCGCTGCACAGCAAACTGACGCTGAAAAACGGCATGGTCACCCAGTCCAACTATCACGATTATCAGGTGCTGCGGCTCAATGAAATGCCGCAGGTCGAAGTGCACATCGTGCCCAGCAGCGACAAGCCGGGCGGGATCGGCGAGGCCGGTGTGCCGCCTACCGCGCCGGCGGTGGCGAATGCGCTGTACGCCCTGACCGGGCAACGCTTGCGGGAACTGCCGCTGCAATTGTCGGGGGTGTGAGATGAAACGTCATTTGCTGTTGGGCACGATGGTTCTGCTGGGGCTGGGCGGCTACGCCTCGGAGCTGTTCGCCGATGATCAGGAAGCGCTGAAGGCGTTCGCCACGGTGCAGAAGGTGTTCCAGAGCCCGCGTTGCCAGAACTGCCATATTCCCGGTGATGCGCCGCTGCAGTTCGACGCCGGCACTCCGCACGCGATGAACGTGGTGCGTGGCATGGACGGCAAGGGCGCCGCCGGTCTGCCCTGCGCCACCTGCCACGCCGAGAGCAATCCGCCGGCCAGTTACGGCCCGCACGCGCCACCGGGGGCACCGCACTGGAGCCTGCCGCCGGCCGCGCACAAGATGGCCTGGATCGGCCTGCCACCCGACAAGTTGTGCGCGATGATCAAGGATCGCTCCAGCAACGGCGACCGGGATTTCGCCGCGCTGATCAAGCACGTCAGCGACGACAAACTGGTACTGTGGGGCTGGAATCCCGGGGCAGGGCGCGCGCCGGTGCCGGTGCCGCACGATATCTTTGTGAACCAGTTCAAGCTCTGGGCCGATGCCGGCGGGCCATGCCCGGTGGCTGGAGGTTGACGGGTGTGAGTCCGGCAGGAATCAGACTACGATTGAGCCCTTGACCTCGATGGAGTGCGCGATGCTGGCCCCGAGTAAACCTGCCAATGAAACGGTGCGAATCCAGGCGTTGCATGGCCTGAAACTGGATTCCGCACCCGAAGAACGTTTCGACCGCCTGACCCGTCTGGCCAAACGCCTGTTCAACGTGCCGATTGCCCTGGTCACGCTGGTGGACAAGGACCGGCAATGGTTCAAATCCTGCGTCGGGCTCGACGTCAATGAAACCCCGCGCGATGTGTCGTTCTGCGGGCACGCGATTCTCCAGGACGAACTGCTGCTGATACCCGATGCCAGGCAGGATGAACGCTTTCATGACAATCCGCTGGTCACCGGCGCGCCGAACATCCGCTTCTACGCGGGCTATCCGCTGACCGTGCCCAACGGCAACAAAATGGGCACGCTGTGCCTGATCGACACCCGGCCACGCCAGCTCGACGATGAAGAACGCGGCCTGTTACGCGATCTGGCGGGCATGGCCGAGCAGGAGTTGATGGCGGTGCAGATGGCCAACATGGACGAGCTGACGCTGCTGTCCAACCGCCGCGGCTTCAAGCAACTGGCGCAGCATGCGCTGGACGCCTGCGCCCGGCTGGAGCGCCCGGCGACGCTACTGTTTTTTGACCTCAATGATTTCAAGCAGATCAACGATCTGTATGGGCATGCCGAGGGCGACCACGCGCTGAAGACCTTTGCCGATGTGCTGCGGATTGCCTTTCGCGAGAGCGACGTGATCGGGCGTTTGGGCGGGGATGAGTTCGTGGCGCTGCTGACCGGCTCCTGTGAAGTCGAAACCACGGCGATCATGGCTCGGCTCAAGGAGATTCTTGATGAGCGTAATGCCACGTTGCACCGCGGTTACGCCATCCGTTTCAGTGTCGGGCAGATTGCCTACGACCCGCAGCGTCACGACAGCATCGATGGGTTGCTGAAAGCTGCCGATGGGGCGATGTATGCGCACAAGCAGGCGTTGAAAAAGGCGAGGTGAACACCTGTAGGAGTGAGCCTGCTCGCGATAGCGTCGGGTCAGCAACAATGATGTCTCTGGACCACCGCTATCGCGAGCAGGCTCACTCCTACAAAGGATTTGGGGGCTCAACAAATCGTGGGCATAAAAAACCCGCCTGAAGAGGCGGGTTTTTTATTGGCAGCGCGAAGATTACTCTTCGATGTTGCCCATGGCGGTGGTGTTGAAGCCGCCGTCCACGTACATGATTTCACCGCTGATGCCCGACGCCAGGTCGGAGCACAGGAAGGCGCCGGCGTTGCCGACTTCTTCGATGGTGACGTTGCGGCGCAGTGGGGTTTGCGCTTCGTTGGCGGCCAGCATCTTGCGGAAGTTTTTGATACCGGAAGCTGCCAGAGTACGGATCGGGCCGGCCGATACGCAGTTGACGCGGGTGCCGTCCGGACCCAGGGAACCGGCCAGGTAACGTACGCCGGCTTCCAGCGAAGCCTTGGCCATGCCCATCACGTTGTAGTTCGGCATGGTGCGCTCGGCGCCCAGGTACGACAGGGTCAGCAGGCTGCCGTTGCGGCCTTTCATCATTTCGCGACCGGCTTTGGCCAGGGCCACGAAGCTGTAGGCGCTGATGTCGTGAGCGATGCGGAAACCTTCGCGGGTGGTGGCTTCGGTGAAGTCGCCGTCCAGTTGGTCGCCCGGGGCGAAGCCGACGGAGTGCACGATGCAGTCCAGGCCGTCCCACTTCTTGCTCAGTTCTTCGAAGACCTTGGCGATTTCTTCATCGCTGGCCACGTCGCACGGGAAGCACAGCTCAGGGCTCGAACCCCAGCCCTGTGCGAACTCTTCAACGCGACCCTTGAGTTTGTCGTTCTGATAAGTGAAGGCAAGCTCAGCGCCCTCGCGATGCATGGCGGCAGCGATGCCGGATGCGATGGACAGCTTGCTGGCGACACCGACGATCAGTACGCGCTTACCGGCGAGAAAACCCATGTGTTGCTCCTCTTTCAGGTTATTGCGCAGTGGCTGGTGCCAGAAAAGCGGCTTCCAGCAACTGCTGTGTATACGGATGTTTGGGCGCGGCAAAGATCTCTTGCGCCGCTCCCTGTTCGACCACTTGGCCATGCTTGACCACCATCAGCTGGTGGCTCAGCGCTTTGACGACAGCCAGGTCATGGCTGATGAACAAATACGTCAGGTTGTACTTGGCTTGCAGTGAACGCAACAGCTCCACCACTTGCCGCTGCACCGTCCGGTCGAGCGCCGAGGTCGGCTCGTCCAGCAGGATCAGCGCCGGTTTCAGCACCAAAGCCCGGGCAATGGCGATACGTTGCCGTTGCCCACCGGAAAATTCGTGGGGGTAGCGGTGCCGGGTTTCCGGATCCAGACCTACCTCCTTCAATGCCGCAATAATCGCCGCTTCCTGCTCGGCCGCGGTGCCCATCTTGTGAATCCGCAGGCCTTCGCCCACGATGTCGTTGACGCACATTCGCGGGCTCAGGCTGCCGAACGGGTCCTGAAACACCACCTGCATCTCCCGCCGCAACGGGCGAACCTCGTTCTGCGTCAGGCAGTCTAGCTGCTTGCCTTCAAAGCGGATCGCGCCTTTGCTGCCGATCAGCCGCAAAATCGCCAGACCCAGGGTGGATTTACCGGAACCGCTTTCACCCACAATCCCCAACGTCTGACCCTGGGGCAGGCTGAAATTGATGCCGTCCACTGCCTTGACGTAATCCACCGTGCGCTTGAGCAGGCCTTTCTTGATCGGGAACCAGACTTTCAGGTCCGCGACTTCGAGCAGCGGCGCGCCGATTTTATTGCTCGCCGGGCCGCCGCTGGGCTCCGCGCCGAGCAATTCCCGAGTGTACGGATGCTGCGGCGAACGGAACAGCTCTGCGCACGATGCCTGTTCGACGATGCAACCGCGCTGCATGACACATACGCGATGCGCAATTCTTCGCACCAGGTTCAAATCGTGACTGATCAGCAGCAGCGACATGCCCAATCGAGCCTGAAGTTCCTTGAGCAAATCGAGGATTTTCAGCTGAACGGTCACGTCGAGCGCGGTGGTCGGTTCGTCGGCAATCAGCAGTTCCGGCTCGTTGGCCAGGGCCATGGCGATCATCACCCGTTGACGCTGGCCGCCGGACAATTCGTGGGGCAGGGCCTTGAGGCGCTTGTGCGGCTCGGGGATGCCGACCATCTCCAGCAGTTCCAGCGTGCGTCTGGTCGCGACTTTGCCGCTCAGGCCCTTGTGGATGCCCAACACCTCGTTGATCTGCTTCTCGATCGAATGCAGCGGATTGAGTGAGGTCATCGGCTCCTGAAAAATCATCGCGATGCGGTTGCCGCGAATATGGCGGATGGTTTTCTCGCTCAACCCCAGCAGGTTCTGCCCGGAATAATTGATGCTGCCGGCCGGATGGCGGGCCAGCGGGTAGGGCAGCAAACGCAGGATCGAATGCGCAGTCACCGATTTGCCCGAGCCGGATTCGCCGACCAGCGCCAGGGTTTCGCCACGTTTGATATCGAAGCTCACGCCTTCGACCACGCGATGCACGCGTTCACCAAAACCGAATTCGACGGCGAGGTCGCGCACTTCGATCAGATTGTCCTGATTCATTTCACTTCCTCGGGTCGAAGGCATCGCGAGCGGACTCGCCGATAAACACCAGCAGACTCAACATCAGCGCCAGCACGGCAAACGCGCTGATGCCCAGCCACGGCGCCTGCAGGTTGGATTTGCCCTGGGCCACCAGCTCACCCAGCGACGGACTGCCGGCCGGCAAGCCGAAACCGAGGAAGTCCAGTGCGGTGAGGGTGCCGATGGCGCCGGTGAGGATGAACGGCATGAAAGTCATGGTCGAGACCATGGCGTTGGGCAGAATGTGGCGGAACATGATCGCGCCGTTCTGCATGCCCAGCGCCCGCGCCGCGCGTACATATTCAAGGTTGCGCCCGCGCAGGAATTCGGCACGCACCACGTCGACCAGGCTCATCCACGAGAACAGCAGCATGATCCCCAGCAGCCACCAGAAATTTGGCTGGACGAAACTGGCAAGGATGATCAGCAGGTACAACACCGGTAGCCCCGACCAGATCTCCAGAAAACGCTGGCCGGCCAGATCGACCCAGCCGCCATAGAAACCCTGCAGGGCGCCGGCAATCACCCCGATGATCGAGCTGAGCACGGTCAGGGTCAGGGCGAACAGCACCGAGATGCGGAAGCCGTAGATCACCCGTGCCAGCACGTCGCGGCCCTGATCATCGGTGCCCAGCAGGTTGTCCGCCGAGGGCGGGGCCGGGGCCGGGACCTTCAGGTCGTAGTTGATGCTCTGGTAGCTGTAGGGAATCGGCGCCCACAACACCCAGGCGTCCTTGGCCTTGAGCAGTTCGCGGATGTACGGGCTTTTGTAGTTGGCCTCCAGCGGGAATTCGCCGCCGAAAGCAGTTTCCGGGTAGCGCTTGATCGCCGGGAAGTACCAACTGTTGTCGTAATGCACCACCAGCGGTTTGTCGTTGGCGATCAGCTCGGCGCCGAGGCTCAGGCCGAACAGAATCAGGAACAGCCACAGCGACCACCAGCCGCGCTTGTTGGCCTTGAACAGTTCGAAGCGGCGGCGGTTGAGAGGGGACAGGTTCATCTCAATGCTCCCGGCTGGCGAAGTCGATGCGCGGATCGACCAGGGTGTAGGTGAGGTCGCCGATCAGTTTCACCACCAGCCCGAGCAGGGTGAAGATAAACAGGGTGCCGAACACCACCGGGTAATCGCGGTTGATCGCCGCTTCGAAACTCATCAGACCGAGGCCGTCGAGGGAGAAGATCACCTCGACCAGCAACGAGCCGGTGAAGAAAATCCCGATAAACGCCGATGGGAAACCGGCAATCACCAGCAGCATGGCGTTGCGGAACACGTGGCCGTAGAGCACGCGGTTGCGCGTCAGGCCCTTGGCCTTGGCGGTGACAACGTATTGCTTGTTGATCTCGTCGAGAAAGCTGTTTTTGGTCAGCAGGGTCATGGTCGCGAAGTTGCCGATTACCAGCGCCGTCACTGGCAGCGCCAGGTGCCAGAAGTAATCGAGGATCTTGCCGCCCAGGCTCAGCTCATCGAAGTTGTTCGAGGTCAGGCCGCGCAACGGGAACCAGTCCAGATAGCTGCCGCCGGCGAACACCACGATCAGCAGGATCGCAAACAGGAACGCCGGAATCGCGTAGCCGATGATGATCGCAGAACTGGTCCACACGTCGAAATGGCTGCCGTGCCGCGTGGCCTTGGCGATCCCCAGCGGGATCGACACCAGGTACATGATCAGCGTGCTCCACAAGCCGAGGGAGATCGACACCGGCATTTTTTCCTTGATCAGGTCGATGACCTTGGCGTCGCGGAAGAAGCTGTCGCCGAAGTCCAGCTGCGCGTAGTTCTTGACCATGATCCACAGGCGTTCCGGGGCCGACTTGTCGAACCCGTACATGTGCTCGATTTCCTTGATCAGCGCCGGGTCCAGGCCCTGCGCGCCGCGATAGGCGGAGCCGGCCACCGAGACTTCGGCACCGCCGCCGGCGATGCGGCTGGTGGCGCCCTCGAAGCCTTCGAGCTTGGCGATCATCTGTTCCACCGGGCCGCCGGGCGCGGCCTGGATGATCACGAAGTTGATCAGCAGGATGCCGAACAGGGTGGGGATGATCAGCAGCAGTCGCCGAAAAATATACGCCAGCATCTGATTACTCCGTGCCCACAGGGTCGGCTTGCAGTTTGGTTTCGACTTCTACGGCGGGTTTCGCGTCGGGCTTGACCCACCAGGTGTTAATCCCGATGTCGTACTTGGGCGAGACTTTCGGGTGGCCGATGTGGTTCCAGTAGGCCACGCGCCAGGTCTTGATGTGCCAGTTGGGGACCACGTAATAGCCCCATTGCAGCACCCGGTCCAGCGCCCGGGCGTGGGCCACCAGGCTGCTGCGCGAATCGGCGTTGATCAGGCTTTCCACCAGCTGATCGATGATCGGATCCTTCAGGCCCATGGTGTTGCGGCTGCTCGGTTTGTCGGCGGCGGCGCTCATCCAGAATTCGCGCTGCTCATTACCCGGCGAGTTGGATTGCGGGAAGCTGCCGACCATCATGTCGAAGTCCCGCGAGCGCACGCGGTTGATGTACTGCGAAACGTCAACGCGGCGGATTACCAGATCGATACCGAGGTCGGCGAGGTTGCGCTTGAATGGCAGCAGCACGCGCTCGAACTCGGTCTGTGCCAGCAGGAACTCGATGACCACCGGTTTGCCGTTGGCATCGACCATTTTGTCGTCGACGATCTTCCAGCCGGCCTCTTGCAGCAGTTGATAGGCCTCGCGCTGCTGGGCGCGGATCATGCCGCTGGCGTCGGTCTTCGGGTTCTCGAAGGCTTCGCTGAACACCTGCGCCGGCAGCTTGCTGCGGAACGGTTCGAGGATCGCCCGTTGTTCGGCATCCGGCAGGCCGGTGGCGGCCATTTCCGAGTTCTCGAAATAGCTGCGGGTGCGGAAGTAGGCGCCGTTGAACAGCTGTTTATTGGTCCATTCGAAATCGAACAGCAGACCGAGCGCCTGACGCACCCGCACATCCTGGAACACCGGGCGCCGCAGGTTGAAGACGAAACCCTGCATGCCGGTCGGGTTGCTGTTGGCGATCTGTTCCTTGATCAGTCGACCTTCGGTGACCGCCGGGATGTTGTAGGCGTTGGCCCAGTTTTTCGCGGTCATTTCCAGCCAGTAATCGAACTGTCCGGCTTTCAGCGCTTCGACGGCGACGGTGTTGTCGCGGTAGTAATCGGTGGTCATCACGTCGAAATTGTAGAAGCCGCGATTGACCGGCAGGTCCTTGCCCCAATAGTCCTTGACCCGCTCGTAGCGCACCGAGCGTCCGGCCTTCACTTCGGCGACCCGGTAGGGGCCGCTGCCCAGCGGAATTTCCAGATTGCCCTTGGTGAAATCGCGAGTGGCCCACCAGTGTTTCGGCAGCACCGGCAACTGCCCGAGGATCAGCGGCAGCTCGCGATTGTTGGTGTGCTTGAACTTGAACAGGACCTTGAGCGGGTCTTCGGCGATCACTTCCTCGACATCGCTGTAGTAACCGCGAAACAGTGGCGAGCCGTCCTTGGTCAGGGTCTGGAAACTGAACACCACGTCTTCGGCGCGCACCGGGTGGCCGTCATGGAAACGCGCTTCCGGGCGCAGGTAGAAGCGCACCCAGCTGTTGTCCGGGGCCTTTTCGATCTTGCTGGCGATCAAGCCGTATTCGGTGAACGGCTCGTCGAGGCTGTGCTTGGTCAGGGTGTCGTAGATCTGCCCGACGTCATCGGCCGGCACGCCTTTGCTGATGAACGGGTTGAGGCTGTCGAAGCCGCCGAAACCGGCCTGACGAAAGATCCCGCCCTTGGGCGCGTCAGGGTTCACGTAGTCGAACTGCTTGAAGTCGGCCGGGTATTTCGGCGGCTCGTTGTACAGGGTCACGGCGTGTTGCGGGGCGGCGCAGGCCAGCCCGGCGAACAGCAGACCGCTGGCCTGCAGGAGCAGGGCGCGGATGGGCGTCATTTATTGTTCTCCGAAGACTTCAGCCACCACGCGCTCAGGCCCAGGGTGTAGGGCGGCGTGGTGACGAAGGCCAACCGGTTGCGGTAGGCCAGTCGGTGGTAATTGAGGTACCAGTTGGGAATGCTGTAGTGCTGCCACAGCAGCACGCGGTCGAGTGCCTTGCCGGCGGCAACCTGTTCATCGCGGGTTTGCGCGGCGAGCAACTGTTCCAGCAGGTGATCGACCACCGGGTTGGCAATGCCGGCGTAATTCTTGCTGCCCTTGACCCCGACCTGACTGGAGTGGAAGTACTGCCATTGCTCCAGGCCCGGGCTGAGCGTCTGGTTCAGCGTCATCAGGATCATGTCGAAATCGAACTGATCCAGACGTTGTTTGTACTGGGCGCGATCCACCGTACGCAGGCGCGCGTCGATGCCGATGCTGTTGAGGTTCTCGATGTACGGCTGGAGGATCCGCTCAAGGTTGGGATTGACCAGCAACAGCTCGAAGCTCAGTGGCTGGCCTGCGGCGTTCTGCAGACGCTGGCCGTTGAGCTTCCAGCCAGCGTTGGCCAGCAGTGTCAGGGCCTTGCGCATGGTTTCACGGGGGATGCCTCGACCATCGGTCTGCGGCAAGGTGAATGGTTCGGTGAACAGTTGCGCCGGCAATTGTTCCTTGTACGGCTTGAGCATCAGCCACTCATGGCCGATCGGCAGCCCGCTCGCGGAAAACTCGCTGTTGGGGTAGTAACTGCTGGTGCGTTTGTAGGCGTCGCTGAACAGCGTGCGGTTGGTCCACTCGAAGTCGAACATCAGGCCCAGCGCTTCGCGGACCTTGACGTCGCTGAAGGTCGCACGCCGGGTGTTCATGAACAGGCCCTGGCTCTGGGTCGGAATCTGGTGCGGAATCTGCGCCTTGATCACCTCGCCACGGCGGATCGCCGGGAAGTTGTAGCCGTTGGCCCAGTTCTTCGCCTGATGCTCGATATAGATGTCGAATTCGCCAGCCTTGAACGCTTCGAAGGCGACGTCGCTGTCGCGGTAGAACTCGACTTCCATGCGATCGAAGTTGTACTTGCCGCGATTGACCGCCAGGTCCTTGCCCCAGTAATCCTTGACCCGCTCGAAGATCAGCTGCCGCCCCGGCGTCACCGAAGTGATGCGATACGGGCCGCTGCCCAGCGGTGGTTCGAAGGTGGTGGCCTTGAAGTCGCGGCCTTTCCAGTAATGTTGCGGCAGCACTGGCAACTCGCCCAGACGCAGGATCAGCAGCGGATTGCCTGAGCGTTTCATCACGAAACGAATGCGTTGCGGGCTGAGGATGTCGACCCGCGAGACTTCCTGCAGGGCGGTGCGGTACAGCGGATGGCCGTCCTTGAGCAGGGTTCGATAGGAGAACGCCACGTCATAGGCGGTGATCGGCGTGCCATCGTGAAAGCGCGCCTCGGGGCGCAGATTGAACACCACCCAGCTGCGATCTTCGCTGTACTCCACCGATTGCGCGATCAGCCCGTAGCTCGACGCCGGCTCGTCACCCGACGGCGAGTACTGGCCGGTGCCGACCATCAGCGGCTCGTTCAGCTCGTTGATGCCGTACTGCAGGAAATTCGGCGTGGTGACCGGGCTGGTGCCCTTGAAGGTGTAGGGGTTGAGCGTGTCGAAGGTGCCAAACGCCATCACCCGCAACGTACCGCCCTTGGGCGCTTGCGGGTTGACCCAGTCGAAGTGGGTAAATCTGGCCGGGTACTTGAGCGTGCCGAACTGCGCATAACCGTGACTTTCGGTAATCGTCGCGCTTGCGGGTGAGCTCAAGGCCAGGCTGATCAGGAACAGCAGGAGGGGACGCTTCAAGTCAGATCCGATCCAGGCGGCTTGGGCTTTGTGGGCCGTACAGTAACAGCTTGTCTGGGCAGGAAAAAGATAGCGGGTTAATGCGCTGTTAATCGTTTGCGCGAAGAGCCCCTCACCCTAACCTTCTCCCGGGGGGAGAGGGGACTGATCGCGGTGTTTTGATGGGCTGCGCCGACGTGCGATACCGAGCCGAACTCAGATTTTGAAAAGCCCCCGGTCGGCTCCCTTTCCCCTCTCCCCCTTGGGGGAGAGGGCTGGGGTGAGGGGGTTGGATCTATCAAGCGACGCATTCCTCAGGTCAAAAAAAAGCCCCTGAAAACTCAGGGGCTTTTTTGTCAGTGCGGCTGATAAACCGTGAGCATCTGCCCAGGCTTGAGTGCCTTGCCTGCACCCGGATTCCAACGCTTGAGATGCTGCATCTCGACGTTGAAGCGCTTGGCTACCACATACAGAGTGTCGCCACGCTTGACCTTGTACTGGGTCTGCTGCGCGCTGTCGTCCTTGCCTTTGCTCTTGCTGTTGGCGGCGATCACCGTGTTCACACGGCCGGACTTGCGAGCCGGCGCACGCTTGGTGGTGTCTTGCATGACCAGGGTCTGGCCGACCTTGAGGTTCTTGCCGGTCAGCTTGTTCCAGCGCTGCAGATCCTTGACTTCGACCTTGTTCGCCTTGGCGATGGAACCGAGGTTGTCGCCACGCTTCACGCGATAAGCACGCTTGAGCTGTGCCACTTCAGTCGGATCGGCGCCTTCGAATACCGGTTTCAGCGAGCGCGGGCTGATCAGCTCTTCCGGGCGCATGGTCTGCAGGCTGGCCGTCAGCAGTTGCGCCTTGGACGTCGGCACCAGCAGATGCTGCGGGCCGTCGACGGTGGTGCGCTGTTTGAAGGCCGGGTTGAGCTGGAACAGTTCGTCTTCGTCGATATTGGCCACCGCTGCAACCTTGGACAGGTCCATGCGCTGGTTGATTTCGACGACCTGGAAATACGGTTCGTTGGCGATCGGGTTGAGGTTCACCCCGTAGGCTTCCGGCGCCAGTACCACTTGCGACAGCGCCAGCAGTTTCGGCACGTAGGCCTGGGTTTCCGCCGGCAATGACGACAGGTTCCAGTAATCGGTTGGCAGGCCGAGCTTCTCGTTACGCTCGATGGCGCGGCTGACCGTGCCTTCGCCAGCGTTGTAGGCGGCCAGGGCCAGCAGCCAGTCACCGTTGAACATATCGTGCAGCCGGGTCAGGTAATCCATCGCGGCGGTGGTCGAGGCGGTGATGTCGCGACGACCGTCATAAAACCGCGTCTGGCGCAGGTTGTAGTAGCGCCCGGTGGACGGGATGAACTGCCACAGGCCCGAGGCGTCGGACCGCGAGTAGGCCATCGGGTTGTAGGCGCTCTCGATCACTGGCAGCAGGGCCAGCTCCAGCGGCATGTTGCGCTCTTCAAGACGCTCGACGATGTAATGAATGTAGAGACTGCCGCGTTCGCCGGCGCTCTCGAGAAAGGAAGGGTTGCTGGCAAACCACAGACGCTGTTGTTCGATGCGCGGGTTCACGCCCAGGCCGTCCTGCAGCTGAAAACCGCCGCGCATCCGCTCCCAGATGTCCTGAGGCACCTGCGGGCTGGGCTTTTCGCTCAGCCAGATCGGCTTCTGCTTGGCGCGCGCAGCAATATTCGGCGTATGGCTCGCTTCAGACTGCGGAGCATGGCTGGAGCAGCCCGCCAGAGTGGCGGACACAGCCACCGCGATGGCTTGAGCCAGGCGGGTCAACGTGTCTGAATTGACGGACTTACGTATGGATGACGACATTGGCTGGAAGTAAGTTCCGGGCAAAAATGTCGGGCGATTCTAGAAAGCGCACCCCCTGCGGTCAACCATTCAGAATTTCTGTAGCAGCGGGTGAGTCACTTAGAACGTATCTTTCCAGGCTCGCAACGCCGCAAAAACCTCACTCGGCGCCCGGTTTTGAGCGCCCGCCCGTTCGTCCACTTTTTGTTTAACTAATGTTTCAGCGGTGCGCAAAAACGGATTGGTGAGCTTTTCCAGGGCCAGGGTCGAGGGCAGGGTCATCACGCCTTTTTCGCGTTTTTCGCTGACGTCTTTCAGACGGGCGGCGATGTCCGGATTGTCCGGTTCGACGGCGGCGGCAAACTTCAGGTTGCTCAGGGTGTATTCGTGGGTGCAATACACCAGCGTATCCTCGGGCAGGGCGGCGAGGCGGCTCAGCGAGTGGTGCATCTGCTGCGGGGTGCCTTCGAATAGCCGCCCGCAACCGGCGGCGAACAGCGTGTCGCCACAGAACAGCAGGCCGTGATGGTAATAGGCGATGTGCCCCAGGGTGTGACCCGGCACCGCATAGACAGCAAAATCCCAACCGAGGACGCTGACCGTGTCGTTATCCTCGAGCGCCACATCGCGTCCCGGGATGTTTTCGCTGGCCGGGCCGTAGACCTTGGCGCCGGTCGCCGCTTTCAGGCGTTCGACGCCGCCGACGTGGTCGTGGTGATGGTGGGTGATCAGAATATCGCTCAGCACCCAGTCCGGATGGGCGTCAAGCCAGGCCTGCACCGGCGCGGCATCGCCCGGATCGACCACCGCGCAGCGTTGGTTGCGGTGATCCTGTAACAACCAGATGTAGTTGTCGGTGAACGCGGGCAGGGCACTGATCTGTATCATCGGGGGAATTCGCCAAGCGGAAAACATTGGCGCATCTTAGAGCTTCTAGCGGCGTTGGAGAATGACATGACCGATAAAGCGTTCGCTCAGGCCGATCCCGACTGGCTGGCGTTGATCGGCGCGGCCCGTGAATGGCTGGCCGGCCCGCTCGGGCAATTTCTGCTGGATGAAGAACGGCGCATGCTTGAAGACGAGTTGGGGCGCTTCTTTGGTGGTTATCTGGTGCATTACGGGCCGTCCGCCGAGACCCCGCCATCGGCGCCGCAGGTGCAGCGCAACGTACGCCTGGGGGCGCCGTTGCCAGGGGTGGAGATCGTCTGCGAGGAACAGGCCTGGCCGTTGAGCGAGCATGCCGCCGATGTGGTGGTATTGCAGCATGGTCTGGATTTCTGCCTGTCGCCCCACGGTTTGCTGCGTGAAGCGGCGAGCAGCGTGCGCCCCGGCGGGCATCTGCTGATCATCGGCATTAACCCCTGGAGCACTTGGGGCCTGCGCCATGTATTTGCCCAGGACGCCTTGCGCCAGGCACGCTGCATCTCGCCGTCGCGGGTCGCCGACTGGCTCAACCTGCTGGGCTTTGCGCTGGAGAAACGCCGCTTCGGGTGCTATCGTCCGCCGCTCGCGTCGCCCAAGTGGCAGGCTCGACTGGCCGGCTGGGAACGCAGGGCCGGTCACTGGCAACTGTCGGGCGCAGGCTTCTATTTACTGGTCGCGCGCAAGATCGTGGTCGGCCTGCGCCCGCTGCGTCAGGAGCGCCGCGAGCCGATGGGCAAGCTGATTCCGCTGCCGATGGCCAAGGTCAATCGTCGTCGTATCGAACCGTAAACCTTCTTTTTATCGTGGCCGGACCTGCTCCGGCCCGGGCCATCGTCGATCCGTGATTGACGAGGCCAGGCATTTTTTTCTGGATAGAGTGGCATGAGCGAAAGCGTCGATAGCGTAGAACTGTTCACCGACGGCGCCTGCAAGGGCAACCCCGGCCCGGGCGGCTGGGGCGCCTTGCTGGTGTGCAAGGGCGTGGAAAAGGAACTGTGGGGCGGCGAGGCCAACACCACCAACAACCGCATGGAACTGCTCGGCGCGATCCGCGGCCTCGAAGCCTTGAAACGCCCGTGCGAAGTGTTGCTGGTGACCGACTCGCAATACGTGATGAAGGGCATCAACGAGTGGATGGCCAACTGGAAGAAACGCGGCTGGAAAACCGCGGCGAAAGAGCCAGTGAAAAACGCCGACCTGTGGAAAGAGCTGGACGAGCAGGTCAACCGCCACAAAGTCACCTGGAAATGGGTGCGCGGACACATCGGGCATCACGGCAACGAACGAGCTGACCAGTTGGCTAACCGTGGGGTGGATGAAGTACGCGGTTACAAGCAGAGCTGAGTCTTCTCTCGTATTCGTGTCGCGCCCATTCGCGAGCAAGCTCGCTCCCACAGGGGATCGCAATTCCCTTGTAGGAGCTGCCGAAGGCTGCGATCTTTTGATCTTGCTTTTAACGCGAAACCAGATCAAAAGATCGCAGCCTTCGGCAGCTCCTACAGGGTTGGTGGCGAGCGTGTTAACATCGCCGCTTTTGCACGATTGACCCCGTTGAGAACTGAACACTGATGGCCACCAGATCCGTTGTACTCGATACCGAAACCACCGGCATGCCGGTGACCGATGGTCACCGGATCATTGAAATCGGTTGTGTCGAACTGATCGGTCGGCGCCTGACGGGCCGGCACTTTCACGTCTACCTGCAACCGGATCGCGAAAGTGACGAAGGCGCGATCGGCGTTCACGGCATCACCAACGAATTCCTGGTCGGCAAGCCGCGTTTCGCCGAAGTCGCCGACGAGTTCTTCGAGTTCATCAAAGGCGCGCAGCTGATCATCCATAACGCGGCGTTTGACGTTGGCTTCATCAACAACGAATTCGCCCTGATGGGTCAGCACGATCGCGCCGACATCACCCAGCATTGCACCATCCTCGATACCCTGATGATGGCCCGGGAACGTCACCCGGGGCAGCGCAACAGCCTCGACGCCTTGTGCAAACGCTATGGCGTCGACAACTCCGGCCGCGAACTGCACGGCGCCTTGCTCGACTCGGAGATTCTCGCCGACGTCTACCTGACCATGACCGGTGGCCAGACCAGCCTGTCGCTGGCGGGCAACGCCTCCGACGGCAATGGCACGGGCGAGGGCGCGGACAATTCTGCCACCGAAATCCGCCGCCTGCCGGCCGATCGTCAGCCGGCGCGGATCATTCGGGCGACGGAAGAAGAGCTGGCGGCGCACATGGCGCGGCTGGAGATTATCGCCAAGTCGGCGGGTGGGCCGGCGCTGTGGACGCAGATTGCCGAGGCGGATGCTCAGGCTTGAAAGCCCAAGATCAAAAGATCGCAGCCTGCGGCAGCTCCTACATTGGAACGCGTTTCGCTGTAGGAGCTGCCGCAGGCTGCGATCTTTTGCTTTTGGCGGTATGAAGCCAACTGGCCACTCTCGCCACTTTCGCTGCAACCCTCTACCCTGAGTGCATTGGCAGATTCTGATCCGCCGCCTCGGGACACTGAGCCTCATGTACAAAGATTTGAAGTTTCCGGTGCTGATCGTCCACCGCGACATCAAGGCCGACACGGTCGCCGGTGACCGTATCCGGGGCATCGCCCGGGAGCTGGAGCAGGAAGGTTTCAATATCGTTTCGGCCATCGACTACACCGAAGGGCGGTTGGTGGCGTCGACCCATCATGGTCTGGCGTGCATGCTGATCGCGGCCGAAGACGCCAGCGCCGATTCCCACTTGTTGCAGAACATGGCCGAACTGATCGGCCTGGCCCGGGTGCGGGCGCCGGATCTGCCGATCTTTGCCCTGGGCGAACAGGTCACCCTGGAAAACGCCCCGGCCGATGCCATGGCTGAGCTCAATCAACTGCGCGGCATTCTCTATCTGTTCGAAGACACCGTGCCGTTTCTGGCGCGGCAAGTGGCGCGGGCGGCGCGCAAGTACCTTGATGGCCTGCTGCCGCCGTTTTTCAAGGCGTTGGTGCAGCACACCGCCGATTCCAATTATTCCTGGCACACCCCCGGACATGGCGGCGGTGTGGCCTATCACAAGAGCCCGGTGGGGCAGGCGTTTCATCAGTTCTTCGGCGAAAACACCCTGCGTTCGGATTTGTCGGTGTCGGTGCCGGAACTCGGTTCGCTGCTCGATCACACCGGCCCGCTGGCCGAAGCCGAAGCCCGTGCGGCGCGCAACTTTGGCGCCGATCACACGTTTTTCGTGATCAACGGCACCTCGACCGCCAACAAGATCGTCTGGCACTCGATGGTGGGTCGGGATGATCTGGTGCTGGTCGACCGCAACTGCCACAAGTCGGTGTTGCACGCGATCATCATGACCGGGGCGATCCCGTTGTACCTGTGCCCGGAGCGCAACGAGCTGGGGATCATCGGCCCGATTCCGCTAAGTGAATTCAGCCGCGAATCGATCCAGGCCAAAATCGACGCCAGCCCGCTGACCAAGGGCCGTGCGCCGAAAGTCAAACTGGCGGTGGTGACCAATTCGACCTACGACGGCCTGTGCTACAACGCCGAGCTGATCAAACAGAGCCTGGGCAACAGCGTCGAAGTGCTGCATTTCGACGAAGCCTGGTACGCCTACGCGGCGTTTCACGAATTCTTCGCCGGGCGCTACGGCATGGCCACTTCGCGCGGCGAGGACAGCCCGCTGGTGTTCACCACCCATTCCACGCACAAACTGCTCGCCGCGTTCAGTCAGGCTTCGATGATCCACGTGCAGGACGGCGGTGCGCGGCAACTCGATCGTGACCGTTTCAACGAAGCGTTCATGATGCACATCTCGACCTCGCCGCAATACAGCATCATTGCCTCGCTCGACGTGGCCTCGGCGATGATGGAAGGCCCGGCCGGGCGTTCGTTGCTGCAGGAAACCTTCGATGAAGCGCTGAGTTTCCGCCGCGCGCTGGCCAATCTGCGCCAGCACATCGCCGCCGATGACTGGTGGTTCTCGATCTGGCAACCACCTGGCGTCGAAGGCATCGATCGGGTGCAGACCGCCGACTGGCTGCTGCAGCCGGACGCCGACTGGCACGGCTTCGGCGAGGTCAGCGACGACTACGTGCTGCTTGATCCGATCAAGGTGACGCTGGTGATGCCTGGCTTGAATGCCGGTGGTGCGTTGAGCGAGAAGGGCATTCCGGCGGCGGTGGTCAGCAAATTCCTCTGGGAGCGCGGGCTGGTGGTGGAGAAGACCGGGCTGTATTCATTCCTGGTGCTGTTCTCGATGGGCATCACCAAGGGCAAATGGAGCACGCTGCTCACCGAGTTGCTGGAATTCAAACGCAGTTACGACGCCAACGTCAGCCTGGCCAGCTGCCTGCCCTGTGTCGCGCAACAGGATACCGCGCGCTATCGCGGCATGGGTCTGCGCGACTTGTGCGATCAACTGCACGCCTGTTACCGCAGCAACGCCACCGCCCGCCACCTCAAGCGCATGTACACGGTAATGCCGGAGATCGCCATGAAGCCGGCCCACGCCTATGATCATCTGGTGCGTGGCGAGGTCGAGGCGGTGCCGATCGATGCGTTGGAGGGCCGGGTCGCGGCGGTGATGCTGGTGCCGTATCCACCGGGGATTCCGTTGATCATGCCCGGCGAGCGCTTTACCGAGACGACCCGCTCGATCATCGATTACCTTGAATTCGCCCGCACCTTCGATAGCAGCTTTCCCGGTTTCGTCGCTGATGTGCACGGACTGCAACATGAAGATGAAGGCAATGGACGGCAGTACACCGTCGATTGTGTAAAGGAATGAGGACTTTTCCGAGTATGCAACCGGTCATGAATCCGAAATACCCAGGGCTGTCGGTGCGGGTCGCCGACGATGGTTTCGCTGCCTACATCTGGGGCAGCGACTTCAGTTTCGACGTATCGGCTTATGGCGCGGCGGTGATCGGCCGGCCAGTGGCGCAATGGCCGCTGACGCCGATCGTGCCGTACCGCAAATGCTATGGCATCGATCCCGAAGAGTTCAGCAGCTTCCGCGATGCCGCCGACAGCGCAATTTTCATGGCGTATCTGGACGACGAGCCGGTGGGTCATCTGGTGATCAGCACCAACTGGAACGGTTTTGCGCACATCGATGAGCTGGCGGTGCATGCGCCGGCGCGTCGGCACGGGGTGGCGAAAGCGTTGCTCGATGTGGCGCAATTCTGGAGCCGCAAGAAAAAGCTGCCGGGGATCATGCTCGAAACCCAGAACAACAACCTTGGCGCCTGTCGCCTGTATGAGCGTTGTGGCTACGAGATCGGCGGCATCGACCATCTGCGCTATCGCGGGATTGATCCGCACACCGAGGAAGTCGCGCTGTTCTGGTATCGCCTGTTCGATAACCCGCTGGAAAACCCGCTCAGCTCGCGAGCATCGCCTCGGCTTGTTCCGTGACGATCGTCAGCAGGGTCTGAATCGCGGCGGGCGTGGCACTGTGGCGGTAGGTCAGGGCATACAGGCTGATCGGCACCGCCGGTGACAACGGGCAGACATCCAGTCCGCCGGCCCGTGCGCCGACAGCAGTGAACGGGTCGACGATGGCCAGGCCTTCGCCGGCCTCGACCATGCTGCGCATCATCTGATGGGTTTGCACCCGGGTCTGGAAGCTTGGCGCCGGGCGCAGGCCCTGCAGCTTGTTTTCCAGCGCCGGGCTGAGCGGGTCCTGGCCTTCGAGGCCGACCATCGCCTGGCCGGCCAGGTCCTGCAGGGAGATGTATTTCTGCTTCGGTTGCAGCCAGCCGTGGGGCGCGAGCAGTTGCAACTTGCCCTGGGCCAGCGGTTGCGCGTGAATGTCGGGGTGTTCCGGATCGTGCAGGCTCAGGCCCAGATCGCTTTCGCGCAGTAACAGGCTGCGCACGATGTCGCCCGTGGCGGCGCCGAGCAGGCGGCACGGCGCATCCGGCAGGCGCCGACGCAGCAGGGCGATGCTTTGCGGCAACAGCTGTTGCGCCAGCGGCGGGGTGCCGATAATGCGCAAGGGTGGCGCGAGATATTGCTTGAGGCTGCTGGCCAGGCGCTGCAGCGGCTCCAGCGCCTCATAGACGTGAGCGATTTCGACCTGCAGCGCCCGCGCTTCCGGCGTCGATTGCAGGCGCCCGCGAACGCTGGCGAACAGCATGAACCCCAACTGACTCTCGGCTTCGCGCAAACGCGCTTCGACCTCGGCCACCGGCAACTGCAGCCATTCGGCGGCGGTGCCCAGGTGACCGGTCTGCAACAGCGCCTGAATCACTTCGATATGACGTAAACGCATGCGTGAAGTCCATGTTCAGCAGGTGGGGTCAAGGGCTGAATCCTACCCCAAGTCTGCGCATATGACTTCTGCTCATAACACTCGGTTATGAAGCGGCGGTGGGCTCGGGTTCGCGGATCAGGGTGATGCCTGACTGAACCAGAAAAAACTCGTTGTCACTGACTTTGTTGACGCGATCGCCAATGGCCAGTCTGTAAATCGGCTCCGAGCCAGTGGAACCGTCTGCCGACGGGTTGGATTCCTGGAATTCATGCACGGAATAAACGCGGCCTTCCGCATCTCTTGCATGGAACTGACCGACGAGTACTGCTGCCATCTGCTTAGAACCTCTGGAGATAAAACGCTTGATTTGCGGCTTGGTAGACCGTCATCAAGCCCTGTAAGTTTTCCTACAGGAAAAAAATAATCAGCATCGGGGAATTTCCCTGCCCGCTGGTGAAACCGTCATCGAATCATCTATAACTACAGGCTCTTCCCACCGACAGTCGAGAGTCTTCCATGAGCAATGTCTACAACGTCGCTGTAGTCGTCGGCAGCCTGCGCAAAGCATCGATCAATCGCAAAGTCGCCCTGGCGCTGGCCGAACTGGCGCCGGCGAACCTCAAACTGAAGATTGTCGAGATCGGCGATCTGCCGCTGTACAACGAAGACATCGACGGCGATACGCCGCCGGCAGCCTACAGCACTTTCCGCCAGGAAGTCGGCTCATCCGACGCGGTGCTGTTTGTCACCCCGGAATACAACCGCTCGGTGCCGGCACCTCTGAAGAATGCGATTGATGTCGGCTCACGGCCGTATGGCAAAAGCGCCTGGAGCGGCAAGCCGGGGGCGGTGATCAGCGTGTCGCCGGGGGCGATTGGCGGCTTCGGCGCCAACCAGCATCTGCGCCAGTCCTTCGTGTTTCTCGACGTGCCGTGCATGCAGCAGCCAGAGGCGTATCTGGGCGGCGCGGGTTCGGCGTTTGACGAGGCGGGCAAGCTGAGTGAGTCGGTCAAGCCGTTCCTGCAAAATTTCATCAACGCGTACGGGAAATTCGTGGAACAACACAAAAAATAATCTGGTCAGAGCTGCGATAAAACAGAGATCCTGTGGGAGCGGGCTTGCTCGCGAAGGCGGTGTGTCAGATGACAACGTTGTGTCTGACACACCGCCTTCGCGAGCAAGCCCGCTCCCACATGGGGATCTCCACTCATTTGAAATTTGAAGGCTGTTGCGAATGCTCGCTGCGTCACTGATCTTCCTGCTGACCATTACCCTTGTCATCTGGCAACCCAAAGGCCTCGGCGTCGGCTGGAGCGCGACGCTCGGCGCGCTGCTGGCGCTTATCTGCGGCGTTGTGCATTTGAGCGATATTCCGCTGGTGTGGCAGATCATCTGGAACGCCACCGGTACCTTTGTCGCACTGATCATCATCAGCCTGTTGCTCGACGAAGCCGGTTTCTTCGCCTGGGCCGCGCTGCACGTGGCTCGCTGGGGGCGGGGCAGTGGGCGCAAGCTGCTTGCCTTCATGGTGTTGCTCGGCGCACTGGTGTCGGCGCTGTTCGCCAATGACGGCGCGGCGCTGATCCTCACGCCGATCGTTATTTCGATGCTGCTGGCATTGCGCTTTTCCCCGTCGGCAACCCTGGCGTTCGTGATGGGCGCCGGCTTCATTGCCGACACCGCGAGCCTGCCGCTGGTGGTGTCGAACCTGGTCAACATCGTCTCGGCGGACTTCTTTCACATCGGCTTCAACCGTTATGCGGCGGTGATGGTGCCGGTCAACTTTGTCAGCGTGGCCGCCACGCTCGGCGTATTGATGTGGTTCTTCCGTCGCGACATTCCCAAAGACTACGACCCGGAGCAGCTCGACCAGCCGCACACCGCGATCCACGACAAGGCCACGTTCTACGCCGGTTGGGCGGTGTTGGTGATCCTGTTGATCGGCTGCTTCTTCCTCGAACAGATGGGCATTCCGATCAGCGCGATCTCGGCGGTCTGCGCCGCGCTGCTGCTGGGGATCGCCGCCCGCGGCCACAAGATTTCCACGCGCAAGGTGCTCAAGGACGCGCCGTGGCAGATCGTGATTTTCTCGCTGGGCATGTACCTGGTGGTCTATGGCCTGCGCAATGCCGGGCTGACCAGCTATCTGGCCGGTTGGCTGGATGTGTTCGCCGGCTACGGCGTGTGGGGCGCCGCGATGGGCACCGGGGTGTTGACCGCGCTGTTGTCGTCGATCATGAACAACCTGCCGACGGTGCTGATCGGGTTGCTGTCGATCGACGCCAGTCAGGCCACGGGGGTGGTGAAAGAAGCGATGATCTACGCCAACGTGATCGGCAGCGATCTCGGGCCGAAGATCACCCCGATCGGCAGTCTGGCGACCTTGCTCTGGCTGCATGTGCTGGCGCGCAAGGATATCCGCATTGGCTGGGGTTATTACTTCAAGGTGGGGATTGTGCTGACGGTGCCGGTGTTGCTGATTACCTTGGCGGCGTTGGCTGTGCGGTTGTCCGTCTAGACCGCGTTGGCCCTTTCGCGAGCAAGCCCGCTCCCACAGGGGACCGTATTTCAATTTGCCATTTGGAATGCATTTGAACTGTGGGAGCAGGCCTGCTCCCACAGAGGAGCGTATTTCAATTTGCCATTTGGAATGCATTTGAAACGGTGGGAGCGGGCTTGCTCGCGAAGGGGGCAGTTCAGGCGCTGAAGAATCTCAAACCTGCCCCGGCACATTCGGCCAAAGATCCGCCACCAGAAACAATCGCTCTGCCTCTTCCCATTCGCCCTGTGCATTCTCGATCAGGCGCACCATCAGCTGCGCCGGCGCCATCGGGTCCAGCGCCTCCAGCCACAGCCGCAACTGCTCAGCGCTCCAGGCCTGATCGGGCGGGTAATGCGCCGGCGCCAGCCATGCATGGCGCGGCAGCGGTTGCCAGCGTCCGCTCGGGCGCTGGGCGACAAACGCCAGCCAATCCTTCTGATGCAGCCAGCTGCCGCGTAGATGCTGCGGATGCGCGCCTTGCGGCGCCGCGGCCTGACCGGGCCACGGATATAGCAGGTAGCCGCCCAGCCACAACTGCGCACTGAACACTTCGATATCCAGCGCTGCCAGCGTCGCGCGGCTTTCCGGGCGGGCCGAGATCGGCAACTGATGCTCAGTCAGATGCGCCAGTTTACGGTCCAGTCGATCATGACAACCCGGGCCCAGCCATTGCGCCGGGTCATGCCCATCGCCGTGCTGCGGACCGAGGTAGAGCTTGATCGCCAGTTCCAGGTGATGCACGCCGTCGCGGTCGCGCAGCAGCATGTCCAGTTCGCCGAGAGTGTGGCCTTCGCGGCGGATCGGCAGGTTGGCGGCAAGCAGTTCGATGCCCGGCGCATGCTCCACGGCAAACTGCCACAAACGCTCGTAATACAGACCCAGGCGCCGGGTGCGCGCCTGCGACAGCCAGTGCAGCAAGGCATAACTGTCGCGATCCAGTTGCCGCAGCCAGTGCTCCAGGCGCTGCGGATCGCCGACCCAATCGCTGCCGGCCAGCGGGTGGCGCTGCGGCCATGGCGCGGTCGCGAGCATCGGCGGGGCGAGAATCACCCACGCCAGATCCCGCACTTCCGGATGGCGTAATTGGTGCGGCAGCTGCAGCAGGTCGGGAAACAGGATCATCTTGCGAGCATAGCCTGAAACACCGGCGCATCCTTGAGGCTGAAAGGATTTTGTCTATCGCAGGCTTTCGCCCATAATCGTGCTTTTCGCGTTTTCGATTGTCCGCAGAGGTCCCATGGAGCAATTTCGTAATATCGGCATCATCGGTCGCCTGGGCAGTTCCCAGGTGCTGGATACCGTCCGCCGACTGAAACGCTTTCTGCTCGATCGTCACCTGCACGTGATTCTCGAAGACACCATCGCCGAAGTCCTGCCGGGCCACGGCCTGCAGACCTCGTCGCGCAAGATGCTCGGTGAAGTCTGCGACATGGTCATCGTCGTCGGCGGCGACGGCAGCCTGCTCGGCGCTGCGCGTGCCTTGGCCAAACACAACATTCCGGTGCTCGGGATCAACCGTGGCAGCCTTGGCTTCCTCACCGATATCCGCCCGGATGAACTGGAAGTCGAAGTGGCCAAGGTCCTCGACGGCCACTATCTGGTGGAAAACCGCTTCCTGCTGCAGGCCGAAGTCCGCCGGCATGCCGAGGCCATCGGCCAGGGCGATGCGCTGAACGACGTGGTGCTGCACCCGGGCAAATCGACGCGGATGATCGAATTCGAGCTGTACATCGACGGCCAGTTCGTCTGCAGCCAGAAGGCCGACGGCCTGATCGTCGCCACCCCGACCGGCTCCACGGCCTACGCGTTGTCTGCCGGCGGGCCGATCATGCATCCCAAACTCGATGCCATTGTGATTGTGCCGATGTATCCCCATATGTTGTCGAGCCGGCCAATCGTGGTCGATGGCAACAGTGAGCTGAAAATCGTCGTGTCGAAAAACATGCAGATCTATCCGCAAGTCTCCTGCGACGGGCAGAACCACTTCACCTGCGCGCCGGGCGACACCATCACCGTGAGCAAGAAAGCGCAGAAACTGCGGCTGATTCACCCGCTCGACCACAACTACTACGAAGTCTGCCGGACCAAGCTCGGCTGGGGCAGCAAGCTGGGTGGTGGAGGCGACTGATGCTCGATCCCGCGCGCAGTTATGACTTGATCGGTGACGTGCACGGATGCGCCCTGACCCTTGAACACCTGCTGGACCGTCTCGGTTACCACAAGCAGGGCGGGGTCTGGCGCCATCCATCGCGCATGGCCGTGTTTGTCGGCGACATCATCGACCGTGGCCCGCGAATCCGTGAGGCGCTGCACATCGTCCACGACATGGTCGAGGCCGGGCAGGCGTTGTGCATCATGGGCAACCACGAATTCAACGCACTGGGCTGGAGCACGCCGGCGTTGCCGGGCAGCGGCAAGCAGTTCGTGCGCGAGCACACCCCGCGCCATGCGCGCCTGCTGCAGGAAACCCTGAGCCAGTTCGAACAGCATCCGGGCGACTGGCATGACTTTCTCAACTGGTTCTACGAGTTGCCGCTGGTGGTGGATGCCGGGCGCTTCCGCGTGGTTCACGCCTGTTGGGACGCGAGCCTGATCGAACCGTTGCGCGGGCTGTTTCCCGATGCGCGCATCGATGAACATTTCCTCCAGGCCTCGGCGGTGCCCGGCAGCTTTGCCTGCACCGTGTTCGATCGCCTGTTGCGCGGCACCGACATGCGTCTGCCGGACGGCCTGACCATGACCAGCGGCGACGGTCTGGTGCGTTCGTTCTTCCGCACCAAATTCTGGGAAGACGACCCGAAAACCTACGGCGACATCGTCTTCCAGCCCGACGCACTGCCGGAGCCAGTGGCGCAGAAGCCGTTGAGCTCGGCTGAAAAAAACAACCTGCTGCGTTACGGCGCCGATGAGCCATTGCTGTTCGTCGGTCACTACTGGCGCAGCGGCAAACCGGCGCCGATCCGCCCGAACCTCGCGTGTCTCGATTACAGCGCGGTGCTCTACGGCAAACTGGTGGCCTATCGTCTGGATCAGGAAACCCGCCTCGATCCGCATAAATTTGTCTGGGTCGATGTCGAGCGGCCGGAGGTGCTGCAATGAGTGCGGTAGCGGTATTGCGTCTGCCGTTGGCGGTGGACCTGAGCGGTTTCGTCAAATTGCTGCAACGCATGCAGGTGCCGCATCGGGTCAGCGAAGAGGCGGGCGAGCAGGTGCTGTGGGCGCCGGCGGAAATCAGCGACGACGTGCTTTCGTTGTACGAGCGTTTCCCGGCCGGGGATCCCGAGCAGCAACTGGATATCCCGGTAGCAGCGACTTTCAAGCGCCCGAGCTTCGCCGAACAACTCAAACACGCCAAGGCCACCGGGCTGATCCTGTTGCTGAGCCTGCTGGTGGGCGGCCTGACCTATCTGGGCGACAACCTCGAGACCATCCGCTGGCTGACCTTCCTCGACTTCCGCGTGGTCGGCGAGTACATCCAGTTCACACCACTGGCCGACAGCCTCGCGGCGGGGCAGTGGTGGCGGCTGTTTACGCCGATGCTGCTGCACTTCGGCATCCTGCACCTGGCCATGAACGGCATGTGGTACTGGGAGTTGGGGCGGCGCATCGAGTCGCGTCAGGGCAGCATCAATCTGCTCGGCCTGACGCTGTTGTTCAGCCTGGTGTCGAACTATGCGCAGTTCGCCTGGAGCGGCCCGAGCCTGTTCGGTGGCCTGTCCGGCGTGCTGTACGGTTTGCTCGGCCACTGCTGGATCTTCCAGTTGCTGGCGCCGAACCCGGCGTATCGCCTGCCGCGTGGCGTGCTGGTGATGATGCTGGTGTGGCTGGTGATTTGCATGTCCGGGCTGGTGTCGATGATCGGTTTCGGCCAGATCGCCAATGCCGCCCACGTCAGCGGGTTACTCATCGGATGCTTCACCGGTCTGTTGGGTGGTTTGTATAACCGCCGTAAACTGGCTGCCTGAATTTTTTAGTGAATAAAGAGCACGGAGACCCTGATGTCCTCTTTTAACGAGATGATCAAGAACATCACCCCGGACATCTACGAGAGCCTGAAACTGGCCGTGGAAATCGGTAAATGGTCCGACGGTGGCAAACTCACCGCGGAACAGCGCGAGCTGTCGCTGCAGGCGATGATCGCCTGGGAAATCCAGAACCTGCCTGAGGACCAGCGCACCGGTTACATGGGCCCGCAGGAATGTGCGTCGAAGTCGATCGAAGTGCCGAACATCCTGTTCAAGTCGGATGCTATCCATTGATCGAGATTGGCCGCGGTGCAATCAGCAAAATGTCGGCGCGCCTCGACGGGCCGAATGTGCAATACGCGTTTCGTCTGGGTGAGCTTGAGGTGCCGGTCAATCCGATGATCGGCACCACGCTGCGTCTGGAGTACCTGGGGGCGATCCACTGCACCCATTGCGGGCGCAAGACCAAAACCAGTTTCAGCCAGGGTTACTGTTACCCGTGCATGACCAGACTGGCGCAGTGCGACCTGTGCATCATGAGTCCGGAGCGCTGCCACTTCGAGGCCGGCACCTGCCGCGAGCCGGAGTGGGGCGAGAAATTCTGCATGACCGATCATGTGGTGTATCTGGCCAACTCGTCGGGGATCAAGGTCGGCATCACCCGCGCGACCCAACTGCCGACCCGCTGGCTGGATCAGGGCGCCAGTCAAGCGTTGCCGATCATGCGTGTGTCGACGCGCCAGCAATCGGGCTTCGTCGAAGACCTGTTCCGCAGTCAGGTGGCGGACAAGACCAACTGGCGCGCACTGCTCAAGGGCGATGCGGCGGCGGTGGACCTCGCTCAGGTGCGTGATCAGCTGTTTGCCAGCTGCGCCGAGGGCTTGCAAGGCCTGCAACAGCGATTCGGCCTACAGGCCATTCAGACGATTGCCGACGTCGAACCGCTGGAAATCCGCTATCCGGTCGAGCAATACCCGGCCAAAATCGTCAGCTTCAACCTGGACAAGAACCCGATTGCCGAAGGCACGCTGCTGGGGATCAAGGGTCAGTACCTGATTTTCGACACCGGCGTGATCAACATTCGCAAGTACACGGCGTATCAACTCGCCGTGCATCAATAAGGATTCGCGCATGCGCACCGAACAACCGAAGATGATTTACCTGAAGGACTATCAGGCGCCCGAGTACCTGATCGATGAGACGCACCTGACCTTCGAGCTGTTCGAGGACCACAGTCTGGTCCACGCGCAACTGGTGATGCGCCGCAACCCGGAGCGTGGGCCGGGCCTGCCGCCGCTGGTGCTGGACGGCCAGCAACTGGAGCTGCTGTCGGTGACCCTGGCCGACCGGGAACTGAGCGCTGGCGACTATCAACTGACGGAAAACACCCTGACCCTGCAGCCGGCCAGCGCCAGCTTCACGGTCGACACCAGCGTGCGCATCCATCCGGAAACCAACACCGCGCTGGAAGGCCTGTACAAGTCCGGCACGATGTTCTGCACCCAGTGCGAGGCCGAAGGCTTCCGCAAGATCACCTATTACCTCGACCGCCCGGACGTGATGAGCAAGTTCACCACCACGGTGGTCGCCGAGCAGCACAGCTATCCGGTGCTGCTGTCCAACGGCAACCCGATTGCCTCCGGCCCTGGCGAAGACGGCCGGCACTGGGCGACCTGGGAAGACCCGTTCATGAAGCCGGCGTACCTGTTCGCGCTGGTGGCCGGTGACCTGTGGTGTGTTGAAGACACCTTCACCACCATGACTGATCGCACTGTCGCGCTGCGCATCTACGTCGAGCCGGAAAACATCGACAAGTGCCAGCACGCGATGAACAGCCTGAAGAAGTCGATGCGCTGGGACGAAGAGGTCTACGGTCGCGAGTACGATCTGGACATCTTCATGATCGTCGCGGTGAATGACTTCAACATGGGCGCGATGGAGAACAAGGGCCTCAACATCTTCAACTCCAGCGCCGTGCTGGCCCGCGCCGAAACTGCCACCGACGCCGCACACCAGCGCGTTGAAGCGATTGTCGCTCACGAGTACTTCCACAACTGGTCGGGCAACCGCGTGACTTGCCGCGACTGGTTCCAGCTGTCGCTCAAGGAAGGCTTCACCGTGTTCCGCGACGCCGGTTTCTCCTCGGACATGAACTCGGCCACGGTCAAGCGCATTCAGGACGTGGCGTATCTGCGTACCCACCAGTTCGCCGAAGATGCGGGTCCCATGGCTCACGCGGTGCGTCCGGACAGCTTTATCGAGATCTCCAACTTCTACACCTTGACCGTGTACGAAAAGGGCTCGGAAGTGGTCGGCATGATCCACACCCTGCTGGGCGCCGAAGGCTTCCGCAAGGGCAGTGACCTGTACTTCGAACGCCACGATGGCCAGGCCGTGACCTGCGACGATTTCGTCAAGGCCATGGAAGACGCCAACGGCGTCGACCTGACCCAGTTCAAGCGCTGGTACAGCCAGGCTGGCACACCGCGCCTGGCGGTGAGCGAGTCCTACGATGCCGCGGCGAAAACCTACAGCCTGACCTTCCGCCAGAGCTGCCCGGAAACTCCGGACAAAGTTGAAAAGCTGCCGTTCGTGATTCCAGTCGAACTGGGCCTGCTCGACGCGCAGGGTCACGAGATTGCCCTGCGTCTGGCCGGTGAAGCGTCGGCGCAAGGCACCAGCCGGGTGATCTCGGTGACCGAAGCCGAGCAGACGTTCACCTTCGTTGATATCGCTGAGCAACCGCTGCCATCGCTGCTGCGTGGCTTCTCGGCGCCGGTGAAACTGAGCTTCCCGTACAACCGCGACCAGTTGATGTTCCTGATGCAGCACGACAGCGATGGCTTCAACCGCTGGGACGCTGGTCAGCAACTGTCGGTGCAGGTCCTGCAGGAACTGATCGCCCAGCAGCAGAAGGGCGAGGGCCTGGTGCTGGATCCGCGGCTGATCTCGGCGCTGAAAACGGTGCTGTCCGACGAGTCGCTGGATCAGGCGATGGTCGCCGAAATGCTTTCGCTGCCAAGCGAAGCCTATCTCACCGAAATCAGTGAAGTGGCGGACGTCGAGGCGATCCACAGCGCTCGCGAATTTGCGCGCAAGCAACTGGCGGACAACCTGTTCGAAGCGCTGTGGCTGCGTTATCAGGCCAACCGCGACCTGTCGAAGCAGACGCCGTATGTGGCCGAGGCCGAGCATTTCGCCCGCCGTGCGCTGCAGAACATTGCGCTGTCGTACCTGATGCTCAGCGGCAAGCCGGAAGTGCTGGCCGCCGCCCTCGAGCAGTTCGAAACCAGCGACAACATGACCGAGCGCCTGACCGCGCTGGCGGTGCTGGTCAACTCGCCGTTCGAAGAGCAGAAAGCTTTGGCACTGGCGAGCTTCGCCGAGCACTTCAAGGACAACCCACTGGTGATGGATCAGTGGTTCAGTGTGCAGGCCGGCAGCACCCTGCCTGGCGGTCTGGCGCGGGTCAAAGCCTTGATGCAGCACCCGGCGTTCAACATCAAGAACCCGAACAAGGTGCGGGCACTGGTCGGCGCGTTCGCCGGGCAGAACCTGATCAACTTCCACGCCGCTGACGGTTCGGGCTACCGCTTCCTCGCGGACCTGGTGATTGAGCTGAACGGCTTCAACCCGCAGATCGCCTCGCGGCAACTGGCGCCGCTGACCCGCTGGCGTAAATACGACAGCGCGCGTCAGGCGCTGATGAAGGCTGAGCTGGAGCGGATTCGGGCGTCGGGTCAGTTGTCCAGCGATGTGTACGAAGTCGTCAGCAAAAGCCTGGCGTAACGCATAACGAATTGTGGGAGCGGGCTTGCTCGCGAATAGGTACTGTCAGTCGACATCTCTGTGTCTGACACACCGCATTCGCGAGCAAGCTCGCTCCCACAGTTTTTTGCGTGGCTTACCAATCCCTGATTTTTTAAATCAAGATCAAAAGATCGCAGCGTGCCGCAGCTCCTACAGTTTATTGCGTCGCCCATAAATCCGTGTAGGAGCTGCCGAAGGCTGCGATCTTTTGCCTTTGATTTTCAAGATCAGAATCAAAAGCTCGCAGCGTGCCGCAGCTCCTACAGATCGAAGCGGTCCAGCTCCATCACCTTGGCCCACGCTGCCACGAAATCCTTCACGAACTGTTCGTGCGCATCCGCACTCGCATAGACCTCGGCCAGCGCCCTCAGGATCGCGTTGGAACCAAACACCAGATCAACCCGCGTCGCCGTCCATTTCAGGTTGCCGGTGTTGCGCTCGCGTCCTTCGAACTCGTCTGCTGCCGGTGAAGTCGGTTTCCACTCCACGCCCATGTCCAGCAGGTTGGTGAAGAAGTCGTTAGTCAACGCTTCAGGGCGAGCGGTGAATACGCCGTGTCGGCTTTGCCCGACGTTCGCCCCCAAGACCCGCAGACCACCAACCAGCACGGTCATTTCCGGGGCGGAGAGGGTCAGCAGTTGCGCCTTGTCGATCAGCAACGCTTCGGCGGATACGCTGTATTTGCCCTTGCTGTAATTGCGGAAACCATCGGCAATCGGTTCGAGGAAACCAAACGACTCGACGTCGGTTTGTTCCTGAGTCGCATCGCTGCGCCCCGGGTTGAACGGCACGCTCACCGAGTGCCCGGCATTTTTTGCCGCTTGCTCGACCCCGGCATTGCCCGCCAGCACGATCAAATCCGCCAGCGAGACTTTCTTCCCGGACGCACCGGCATTGAACTCGTTCTGAATGCCTTCCAGCGTCTGCAGCACCTTGTCCAGTTGCTCCGGCTGATTGACCTGCCAGAACTTCTGCGGCGCCAGACGCAGACGCCCGCCGTTGGCACCGCCGCGCTTGTCGGAGCCACGGAATGTCGAAGCAGCAGCCCATGCGGTGGAAACCAGTTGCGCCACCGACAGGCCGGACGCCAGCACTTTGCTTTTCAGCGCCGCCGCGTCGTTGCTGTCAATCAGCGGGTGAGTCACTTCAGGAATCGGATCCTGCCACAGCAGTTCCTCGTTCGGCAGTTCCGGGCCGAGGTAACGCGACAGTGGACCCATGTCACGGTGGATCAGCTTGTACCAGGCGCGGGCGAAGGCATCGGCCAGTTGCTCCGGGTTGGCCAGGAAGCGCCGGGCAATCGGCTCGTAGATCGGATCGAAACGCAGCGCCAGGTCAGAGGTGAGCATGGTTGGCGAAAGCTTCTTGCTCGGATCGTGCGCATGCGGAACGGTACCAGCGCCGGCGCCGTTTTTCGGTTTCCACTGGTGCGCACCGGCCGGGCTCTTGAACAGTTCCCACTCGAAGCCGAACAGGTTTTCCAGGTAGTTGTTGCTCCACTGCGTCGGAGTGGTGGTCCAGGTCACTTCGAGGCCGCTGGTGATGGTGTCGGCGCCTTTGCCGGTGCCGAATGCGTTGCGCCAGCCGAGGCCCTGTTGTTCCAGCCCGGCGGCTTCCGGTTCAGGCCCGACATTGTCCGCAGGGCCGGCACCGTGGGTCTTGCCGAAGGCGTGACCGCCAGCGATCAGCGCCACGGTTTCTTCGTCGTTCATCGCCATGCGGCCGAAGGTTTCGCGGATGTCGCGACCCGAGGCAACCGGGTCGGGATTGCCTTCAGGGCCTTCCGGGTTCACATAAATCAGGCCCATTTGCACCGCGGCCAACGGCTTTTCCAGATTGCGTTCGGCCTGATCGGTGCGGCTTTGCTCTTTGCCATGCAAGTCCGGTTCGGCCACCAGCGTGCCGTCGCCGGGTTCCTGCATGGCGGATTTGTCTTTGCCGTAACGGTTGTCGCCGCCCAGCCACTCGCGCTCCGAACCCCAGTACACGTCTTCATCCGGCTCCCACACATCCGCACGGCCGCCGGAGAAACCGAAGGTCTTGAAGCCCATCGATTCCAGCGCGACGTTACCGGTGAGGACGATCAGGTCGGCCCAGGAAATCTTGCGTCCGTATTTCTGTTTGATCGGCCACAGCAGGCGCCGCGCCTTGTCGAGGCTGACGTTGTCCGGCCAGCTGTTGAGCGGGGCGAAACGCTGTTGCCCGGAACCGGCGCCGCCGCGGCCATCAGCGGTGCGATAGGTGCCGGCACTGTGCCAGGCCATGCGCACGAACAACGGGCCGTAGTGGCCGAAGTCGGCCGGCCACCAGTCCTGAGAGTCGGTCATCAGCGCGCGCAGGTCTTGTTTCAGCGCCTGGAAATCCAGGCTCTTGAAGGCTGTGGCGTAGTCGAAATCCTCGCCCAGCGGATCGGACTTGGGCGAGTGCTGGCTGAGAATCTTCAGGTTCAGTTGATTGGGCCACCAGTCACGGTTTGTCGTACCACCACCGGCGGCGTGGTTGAACGGGCATTTCGATTCGTTTGCCATGTTCGGATCCTTATCAGGTCTGCTGCGGCCGGCTGCTGCCGACTTCGGACTGGTAAGGCTAGACCCGACTCGGGCACTCAGCTAATAGGCGGGCTATTGGGGGTTGATAGCCGCAGTCTTTCAGCGGGCAATTGAAGGTGATCAGCTCGACTGCGCCGTATCATCCTCCGGCATCGCATCCAGTGGATCTTCCTGCCCCGGCAACTCGGTGATGACACTGAAATCCGTGACCTCCACCGCACCCAATCCATAACCCAGCAAGTGAAACGAGAAAGCCTTGCGCGGTTGCGGGTTGTCGAAGCTGAAGTCCATCTCCAGCGGCTGATCGGCGGTGGCGACCATCTCGCTCGGCAGGCCCAGTTGCACGTCCTGTTCGAACTCCTTGGCCTTGAGCTGAATGTACGCCGCCTGCTGCGGATCCACCGAGCGCACGGTCAGGCGCACGCGAGTGTGTGAGCCTTTGGGCATTTCCAGGTATTGCGCGCCGATCAGGTTGTCGGCCCAGTCATCGTTGATTTGCGCTTGCAGCGGGATGACGTTGTTGCTGCCGAACTGATAACGCTGATTGAGCGGCGAGCGCAGCAGCGACAGGTCCAGCGCCATGGCGCGTGCGGCAATCTGGCGGGCCTGCTGGCTGCTTTCGTTGCCCTTGAACGCGGCGCTGTCGGCAATGAATCCGGCGCTCTGGTAATAGCGGCAGCGGCGCGGCATGTCGCACTCGGAGAAGATCCCCTGACCGTTGTGATAACGCAGCTTGCCGTTGGTGAAGGACATGATTTCGCGCCCGCTGTCGTAATCACGGAACAGTGAACGGCCGCTCAACGCCGACGGCACCGGCAAGTCGAAATAGTCGAGGATCGACGCGCTCAGATCGACGTGCCCGTACACGCCGGGATTCAATCGAGGCAGTTGCGCGTGTTCCGGCGCCAGCATCAGGTTGAAGCCCCAGGACGATGCCAGACGCACGCCATCGATGCCGTGGGATTCGTCCGACGTAATCACCACCAGCGTATCTTTCAGCACGCCCTGACTTTCCAGACCGCTGAGAAATTGCTCCAGCGCATCGTCGAGATAGCCGACGGCGGCCTGTTTCGGCGTGTCGTAGCGCGCCAGATAATCTTCGGGCGCGGAGTAGGGCTGGTGCGTGCCGACGGTCAGCAAGGTGAGCATCCACGGTTGTTTTTGCTGCTTCAGTTGGCCGACGTATTCCAGCGCACCTTCGAAGAAGGCCTTGTCATCCTTGCCCCACGGGAACTCCAGGTAGTTGGCGTTGCTGAACCACTCCAGACCATGGGTCGCATCGAAGCCGATGTGCGGCATGATCTTGTCTTTGGCCATGAAGCGCAGCCCGGCGCCTTGCAGGTAGTGGGTGCTGAAGCCGTTCTGTCGCAGCTGCGCCGGCAGGCACGCCTGATTGCGCTCCTGCTGGGTGAGCATTTCCACGCCTTTGGGCGTGCCGTTGTTGAGCTTGTCGTAATCACCACAGAGCATGGCGTACAGACCGCGAATGGTCTGGTGGGTGTGCAGCACGTAATCCGGGGTGTTCATGCCGCGCTCGGCCCAGCGGCTGAGGTTGGGCATCAGCTCTTCCTGGTAACGACTGCCGATCGCCTCGCGGTTGGCGCGGATGTAGGCACCGGGAATGCCTTCCAGCGCGATGATCAATACGTTGCGCGCCTGACCCGGTGCGGCCAGCAGCTTGCGGCCATTGAGGTCCAGGTCGGTCAGCCCGGCCATCTGCGGCGCAGCGGGTTCGACATCACCGTCCAGCCATTCCTCGGCCTGCAACTGCAGGTCGGCCACCTGCGTGGCGAGCAAGTGATGCGGCAGGTTGTAGAGGCGCCACGGGTCTTGATCATTCGGCCACAGGTTCTGCACGCCCCAGTGCGCGGCGAACAGCAGCGCTGGGGCGGCCCACAGGGTACGGGGCAGGGCAGACGCAGGTTGGCTGCGATTGGCGAAACGGGTCGCCAGCCAGAGACCGAGTGCCAGCAGCAAGGCAATCCCCAGCGCCGGATGGGCGAGGCCGCCACCGCTGGAGTTTTCCACGAACTGCGGGTCGATCAGGTAATGCAGGTCGGCAGGGTTCGGCAGGCGGCCGACAGCGCTGACCAGCTCGGCGGTCGCCACCGCCAGCAGCCCCCAGAACAGCAGCAACGGCAACGCCAGCCACCACGCCCGGCGATGCAGCACCAGCACCAGCAGACTGCCGATCGCCAGATCGGACAGATAGCCCAGCGGTGATGACCAGCCCAACGCCGCGCGCAGGCACACCGGTACGATCAGTACCAGCAGAATCAGGGAAAAGAGGCGCGCATGCGGCTGCCGCAACCAACGAAAAAGAACGCTCACAAAAAGACCTTCCAGCCATCAAACCGTCATAAAAGTGTGCGCGATGATACCAAGGGTGGAATGCCTGATCGCCTTTTTAAACAACCGCCTGATCCGTTCCTGCAGATCTGCGGACAGCCTGCAGGCCTCGGCCGGCTTTGCTCGCAGCTCGATTGCGTCGAGCCAGGCGGGTGGTTGCGGCGCTCGCTTTATTGTTTCAGGCTGTTTAAGCCCCGGCAGGCGCAAGGTCGGCGAGCGCTGGCAGTAAGTGATGCCGCCGGCTTCCGAGTTTCCTGAATGCCATAAAAAAACGGGGCGGTCTGATCATTCAGGCCGCCCCGTTTTTTATTACCGCACCGTCAGATCAATGCATCTTGCTGTGATCGTGACCTTGCATCGTGGTCAGTGCGCGAACCGGTGCTTTGACTTCAACCGTCTCTTGCTCGCCCTTGGCGTTTTCCACGGTCAGGGTCAGCGGCACGCTTTCGCCTTCTTTCAGCTGGCCGGTCAGGCCCATCAGCATCACGTGGTAGCCGTTCGGGTCGAACTTGACCGCTTTGCCAGCCGGCAGGTCGACGGATTTCACCGGCCCCATGCTCATCACATCGTTCTTCATGGTCATTTCGTGGATCTGCACATCCTTGGCCACTGGCGAAGCGACACTGAGCAGTTTGCTGTCGCTGTCGGCGGTGACGGTCATGAACGCGCCGCTGGCCGACTGGGTTGGCACGGTCGCCCGTACCCAGGCGTTATCGACCTGGGTCTGCGCGCAGACCTGAGAAGCCAGGCCCAGCAGCGACAGCGCGAGAACGGCGCGTTTGATGTTGTTCAGAACGGGGTGCATCAGCAGACCTCCATAACGGTGAGCAAATCTTCCGTGCACTCTTGTGCCGAAAGCGATACAGACAGACCCAGGCGCAACTGGCCGCGCGAGTCGTAGACGTAACTGGTGGACGTGTGCGAGAGGGTGTAGGTGTCGCCCGCCGGGACTTTCTCGAAGAACACGTCGAATTCCTTGGCGGTGGCCCTGGTTTCTTCCAGCGTGCCGTAGAGGGCGACGAAGCTCGGGTCGAAGGCTTTGACGTAGGCGTCGAGGATCTGCGGCGTGTCGCGCTCCGGGTCCAGGGTGATGAAAATCACCTGCAGACGGTCGCCGTCCTTGCCCATCAGTTTCTTGATCTGCGCCGCGCGGGCGAGGGTGGTCGGGCACACCGCCGGGCATTGGGTGAAGCCGAAGAAGATCATCGGCATCATGCCGCGGAAGCTCGACAGCGTCATGGTTTCGCCGTCGGTGTTCTTCAGCTTGAAGGTGCGTCCGAGGATCTTGTCACTCAGGTCCTTGCCGTACTTGTACGACAGTTGGCCACGGGTGTCGCAGCCGGCGAGCAGGCCCAGGCCCAGTACGCCCATTCCCGCAAGCACCTTGCGGCGAGTCAACAAAGCCGTCATCTAATACCGCCTTTTGCAGCCCGTCAGTCGGCAGGACCGGCGGGGGGTTAACCGTAAAAGCGGCGCATGATACCAAACTGCAGGCAAACCCCGGCCGCGGATCGCCGCACAGCGTCGGATCGGGCGACAAAAGGTGTAAGAAAAAGTGACGACCGCCTACTGAACGCTGACCTCATCCGCACGCCAGCCACCGCCCAGCGCGGTGTACAGGTTCACCTCGGCGACCAGTTGCGCGAGCCGGTCAGTGATCAGACCCTGCTGCGAACTGAACAGTGAACGTTGCGCATCGAGGAACACCAGGCTGCTGTCGACGCCGTTCTGATAACGGTGCTGCGCCAGGTTGTAGTAATCCTGCGTGGCCTGGACCAGATCGCGTTGCGCCTGCAGTTGTTGCTGATACGTGCTGCGCGCCGCGAGGCCGTCGGCGACTTCCTGAAACGCGGTCTGGATCGATTTCTCGTAGGTGGCGACCGCCACGTCCTTCTGCAATTTCGAATAATCCAGGCTTGCGCGCAGGCTGCCGGCGTTGAAGATCGGCAGGTTGATCTGCGGCTGAAAGGTCCAGGCCCCGGAGCCGGCGCTGAACAGACCGGACAGATCGCGGCTGGAGGTGCCGGCGTTGGCGGTCAGGCTGACACTGGGAAAAAACGCCGCCCGCGCTGCGCCGATATTGGCGTTGGCGGCCTTCAGTTGGTATTCGGCCTGGAGGATGTCCGGGCGCCGTTGCAGCAGGTCCGATGGCAATCCGGCCGGCAACTGCTGCAGCAGATCGCTGGCCAGCGGCTGTGCCGGCAGTGTCTCAGGCACCTGCGCGCCAACCAGCAGCGTCAGGCTGTTGAGGTCCTGCGCCACCTGGCGTTTATAGCGCGCCAGATTGGCCCGGGAACTGTCGACGCTGGTCCGCGCCTGTGCCTGTTCCAGCGCCGAGGACTTGCCGGCGTCGCGGTTGCGCGTGGTCAGGCGCAGGCTCTGTTCATCGGCGGCCAGGGTTTGCCGGGTCAGTTCCAGCAGTTCCTGATCGGCGCGCCAGGTCAGATAGGCGGTGGCGACGTTAGCCACCAGACTCAACTCGGCGCTGCGCCGCGCCTGCTCGGTCGCCAGCCAGGTTTGCAACGCCTGTTCGCTGAGGCTACGCACCCGGCCGAAGAAGTCCAGCTCATAGGCGCTGACGCCCAGATTCACCGCGTAGGTCGAATTGATCACCGCTTTGCTGCGGGTCACGCTCGGCGGCAGGCGCTGGCGCGATTCGCTGGCATTGGCCGACACCGCCGGCAGCAGATCGGCACGCTGGATCCGGTACTGCGCCTGAAACGCTTCGACGTTCAGCGCCGCCACCCGCAGGTCGCGATTGTTCAGCAGTGCGCTTTCGATCAGCTGTTGCAGCGCCGGGTCGTTGAACAGCGTGCGCCAGTCCTCACGGCGCGTTGCAGCCTGGCTCGGCGCCGGGTAAACCGCGCCTTGCGGATACTGCGCAGCACTGGGTGATGCAGGGCGCTGGTACTCGGGGATCAACGAACAACCGGCCAACCCAACGGCCAGGGACAACAGGGACATGCGCAACATCGAACGCTCTCATGCAGAAAAATCGTGCCCGTCTCGGCACGGTCGGGCCAGGGCACTGCGTCCCTCGGCCCATGGAAAATACTGATCAGGCGTTGCCGCGATCAGGCGCCGGCCATCCACCGCGCCAGACCATGCCGTCCGCTGACCCCGAGTTTGGCGGTCGCCCGCTTGAGGTAGGTCTCGACCGAACTGCTCTTGACCCGCAGCTTGTCGGCCAGTTGCGGCACGGTGCCGCCGGTCAGCAGACCGAGGCAGACTTCCTTTTCCCGCGCCGACAAGACAATGCCGCCCAGCGCCAGACGCTCATCGAACACTTGCGGCAACGGCGCCTGTTCCAGATCGGCCAGGGTCGGGCGCGGCTGTCTGGCGATGATCTGCCGACTGAGCTGGGCATGACGCTCGATCAGGGGCAGCAGGGTGTCGGACAGGCTTTTCAGAAACGACAGCTCGGACAGGGAAAACACCCGTTGCGTGTGTGGCCGGTAGAACGAGATCACACAACGGCGGTTGGAGGTGCGCGATACCAGATTGCACTGGTGCACGCTGTGTTGCGGATGGCGCGGCTGCAGCGAGGCTTTGAGTTGAATCAGCAGCGAGTCATTCATTTCGATCATCTTCTGCAGCAACGGATGATCGTCCGGGCGAGGCAGCGACTCCGGCGGCGGGAAGGTCTGCGGCAAGCCTGCGCTGCCCAGCGCCTTGATTTCGACCACGCTGGCCTGGCGCTCGTCCAGCGTCCATTCGCTGAGATCGACGCGGTTGACCGGCACCAGGGTGTCGACCAGCTGGAACAGGTTGCTGGCGAAAAGATCGTCGCCGGTGCTGGCAATCAGCTCGCCCAGTTGCCAGTAGAAATGCGGGTTTTCCATGTTGCGAATGCTGCCGGTCAGATTCATATCCTTGTCATCCCTGGTTCCGAGTCATCACCGAGTCGTCCGCTGTCAATGCAAAAACCGCCCACGCCGTCGTTTCTCCTTGAGGCTTGTCTGAGGCGGGATTTAAGCCTATGGGTTTGCCCTGCGTCTGTAGGGGAAACCGGGGACACAAAGTGCCATCATTTGTGAAAGTTGGCGCCGGGCTTCTGACGCTATTCGGCACAGGTGTGGCGCCGTGCGTGACTGTCGGGTCACGCAAAAGCCCCGTAGATCGCGGGAGTCAGGTTTTTCCGTGATCAGCCCGCAGGACGATGGCGGCGCCGTTGCGTGGCATTTTTCCTACAAGCATTTCAGCGTTTCCTCTGCGAACTTTTCGAAACTTCCTGCGCGATCAGTGCCAGCAAGGGTTTAGCGGCCTGCATGGGCGCAGGGGTTGTCCGGGTTTCACGTGTCATGTCGGCTGCGGGGCCGATGCTTGAATAGGCGCAAAATCACATGAGAAGGACCTTATGCCGCCTATTCCTGCCCCTGCGGTGGACTTGCCGTCCGCATCGCCCCAGACCTACCCGCTGACCGCAGCGCAACTGGACATCTGGCTGGATCAACTGAGTCGCGGCGATTCGTCGGTGTACAACATCGGCGGGCACATGGAGCTGAATGGCCCACTGGATCCGGTTCGGCTGCAGTCGGCGCTTGAAGCGCTGGTGGCCCGGCATGATGCGCTGCGCACGATTCTGCTGCCGGGCGCGGGTGCCGATGGCCTGCCGTTGCAGTACTTTGCCGAGTCATTAGCGGTGGCGATGCCCATGGAGGACGTTTCGGCACGGGTTGACCCGGAGCTGGCTGCACGGGATCTGGTGCAGCAGGGCATCGACCAGCCCTTTGTGCTGGATGGCGGCTGCCTGTTGCGGTTCTGCCTGATTCGCCTGGATCGCGAGCGGCATTGGCTGTCGGTTCAGGCTCACCACCTGATCATCGATGGCTGGAGTTTTGGCGAATTGTTCAAGTCGCTGGACCAGATCTATAGCGCCTTGGCCAACGGTCAACCCGCGCCGGCCGAGGCGCCGTCGTATATCGACTTCATCAACGACGACGCGCGTTATCAGGCGTCGCCGCGGCATGCGCTGGACCGTGCCTATTGGCTGGACAAATATCGGCAGTTGCCGGAGCCGCTGTTATTGCCGCGGCAGCAGCAGGGGCTGACCGGCAACGCAGCGCAGACCCGGGTGTTCACGCAGCCCCTGCCGGCGTTGCTGCACGAACGCATGAAACAGGTGGCCCGGCAGTGCGACGCCTCGGCGTTCCATGTGCTGTTGGCGGCACTGCACGTGTATTTCAGCCGCACCGCGCAGCGTGACGAATGGGTGGCGGGGGTGCCGATCCTCAATCGCTCGGGTGCGCGCTTCAAGTCCACCCTCGGCCTGTTCGCCCAGGTCAGCGCGGTGCGCATGAACTTCGGTCGCGAGTGCACCTTCGCCGAGCTGGTCAGGGCGATCCGTGATGAGCTGCGCAAGGATTTTCGCCATCAGCGCTTCCCGGTGAGTGAGCTGAATCGCGCCCTTGGCCTGCTGCGCGAGGAGCGTTCGCAGCTGTTCGAAGTCTCGGTGTCCTACGAGCAGGGCACCCACGATTATCGCTACGGCGAAGCCCTCGGGCGGATCGTCAAGGCGGCGAGCCTGGAAGAAGCCACACCGCTGGCGGTGCACCTGCTGAGCAATTTGACTCACGACGATGCGCGTCTGTACCTGGTCTACAGCGAGGCCTATTTCAGCGCTGCCGAGGCGCAGGCGCTGACCGAGCGCTGGCTGCTGATTCTGGAGCAGGGGCTGGAGGCCATGGACCTGCCGGTGGCCGATTTCAGCCTGAGCACGCCAGAGGAAGTCGCTTTGCTGCAGCAGTGGAATGCGACACGGGTGGAGTACCCGGCGCCGACCACGATCCAGCAGCGCATCGAGGCGCAGGTGGCGCAACGACCGCAGGCGCTGGCGGCGATTCAGCAAGGGCAAAGTCTGACTTACGCCGAGCTTGATCAGCGCGCCAACGCACTGGCGCATCATCTGCTTGACCTCGGTGTACGCCCGGATCAACGGGTGGCGATCATTGCCCGGCGCGGCCTCGACACCCTGGTCGGGCTGCTGGCGATTCTCAAGGCCGGCGCCGCCTACGTGCCGCTGGATCCGGCGCACCCGACCGAGCGCCTGAGCTATCTGCTGGAGGACAGCGCGCCGCTGGCGGTACTGACTGAAAGTGGCCTGCGCGAGCATCTGCCGCCGTTAGCGGTGCCGGTGCTTGAGCTTGATCAGCCGAGCTGGTCCGCCAGCCACATCAGTGCGCCGCAAGTGCCCGGACTGACCCCGGCCAACCTCGCTTACGTGATTTACACCTCCGGCTCCACCGGTCTGCCCAAAGGGGTGATGGTCGAGCACCGGACCCTGTGCAATCTGGTTGATTGGCACGCCGATGCCTTCGATCTGCGTGCCGGCAGTCAGACGTCGAGCCTCGCCGGGTTCGGCTTTGATGCGATGGCCTGGGAAGTCTGGCCGGCGCTGTGCACGGGCGCGACCCTGCACCTGGCGCCCGTCAGCGAGGGCAACGAAGACATCGACGCGCTGCTCGACTGGTGGCGTGCGCAGCCGCTGGAGGTGAGTTTTTTGCCGACGCCGATTGCCGAGTATGCGTTCAGCCGTCAACTCGAGCACCCGACCTTGCGCACGCTGCTGATCGGTGGCGATCGCCTGCGCCAGTTCCCGCGTCAGCAGTCGTTCGTGGTGATCAACAACTACGGCCCGACCGAAGCCACGGTGGTGGCGACCTCCGGCCGGATCGACGCCGGACAGGCGTTGCACATCGGCAAACCCGTAAGCAACGTCACGGTGTATCTGCTCGATGAACAGCAGCAACCGTTGCCGCCGGGCGCGACCGGCGAGCTGTACGTCGGCGGCGCCGGGGTGGCCCGTGGTTACCTGAATCGCGCCGACTTGAGCGCCGAACGCTTTCTGCGCGATCCATTCAGCAGTGAGCCGGACGCGCGGATGTACCGCACCGGTGACCTCGCGCGCTGGCGCAGCGACGGCACCCTGGAGTATCTGGGACGCAACGATGATCAGGTGAAAATTCGCGGCGTGCGCATCGAGCTCGGGGAAATCGAGAGCGCACTCGCCAGCCATCCCGCGGTGCGCGAAGCCGTGGTGCTGGTGCGCGATGGCCAGCTGTTGGCGTGGTTCACCGAGCAGGCGCCGCTGGACATCAACCAATTGCACGCGCATCTGAAAAACCGCCTGAGCAGCGCCATGCTGCCGAGCGCTTATGTACGTCTTGCCGCGCTGCCGCTGACCGCCAATGGCAAGGTCGACCGCAAGGCGCTGCCGGTGCCGGGGCCGGATGATTTGATCCGCCGCGAGTACGAGGCGCCGCAAGGCGAGGTGGAAATCGCCCTGGCGCAGATCTGGGCCGAAGTGCTGCAAGTCGAGCGCGTTGGACGCCACGACCATTTCTTCGAACTGGGCGGGCATTCGTTGCTGGCGGTGATCCTGATCGAGCGCATGCGCCAGCTCGATTTGAGCAGCGACGTGCGCGTGCTGTTCAGCCAGCCGACCTTGGCCGCACTGGCGGCCTCGGTCGGCAGCGGGCGCGAAGTCGAGGTGCCGGCCAGTCGCATCGCGCCGGATTGCACCCACATCACCCCGGACATGTTGCCGCTGGTGCAACTGCAGCAGGCGGATATCGAGCGGATCGTCGCCACCGTTCCGGGCGGCGCCGCCAATGTGCAGGATATTTATCCGCTGGCGCCGTTGCAGGAAGGCATTCTCTACCACCACATCACCGCCGAGCAGGGCGATCCATATTTGCTGCAGTCGCAACTGGCGTTCGACAGTCTTGAACGGGTCGAGGCCTTTGCTGCCGCGCTGCGCGAGGTCATGGCGCGCCACGACATTCTGCGCACCGCGGTGGTCTGGGAAGGTCTGAGCACGCCGGTGCAGGTGGTCTGGCGCGATGCGCTACTGCCGTTGCACGAGGTTGAACTTGATCCGGCGCACGGCCCGATCATCGAGCAGTTGCATGCGCGCTTCAACGCCCGGCGTTATCGCCTGGATGTCAGTCAGGCACCGCTGTTGCGTCTGGTGTATGCCCGCGATCCGCTGTTGAACCGGGTGGTGGGGATTCTGCTGTTTCATCACCTGGCGATGGACCACATCGCCCTCGACGTGCTGCGCGGCGAGCTGCAGGCCAGCCTGTCCAGGCAGACGCTGGAGCTGGCGCCGCCGGTGCCGTATCGCAACTATGTGGCGCAGGCGCGGCTGGGTGTCAGCGAGCAGGAACACGAAGCATTTTTCCGCACGCAACTGGCGGACATCGATGAGCCGACCTTTCCGTTCGGCCTGCAGGAAGTGCAGGGCGACGGGCGCGGTATCGACGAGGCGCAGCAGGCGCTATCGGCGGACATCTATCAGCGTTTGCGTCATCAGGCGCGCCAGGCCGGGGTCAGTGTGGCGAGCCTGATCCATCTGGCGTGGGCGCGGGTGCTGGCGGCAACGTCCGGCCAGCAACGCGTGGTGTTCGGCACGGTGCTGATGGGACGCATGCAGGGCGGCGCCGGCGCCGACCGCGCGCTGGGGGTGTTCATCAATACCTTGCCGCTGCGCATCGACGTCGATGCCGGGGTGCTCGACGCGGTGCGCGCCACCCATGCGCGGCTGACCGCATTGCTCGGGCATGAACATGCGTCGCTGGCACTGGCCCAACGCTGCAGCGGGGTGACGTCGCCGTCGCCGCTGTTCAGCGCGCTGCTCAATTACCGGCACAGCGATGAAACCGAGTTGCTGGAGCCGTCGCGGCAATCCTGGCAAGGCATCGAAACCCTGGCCAACGAGGAACGCACCAACTACCCGCTGACCATGAGCGTGGATGATTACGGCAACGGCTTGCGCCTCACTGGCAGGGCAGTGGCGCAGATCGGCGCGCAACGGATTTGCGGCTACATGCAAGCGGCGCTAAGCGGACTGGTCCAGGCTCTGGAGCAGACGCCGCAACAGCCGCTGAACCGCTTGCCGATCCTGCAAGGCGAGGAGCTGCAACGGCTGTTGATCGATTTCAACGCCACCGCGGTCGATTGCCCACTGGAGCAGCCGCTGCACAGCCTGTTCGAAGCCCAGGCGCAGCGCAAACCGGATGCCATCGCACTGCAGACCGGGGTGCACAGCCTGACTTATCGTGAACTCAACGAGCGCGCCAACCGACTGGCCCATCATCTGCGCGAACTCGGTGTGCGGCCGGACTCGCGAGTGGCGATCTGTGTCGAGCGCGGGCTGGATTTGCTGCTCGGTTTGCTGGCCATTCTCAAGGCCGGCGGCGCGTATGTGCCGCTGGATCCCGACTATCCGCTGGATCGCTTGAACTACATGTTGCAGGACAGCGCACCGGTCGCGCTGTTGGTGCATGGCGCGACGCGGCAATTGCTCGGTGAACCGGGTGTGGCGTTGATCGATCTGGATCGTGACGGGTGGGCGCATCAACCGGCGACTGATCCGCAGGTGCCGGGCCTCAGCGCTTCGAACCTCGCTTACATGATCTACACCTCGGGTTCTACTGGCCTGCCGAAAGGCGTGATGATCGAGCATCGCAGCGCCTGCAACATGGTGCATTGGGGATCGGTTATTTCTCCGCCCACCGAACACGGTGCGCTGCTGCAAAAAGCCCCGTTCAGCTTCGATAGCTCGGTGTGGGAGATCTTCTGGCCGCTGTGTTCCGGAATGCGTCTGGTACTGGCGCGGCCGGATGGCAACCGCGATTCGGCGTATGTGGTGCAGACCATTCGTGAGCATCAGGTGACGGTGGTCAAGTTCGTCCCCGCGTTGCTGCAGCAGTTCATCGAACAGGACGATGTCGAACAGTGCACCAGCCTCACCGACGTGCTTAACGGTGGTGGCGAACTCAGCGCAGCATTGGCGCGGCAAGTACGAGCGCGGTTGCCATGGGTGCGTTTGCACAACGTCTACGGCCCGACCGAAACCACGGTGGACAGCACCGGCTGGACGCTGGAGCCGGGAATGCCGGTGCCGGACAATGTGGTGCCGATTGGCAAGGCACTGAGCAATACGCGTCTGTACGTGCTCGACGCCTACGATCAACCGGTGCCACAAGGCGTCAGCGGTCAGTTGCACATCGGCGGTGTCGGTGTAGCGCGTGGTTACCACGGTTTGCCGGACATGCAAGCCGAGCGTTTTATCGACAGCCCGTTTGTGCCGGGAGATCGGCTGTACCGCACCGGCGATCTGGTGCGTTACAACCACCAAGGCGAGCTGGAATTCCTCGGCCGCAACGACTTCCAGATCAAGCTGCGCGGCTTGCGTCTGGAACCGGGAGAAATCGAAGCGCGGCTGATCGAGCATCCGGCCATTCGCGAAGCGGTGGTGATGGTCCGCGATGAACGTCTGGTGGCCTGGTACACCCTGCGCTCTGGCGTGGAAGCGCCAGGTCTGGAGGCACTGCGCGCGCATGTGTTGGAGCGTTTGCCGGAATACATGGTGCCCGGCGCCTTCGTGCAACTCGATGCTTTACCGCTAACGCCAAACGACAAGATCGACCGTAAAGCCTTGCCCGAGCCGGGTGCGGACGCAGTGATCAATCGGCCGTACGTCGCGCCACAAGGCGAAACCGAAACCAGGCTGGCGCAGATCTGGAGCGAAGTACTGGGCATCGAGCAGGTTGGTCGTCACGACAACTTCTTCGAACTCGGCGGGCACTCGCTGCTGGCGGTGAGTCTGGTGGCACGCATGCGTCAGCACGGTCTGCACACCGACGCCCGGGCGCTGTTCAGCCAGCCGACATTGGCGGCACTGGCCCTCAGCACCACGCCCGAGGCGCAGCAAGTGCTCATTCCACAAACCACCATTCCGAGCCTCAACCGCAAGCGCCGGCTCTGATCCGCGGTCGACTTGCCCCCTGTAGGAGCTGCCGCAGGCTGCGATCTTTTGCCTTTGTTTTTCAAGATCAAAAGATCGCAGCCTGCGGCAGCTCCTACAGGGGGGCAGGGCACCAAGGCCGGCCGGATTGTCCCCGCTTCCCATGTCAGCCCCGCAGGGTCCGATGGCTTAGTTTTTCCAGGCTGCACGCAGTTCGCACGGACTCGCCGCTGCGCGCTCTTTTTTCTCGTATTTACAGCAGGTTATCCCATGCAATTCAGCGAACTGATGGCGGTTATTTCCACCCATGCGATCCGCCTTCAACAGGAAGATGAAGACCTGGTCATTCTGGGCAGCGACGACGCGCTGGATGATGCGTTGTGGGACAGCCTCAGCGAACACAAGGCGCAATTGCTGGAGCTGGTTGCCCGCCACGGTGGTGACTGGTTGAGCCCGGCGTTTCGCATCACCCCGGACATGCTGCCGCTGGTGCAGCTGGATCAGCCAACCATCGACCGACTGGTCGCTAATGTCCCGGGCGGTGCCGCCAACCTGCAGGACATTTACCCGCTGGCGCCATTGCAGGAAGGCATGCTTTACCTGCACCTGTCGGCGCCTGCCGGTGACCCTTACGTGTCGCAGGCGCGCTTCGCTTTTGCCAGTCGCGAGCGTCTGGATGCGTTCGCGGCGGCGCTGCAATGGATGATCGAGCGTCACGACATCCTGCGCACTTCGTTCGTCTGGGAACGTCTGGATGAACCGCTGCAAGTGGTGCAACGGCAGGCGGCGCTGCATTGCGAAGAAGTGCCGGTCGAGCCGGGTTCCGATGTGCTGACGCAACTGCTGCAACGCTTCGATCCGCAGACTTTCCGGCTCGACGTGCAGCAGGCGCCGCTGTTGCGTCTGGTGCATGCGGCTGACCCGGCGAATGGCCGCGTGGTCGCCTTGTTGCTGTTCCATCACCTGATCATGGACCACGTCGCTCTCGACGTGGTGCGCCGCGAAACCCGCGCGCACCTGCTTGGCCAGACCGCACAGGTCGGGCCGGCAGTGCCGTACCGCGATCACCTGGCCAAGGCGCGTCTGAGCGCGAACGAACAGGTGCATGAGGCGTTTTTCCGCGACATGCTCGCCGACATCGACGAGCCGACCTTGCCCTGTGGTTTGCAGGATGTGCAGGGCGATGGCCAGAACATCGAAGAAGCCGCGCTGATGCTCGACGCCGAGTTGAGCCGGCAACTGCGCACGCAGGCGCGGCAGTTGGGTGTCAGCGTCGCCAGCCTGATGCACCTGGCGCTGGCGCGGGTGCTCGGTCAGTTGTCCGGGCGCACGGCGGTGGTGTTCGGCACCGTGTTGTTGGGGCGGATGGAGGCGGGTGAGGGCGGCGAGCAGGCGCTGGGGATGTTCATCAACACCTTGCCGCTACGAGTGGACGTGGGCGAGGACGGCGTGCGCGCCGGGGTGCTGGCGACCCATCGACGCCTGACCGCATTGCTCGGGCATGAGCAGACCTCGCTGGCACTGGCCCAGCGTTGCAGCGCGGTGGCGGTGCCGACGCCGCTGTTCAGCGCGATTCTCAACTATCGCCACAGCAGTCATGAAGAGATCGCCGACGTCAGTGAACTGGTGCCCGGCGTGCAGGTGCTCGGCGCCCGCGAGCGCACCAACTATCCGCTGACCGTCAACATCGACGACCTCGGCGAAGACTTGCGCGTCACCGCGCTGGCCGATGCCGCACTCGGCGCCGAACGCATCGCCGGCTACCTGCACTGCGCGTTGCACAGTCTGCTGCAGGCCTTGCAGTCGAACCCGGAGGCGCCGCTGCAACGGCTGAACATTTTGCCGGCTGCCGAGCGCGAGCATCTGCTGCACGGGGTCAATTCGCCGCTGCCGCAGTTCCCGGAAACGCCGCTGATTCATCAGCAGTTTGAAGCCCACGCGCAGGCACGCCCCGACGCCACCGCGCTGATCTTCGACGAGCAGACGCTGAGCTACGGCGAACTCAACCGCCGCGCCAATCAGCTGGCCCATCACTTGCTGGCGCTGGGGATTCGTCCCGATCAGCGCGTGGCGATCTGCGTCGAGCGCGGCCCGCAGATGATCATCGGCCTGTTGGGCGTGCTCAAGGCCGGCGCCGGTTACGTGCCGATTGACCCGGCGTACCCGCTGGAACGCATCGCCTACACCTTGCAGGACAGCGCCCCGGTGGCGGTGCTGACCCAGGCCGATACCCTCGACCGGGTCGGCGCGCTCAGCGTGCCGAACATCGACCTCGACAGCCTGCAATTGCAGGCGGAGCCGAGCAGCAACCCGAACATCCTCGAGCTGACCCCGAGCCATCTGGCCTACGTGATCTACACCTCGGGCTCGACCGGCCTGCCCAAAGGCGTGATGGTCGAACACCGCAACGTGGTGCGACTGTTCTCGGCGACCGACGACTGGTTCAACTTCAATCCGCAGGACGTGTGGGCGCTGTTCCATTCCTTCGCCTTCGATTTCTCGGTGTGGGAAATCTGGGGCGCGCTGGCGTTCGGCGGCCAGTTGCTGCTAGTGCCGCAGGCGATCAGCCGTGCGCCGGACGATTGCTACGCGCTGCTGTGCCGCAGCGGCGTGACCGTGCTCAACCAGACCCCGAGTGCGTTCCGCCAGTTGATCGCGGCACAGGGCCGCAGCCCGTTACAGCACTCGCTGCGTGAAGTGATCTTCGGCGGTGAAGCGCTGGAGCCGGGCCTGCTCAAACCGTGGTACGCCCGGGTCGGCAATGCCGGCACGCGCCTGGTGAATATGTACGGCATCACCGAAACCACCGTGCACGTGACCTATCGCCCGTTGCAGGCAGCGGATGCGCAACTGGTCGGCCGCAGCCCGATTGGCGTGAGTATTCCCGACCTGCAACTGTACGTGCTCGACGCCCAGCGCGAACCGGTACCGGTCGGCGTCATCGGCGAGTTGTACGTCGGTGGCGCGGGAGTGGCCCGGGGGTATCTCAATCGCGAGACGCTGACCGCCGAGCGCTTTATCGCCGACCCGTTCAGCGGCCGCGCCGCAGCGCGCCTGTACAAGACCGGCGACCTCGCGCGGCGCACTGCGGATGGTGGCCTCGAATACCTCGGGCGCAACGATGATCAGGTGAAAATCCGCGGCTTCCGCATCGAACTTGGCGAGATCGAAGCGCGCCTCGCTGCCTGCACCGGCGTGCGTGAAGCGGTGGTGATTGCCCGCGAAGACAGCCCCGGTGATCAGCGTCTGGTCGCCTACTGGCTGGCCGCCGAAGGTGCGGAACCCAGCGCCGCGCAATTGCGTGAGCAGTTGCTGCAGTCGCTGGCCGAATACATGGTGCCGAGCGCCTTTGTGCGTCTTGATGCGCTGCCGCTGACCACCAACGGCAAACTCGACCGCAAAGCCTTGCCACAGCCAGACAGCGAGGCCTTCGCCCGACGCGGTTTCGAAGCCCCGGTGGGCGACGTGGAAACGCTGATCGCCGGCCTCTGGCAGACCCTGCTCGGTATCGAACAAGTCGGGCGGCATGACAATTTCTTCGAACTCGGCGGCCATTCGCTGCTGGCGGTGAAGCTGATCGAGCGCATGCGTCAGCACGATCTGCATTGCGATGTACGCGTGCTGTTCGGCCAGCCAAGCGTGGCGGCGCTCGCCGCGACCCTGAGCAATGCCGACAGTTTTGTGGTGCCGGACAACCGGATCACTCCCGACTGCACGCACATCACCCCGGATCTGCTGCCACTGGCGACCATGGATCAAGCGGCCATCGAGCGCATCGTCGCCAGCGTGCCCGGCGGCGTCGGCAATGTGCAGGACATCTATGCGCTTGCGCCGTTGCAGGCGGGAATTCTTTATCACCATTTGGCGACCAGTGCCGGCGATCCCTACGTGCTGCAGGCGCAATTCGCTTTCGAGGGTCTGCCACAGATCAAGGCCTTCGTCCGCGCGCTGAACGCGGTGATCGAACGCCACGACATTCTGCGCACCAGTGTGGTCTGGGAAGGTCTGGAAGAGCCGGTGCAAGTGGTCTGGCGCGAAGCGCCGCTGGCACTGGAACGCGTCGATGCCGACCTGCTGCAGGGCGATGTGCTGGAGCAGATGCAGGCGCGTTTCGACCCGCGACAGTACCGCCTCGACCTGCGCCGCGCACCGCTGATGCGTCTGGCCTACACCGAAGACCGCGAACAGCAGCGCTGGGTCGGCATTTTGCTGTTGCACCACATCATCCTCGACCACACCGCACTCGAGGTGCTGCTCGCGGAAATGAACGACCATCTGCAACCGCGCGGCCGCGAATTGCCGGCGCCGGTGCAGTACCGCAACTACGTGGCACAGGCGCAACGCAGCGCCAATGAGCAACAACACGCAGCGTTCTTCCGCGACATGCTCGGCGATATCGACGAGCCGACCGTGGCCTTCGGTCTGCAGGACGTGCACGGCGACGGCAGCACGGTGATCGACACCGTGCAGGCGCTGGACAGCGGCGTCGCCCGGCGTTTGCGCGAGCAGGCGCGGCGACTCGGTATCAGCGCCGCGAGCCTGGTGCATCAGGCCTGGGGGCAGGTGCTGGCGCAGCTTTCCGGGCACGCGGACGTGGTGTTCGGTACCGTGCTGCTCGGGCGCATGCAGGGCGGCGAGGGCGCCGACCGCGCGCTGGGCATGTTCATCAACACCTTGCCGCTGCGCGTCAGCGTTGACGCAAGTTCGGTGCAGCACGGCGTGCGCGCCACCCATGAACGACTGGCGCAACTGCTGGCGCATGAGCAGGCGTCACTGGCGCTGGCCCAGCGTTGCAGCGCTGTTTCGGCCTCGCTGCCGCTGTTCAGCACCTTGCTCAACTATCGCCACAGTGCCGCCGAACCGGTGAGTGTGCAGTGGGACGGCATTCAGGTGCTCAGCTCTCGCGAACGCAGCAACTATCCGCTGGTGGTGAGTGTCGACGATCTTGGCGAGGGCTTTGGCCTCAGCGTGCAAGCCGTCCCGCAAGTCGACGGCGCGCGGGTCTGCGACTACCTGCAAACCGCGCTGCACAACCTGCTGACCGCACTCGAACACAACCCGGCGCTGCCGTTGCGGCAGATCTCGGTAATGTCGCCGAGCGAGCGGCAGCAGGTCCTGCACGGTTTCAACCTGACCGCCCGCGACTACCCGCAACCGCAGACCGTGCAGCGCCTGGTCGAAGCGCAAGCGGCGGCGCACCCCGAGGCGTTGGCCGCGGTGCAGGGCGCGCAGCAGTTGAGCTATGGCGAACTCAATCAGCGCGCCAATCGCCTCGCGCATTACCTGATCGGCCTTGGCGTGCAGCCCGATGACCGGGTCGTGCTGTGTGCCCGGCGCAGCCCGCAGATGCTGGTGGCAATGCTGGCGATCCTCAAGGCCGGCGCCGGTTATGTGCCGGTCGATCCGGCGTACCCGGCAGAACGCATCGCCTACCTGTTGCAGGACTCTGCGCCGGTGGCGGTGCTGGCCCAGGCGTCGACTCGCAATCTGCTGGCTGGTGTGTCCGTCATCAATCTGGACAGCGAGCTCTGGCAGCACCTGCCAGACGCCAATCCGCAACTGCCGACGCTGACCCCGAACCACTTGGCCTACGTGATCTACACCTCCGGTTCCACTGGCCAGCCGAAAGGGGTGATGGTCGAGCACGCGACCCTGGAAAACCTCGTGCACTGGCACGCAGAAGCCTTTGACCTGCAGGCCGGCAGCCATACCGCGAGTGTCGCCGGCTTCGGTTTCGATGCGATGGCCTGGGAAGTCTGGCCGGCGCTGTGCGTCGGCGCGACCCTGCACCTGCCACCGCCAACGTTCGGCAACGAGCACCTGGACGAGCTGCTCGACTGGTGGTGCGCGCAGCCGTTGCAGGTCAGCTTCCTGCCGACGCCGGTGGCCGAATACGCCTTCAGCCGTGAATTGCAGCACCCGACCTTGCGCACCTTGCTGATCGGCGGTGATCGTCTGCGCCAGTTCAGCCGCCCGCAAAGTTTTGCGCTGATCAATAACTACGGCCCGACCGAAGCCACGGTGGTGGCGACCTCGGGACTGGTCAAGTGTGGCCAGCCGTTGCACATTGGCCGGCCAATCGCCAATACCAGGGTTTATCTGCTCGACGAGCAGCAGCGTCCGGTGCCAGTGGGCGTGGCGGGCGAGTTGTATGTCGGCGGCGCGGGCGTGGCACGCGGTTATCTGAACCGCCCCGAGCTGAGCGCTGCGCAGTTCCTCTTCGATCCGTTCAGCGAGGTGCCGCAGGCGCGCATGTATCGCACCGGTGATCAGGCGCGCTGGCTGGCCGACGGCAATATCGAATACCTGGGACGCAATGACGATCAGGTCAAATTGCGCGGAGTGCGCATTGAACTCGGTGAAATCGAAGCCGCGCTCGGCAGTCACGCGGCGCTGCAGGAAGCGGTGGTACTGGTGCGCGACGGGCGACTGATCGCCTGGTTCACCGAGCGCAGCCCGGTTGATGTGCAGCAGTTGCATACGCACCTGCAAGCGCGTTTGCCCGATGCGCTGCTGCCGGCGGCGTATGTGCGGCTGGATGCCTTGCCACTGACCGCCAACGGCAAGATCGATCGCCAGGCCCTGCCGGAACCGGCGCAGGGCGCCTGGCTAAGCCGCGAATACGCGGCACCGCAAGGCGTGGTGGAAACCGCGCTGGCGCAGATCTGGATCGATGTGTTGAAGGTCGAGCGGGTCGGGCGCCACGACAACTTCTTCGAGCTGGGCGGGCATTCGCTGTTGGCGATGAGCCTGATCGAACGCATGCGCCAGATCGACCTCGCGGCCGACGTGCGCGTGCTGTTCAACCAGCCGACTCTGGCCGCGCTGGCCGCCGCTGTGGGCAGCGGTCGCGAAATCGCAGTGCCGGCCAACCGTATCCCGGCGGGCTGCACCCACATCACTCCGGATATGCTGACCCTGACCGAACTCGATCAGGCGAGCATCGAACGTATCGTTGCCACGGTGCCCGGTGGTGCGGCCAACGTGCAGGATATTTACCCGTTGGCGCCGCTGCAGGAAGGCATTCTCTATCACCACCTCAGCGCCGAGCAGGGCGATCCGTACCTGCTGCAATCGCGCCTGGCCTTCGACAGTGTCGAGCGCTTGCGCACCTTCAGCGGCGCCTTGCAGCAAGTCATCGCCCGCCACGACATCCTGCGCACCAGTGTGGTCTGGGAAGGTTTGCCGAGCCCGCATCAGGTGGTGTGGCGCGAGGCGCCGCTGGTGGTGCAGAACGTGCCACTGGATCCGGCGCAGGGCGATCTGCTTGAACAGCTGCACGCACGCTTCGATGCACGCCAGCACCGCCTCGACCTGAGTCAGGCGCCGCTGCTGCGCATCGTTTACGCCGAGGACCCGACGCAGCAGCGGGTGGTGGCGATCATCCTGTTCCAGCACTTGATCCTCGACCACACCGCGATGGAGGTGATCGGCCAGGAAATGCGTGCGTTCCTGTTTGATCAGGTCGAGCGCCTGAGCACGCCGATGCCGTACCGCAACTACGTGGCGCAGGCCCGGCTCGGCGCCAGCGAGCAGGAGCACGAAGCGTTCTTCCGCGAGATGCTTGGCGACATCGACGAGCCGACCCTGCCGTTCGGCCTGCACGATGTGCAAGGCGATGGCGGCGACATTGAAGAGGCGCAGCAGGCGGTCGATGCCGAGCTGACCCGGCGTCTGCGCGAGCAGGCCCGCCAGTTGGGCGTCAGCCCGGCGAGCCTGATGCATCTGGCTTGGGCGCAGGTGGTCGGGGTACTGGCCAACCGGCGCGACGTGGTGTTCGGCACGGTGCTGATGGGCCGGATGCAGGGCGGCGAGGGTGCTGACCGCACGCTGGGGGTGTTCATCAACACCTTGCCGTTGCGCGTGGATGTCGGCGAAGGCGTGCAGGCTGCGGTGAAGACCACCCATGCCCGGCTGACCGCGCTGCTGGCCCACGAACATGCGCCACTGGCGCTGGCCCAGCGTTGCAGTGCGGTGTCCGGGGCGCCACTGTTCAGTGCCTTGCTCAACTACCGGCACAGCGCCGCCGACGCGCAGCCGCAGGACGGTCAGGGCATCTGGGAGGGCGTGCAGTTGCTCGGTGGTGAAGAGCGCAGCAACTACCCGCTGACCCTCAGTGTCGATGACCTCGGCGACGGCTTTGCCCTCGCGGTGCTGGCGCTGACGCAGATCGGCGCACAGCGCATTTGCGCCTACATGCACACCGCGCTGGAACATCTGGTGGACGCGCTGGAGCAGGCGCCGCAACGGCCGCTCAACCGCTTGCCGATACTTGCGCTCGAGGAATACGAGCGCTTGCTGGTCGGCTTCAATCCGACGGTCACCGCGTACCCGCGCGGGGCGACGATTCAGGCGCTGGTGCAAACGCAGGCCGAACAACGACCGCAGGCGCCGGCGGTGGTGCAGGGCGCGCAGCAACTGACCTATGCACAACTCAATCAGCAGGCCAATCGCCTGGCGCATCACTTGCTCGGCCTCGGCGTGCAGCCGGACGACCGCATCGCCGTGTGCCTGCAACGCGGCCCGCAGATGCTGGTGGCGCTGCTGGCGATCCTCAAGGCGGGCGCCGGTTACGTGCCGGTCGACCCGGCGTACCCGGCGGAGCGCATTGCCTACCTGTTGCAGGACAGCGATCCGGTGGCAGTGCTGGCGCAAGGTTCGACCCGCGAGCTGCTGGGCCGGGTGCCGGTGATCGATCTGGATCAGCCGCTGTGGCAGCAACTGTCCGATGCCGATCCGCAATTGCCGACGCTGACCCCGGCGCATCTGGCCTACGTGATCTACACCTCGGGCTCGACCGGCCAGCCGAAAGGCGTGATGGTCGAGCACGCGACCCTGGAAAACCTCGTGCACTGGCACTGCGCGGCATTCGACCTGCGCGCCGGCAGCCACACCGCGAGTGTTGCCGGTTGCGGTTTCGACGCCATGGCCTGGGAAGTCTGGCCGGCGCTGTGCGTCGGCGCGACCCTGCACCTGCCGCCGGCGTCGATCAGCAACGAGCACCTGGATGACTTGCTCGACTGGTGGCGTGCGCAACCGTTGCAGGTAAGCTTCCTGCCGACGCCGATTGCCGAATACGCCTTCAGCCGTGAACTGCAACACCCGACCCTGCGCACGCTGCTGATCGGCGGTGATCGCCTGCGTCAGTTTCCCCGCGAGCAAAGCTTTGCGGTGATCAACAACTACGGCCCGACCGAGGCCACGGTGGTCGCCACCTCCGGGCAGATCCATGCCGGGCAGTCGCTGCATATCGGTCGACCGATCGGTAACGCAAAAGTCTACCTGCTGGATGAGCAGCAACGACCGGTGCCGGTTGGCGTGGCAGGCGAGTTGTATGTTGGCGGCGCGGGCGTGGCCCGGGGGTATCTGAATCGGCCCGAGATGAGCGCCGAACGCTTCCTCGACGACCCGTTCAGCGAGCAACCGCAAGCGCGCATGTACCGCACCGGCGACCTCGCGCGCTGGCTGGCCGATGGCAATATCGAGTATCTGGGACGCAATGACGATCAGGTCAAACTGCGCGGCGTGCGCGTGGAACTCGGGGAAATCGACGCTGCGCTGTGCAGTCATCCGGCGGTGCAGGACGCGGTGGTGCTGGTGCGCGACGCCCGTTTGATCGCCTGGTTCACCGCGTCCACGGCGGTTGATATCGAAGACCTGCGCGCGCATCTGCAAGCGCGCTTGCCGCAGGCATTGGTACCCGCCGCCTATATGCGCCTGTCAGCGCTGCCACTGACCGCCAACGGCAAACTCGATCGCAAGGCCCTGCCGGAACCGGATCAGGACGCCTGGCTCAGCCGCGAATACGCGGCGCCACAAGGCTCGGTGGAAATCGCCCTGGCGCAGGTCTGGGCCGAGGTGTTGCAGGTCGAGCAGGTCGGGCGGCACGACAACTTCTTCGAACTGGGCGGGCATTCGTTGCTGGCGGTGACCCTGATCGAGCGCATGCGTCAGCTCGGTCTGAGCACCGACGTGCGCGTGCTGTTCAGCCAGCCGACCCTCGCCGCGCTGGCCGCGGCGGTGGGCAGCGGTCGCGAAGTGGAAGTGCCGGCCAACCTGATTCCATCCGGATGCATGCACATCACCCCGGACCTGTTGACGCTGGTCCAACTGGATCAGCCGAGTATTGAACGGGTGGTCGCCACGGTGCCGGGTGGCGCGGCCAATGTGCAGGATATTTATCCGCTGGCACCGCTGCAGGAAGGCATTCTTTATCACCACTTGAGCGCCGCGCAGGGCGATCCGTACCTGCTGCAATCGCGCCTGGCCTTCGACGGTTTGGAGCGTTTGCAAGCCTTCGCTGACGCGCTGCGTCAGGTCATGCAGCGCCACGACATTCTGCGCACCTCAGTGGTGTGGGAGGGGCTGACGACGCCGGTGCAGGTGGTGTGGCGCGAGGCCGAACTGCCGCTGCAGCAAGTCGCCTTCGACCCGGCGGCGGGGGATGTTCTGGCGCAGTTGTACGAGCGTTTCGACGCGCGGCATTACCGCATCGAACTCAGTCAGGCGCCGTTGATGCGTCTGGTCTATGCACAGGATCCGGCCAATCAGCGGGTGGTGGCCATGCTGCTGTTCCATCACATCGCCATGGACCACACGGCGCTGGCGGTGGTCCAGGAGGAGATGCAGGCGATACTTTTCGGCGCCGGTGAAACGCCGCAGCCGGCGGTGCCGTACCGCAACTACGTCGCGCAGACGCGCCTGGGTGTCAGTGAGCAGGAGCATGAGGCGTTCTTCCGCGCGATGCTTGGCGACATCGACGAGCCGACGCTGCCGTTCGGCCTGCTCGACGTGCGCGGCGACGGCAGTGACATTGAAGAAGTCCGCCAGAGCGTGCCCGAGGCACTGACGCGCAATCTGCGCGATCAGGCGCGGCAGCTCGGCGTCAGCGTCGCCAGCCTGTTCCACTTGGCCTGGGCGCAAGTGCTGGCGGCGACCTCCGGGCATGAGCGGGTGGTGTTCGGTACCGTGCTGCTGGGGCGGATGCAGGGCGGCACGGGCGCCGATCGTGGTCTGGGCATGTTCATCAACACCTTGCCGTTGCGCGTGGACTTAGGCGCAACCCCGGTGCGCGCCGGCGTGCGGGCGACCCATGCGCAACTGACCGCGCTGCTCGGCCACGAACACGCGTCACTGGCTCTGGCCCAGCGTTGCAGCGGGGTGGCGGCGCCGTCGCCGCTGTTCAGCGCCATGCTCAATTACCGCCACAGTCTCAGCGAGGAACAGCAGCAGGCCACGCGTCTGAGCTGGCAAGGTATCCATAACCTTTCCAGTGAAGAGCGCACCAACTATCCGCTGAGCCTCAACGTCGATGATCTGGGGCAGGGCTTTGATCTGACGGTCATGACCCCTGCGTCGATTGGCGCGGCGCGGGTCTGTGGGTACATGCAGCGCGCTTTAGCGGCGCTGGCCGAAGCGCTGGAGCAGGCACCGCAACAGGCGTTGAATCAACTGCCGATATTGCCGGAGGCCGAGCGTCAGCAATTGCTGTTCGGCTTGAATGCCACCGACGTTGATTACGATCTGCAACAGACCATTCACGGCCTGTTCGAAGCGCAGGTGTTGCGTGCGCCGCATGCACCGGCGGTGCTGGCCGGGGAACTGGCGCTGACTTACGCCGAACTCAACGCCCGGGCCAATCAACTGGCGCAGCACCTGCGCGGGTTGGGTGTGCAGGCGGATTCGCGGGTGGCGATCTGCGTCGAGCGCGGTCTGGACATGGTGGTCGGGCTGCTGGCGATCCTCAAGGCTGGAGGCGGTTATGTGCCACTGGACCCGGCGTATCCGCTGGAACGTCTGGCCTACATGCTGGAGGACAGCGCGCCGCTGGCGGTGCTGGTGCAGGGTTCGACTCGCGGATTATTGGGCGATGTTGCGGTGCCGTTGATCGATCTGGATCAGCCGCAGTGGCTGTCGCTGCCCACCGACAATCTGTCGGTTGCTGAACTGACCCCGCAACACACCGCGTATGTGATCTACACCTCGGGCTCGACCGGTCAGCCAAAGGGCGTAATTAACGAACATGGCGGGGTAATTAACCGCCTGCTGTGGATGCAGGACGCCTATCAACTGACGGCGGCCGACACCGTACTTCAGAAAACCCCGTTCAGCTTCGACGTCTCGGTGTGGGAGTTTTTCTGGCCGCTGATGACCGGCGCGCGTCTGGTCATGGCACGGCCCGAAGGGCACAAGGATCCGCAGTACCTCAGCGAAATCATTGAGCGTGAGCACGTCACCACGTTGCACTTCGTACCGTCGATGCTCGACGTGTTCCTTGCCCACGCCGACACCGCACGCTGCAGCACTTTGCGTCAGGTCATGTGCAGCGGCGAAGCCTTGCCGGGCAGCGTGGTGCGGCGCTTCAAGCAGCAACTGCCGGGCAGTGAATTGCACAACCTCTACGGTCCGACCGAAGCCGCAGTGGACGTCACCGCGTGGAATTGCGCCGGCCCGTTGGAAAGCACCCCGGACAACACGCCCATCGGCAAACCGATCGCCAACACCCGCCTGTACATCCTCGATGCACAGCAACAACCGGTGCCACACGGCGTGGTCGGCGAGTTGTACATCGGTGGCGTGCAAGTGGCGCGCGGCTATCTGAATCGTCCGGAGCTGAACGCCGAACGCTTCCTCGACGACCCGTTCCAGCCCAACGGGCGCATGTATCGCACCGGCGACATTGCCCGTTACTTGCCCGACGGCAATATCGAATACCTCGGCCGCAATGACGATCAGGTCAAGATCCGTGGCCTGCGTATTGAACTCGGTGAAATCCAGGCGCGCCTGACCGGGATCGACGGGATTCAGGAAGCCGCGGTACTCGCCCGCGAAGACGTGCCCGGCGATAAACGTCTGGTGGCGTACTACACCGGCGCTCGGCTGGAGATAGACATCCTGCGCAGTCATCTGCTGGAGCATCTGCCGGACTACATGGTGCCCGCCGTGTTCGTGCACCTCGATGTTTTGCCGCTGAGTCCCAACGGCAAGCTGGATCGCAAGGCACTGCCGGCGCCGGACCACACAACGCTGACCACTCGCGAATACGAAGCTCCGGTCGGCGAAGTGGAAATCCTTCTCGCCCGGCTGTGGGCCGAACTGCTCAACGTCGAGCGGGTCGGGCGGCACGATCATTTCTTTGAACTGGGGGGTCACTCATTGCTCGCGGTCAGTCTGATCGGCCGCTTGCGTCAGGAAGGCATGGAAGCCGATGTCAGGTCGTTGTTCGAACATCCGACCCTGGCCGGTTACGCCGCAATTACCGAACGAATGGAGATCGTCCTGTGAACATGATTGAACTGTTGGCCACGTTGAAAGCTAAAGATATTCAACTGGCGGTCGCGGACGACCAATTGCGCGTCAACGGCAACAAGCAGGCGCTGAACGACCCGGCGCTGCTGGCGCTGTTGCGCGAGCACAAACCAGCGCTGATCGAGCTGATCAAGGCCGGGCACTACTCGGCCAGCAAGCACGGCCAGGTCGAGGTGCCAGCCAACGGCATCGTCCCCGGTGCCACCCGCATCACCCCGGCGATGCTGACCCTGGTCGAACTCGATCAACCGACCATCGACGCTCTGCTCGAGCAAGTGCCCGGCGGCGCGGCCAATGTGCAGGATATTTACCCGCTGGCGCCGCTGCAGGAAGGCATTCTTTATCACCACGTCAGTGGCGGCGAGGGCGACCCGTATGTGATGCAGTCGCAGTTCGCGTTTGCCAGCCGCGAGCGTTTTCAGGCGTTCGCCGAGGCGCTGCAAACCGTGATCGACCGGCATGACATCCTGCGCACGGCGGTGTTCTGGCAAGGGCTGGACGCGCCGCTGCAGGTGGTCTGCCGTCAGGCTCAACTGCCGGTGGAAGAGGTGCTGCTGACAGATGCCGACAGCGACGCATTGGCCTGTCTGCACCAGCGTTTTGATGCGCGGCATTTCCGTCTCGATGTCAGCCATGCGCCGCTGATGCGCCTGGCTCATGCCTGGGATGAGGCCGGGCAACGGGTGGTCGCCACGCTGTTGTTCCATCACATGGCCCTCGACCACTCGGCCCTCGACGTGGTGCGCCATGAAATGCGCGCCTGCCTCACCGGGCAAAGCGAACTGCTCGGGCGCCCGGTGCCGTTCCGCAATTACGTGGCTCAGGCGCGTCTGGGCGTCAGCGAGGCCGAACACGAGGCGTTTTTCCGCGACATGCTCGGCAGCGTCGATGAACCGACGCTGCCTTACGGTCTGCAGGACGTGCAGGGTGACGGCAGCCATATCGTCGAACTCAGTGTGGCGCTGGAAACCCTGCTGGGGCAGCGCTTGCGCGCGCAGGCGCGCATGCTCGGGGTCAGTGTCGCGAGCCTGTTTCACCTCGGTTGGGCGCAGGTGCTGGCGGCGCTTACCGGCAAGCAGCAAGTGGTGTTTGGCACGGTATTGATGGGGCGCATGCAGGGCGCGGAAGCGATTGATCGTGCATTGGGGATTTTCATCAACACCTTGCCGCTGCGGGTGGATGTCGACAGCCAGGACGTGCGCGCGGCGGTCAACGCCACGCACGCACGACTGACCACCTTGATGCGCCACGAACACGCGCCGCTGGCCCTGGCTCAGCGCTGCAGCCAGGTGGTGGCGCCGACGCCGCTGTTCAGCACGCTGCTCAATTATCGCCACAGTCACAGTGTCGCCGCGGCCAGCGCGGAAACTCTCGCGGCGTGGGAAGGTATCTCCACCCTGCACTCCGAGGAACGCAGCAACTATCCGCTGACCATGAGCGTGGATGACCTCGGGGACGCCTTCAGTCTGACCCTGCTGGCAAGCACGCAAACCGATCCGCAGCGCATCTGCGATTACTTGCAGTGCGCGCTGGAAAACCTCGTGCTCGCGCTGGAGCAGGCGCCGCAGACGCCGGTCAATCAACTGCCGATCCTGCCGGCAGCGGAGCTGGAACAACTGCTGCTGGGCTTCAATGCGACGCAGGTGGAGTTCGCCCGGCGTCTGACCATTCACCAGCGTTTCGAGGCGCAGGTGGCCGAGCGGCCTGAGGCCGTAGCGGCGGTGTTCGGCGAGCGCCAATTGACCTACGCCGAACTCAACGTTCAGGCCAACGCGCTGGCGCATCACCTGACCGAACGCGGAGTGAAACCTGACGACCGCGTCGCCATCGTCGCCCGTCGTGGGCTGGACACGCTGGTGGGGCTGCTGGCGATTCTCAAGGCCGGCGCCGGTTATGTGCCGATTGACCCGGCGCATCCGACAGAGCGTTTGAATTATCTGCTGGAAGACAGCGCGCCGGTGGCAGTGCTGAGCCAAAGCCATCTGCGCGAGCGTCTGTCGACGCTGAACGTGCCGCTGATCGAACTCGACCGCCGCACCTGGCCGCAGACCGTCACCCATGATCCGCAAGTGCCGGGGCTGAACAGCACGCATCTGGCCTACGTGATCTACACCTCCGGCTCCACCGGCCTGCCCAAGGGCGTGATGGTCGAGCACCAGACTTTGAACAATCTGGTCGATTGGCATTGCTCGGCATTCGACCTGTGTGCCGGGCGCCACACCTCAAGCCTCGCCGGCTTCGGTTTCGATGCGATGGCCTGGGAAGTCTGGCCGGCGCTGTGTGTCGGCGCGACCCTGCATCTGGCGCCGACCTTCGAGGCTGGCGAAGACATCGACGCGCTGCTGGCGTGGTGGAGCGCGCAGCCGCTGGACGTGAGTTTTCTGCCGACCCCGGTGGCCGAGTATGCGTTCAGCCAGAACCTCGAACACCCGACCTTGCGCACACTGCTGATCGGCGGCGATCGCCTGCGCCAGTTCAACCGCAACCAGCATTTCGACGTGATCAACAACTACGGACCCACCGAGGCCACGGTGGTCGCGACCTCGGGGCTGGTCGCAAGCGGCGATGCGCTGCACATCGGCAAACCGGTCAGCAACGCCACGGTGTACCTGCTCGACGCCCAGCAGCGCCCGGTGCCGATCGGCGTTGCCGGCGAGTTGTACGTCGGCGGTGCCGGGGTCGCCCGGGGTTATTTGAATCGCCCGCAGATGACCGCCGAGCGCTTCCTGCGTGACCCGTTCAGCACGGCACCGAACGCGCGGATGTACCGCACCGGCGACCTCGCACGCTGGCGCGAGGACGGCACCATCGAGTACCTGGGGCGCAACGACGATCAGGTGAAGATCCGTGGTGTGCGCATCGAGCTGGGCGAAATCGAAACCTGCCTCAACCAGTTGCCGGGGATTCAGGAAGCGGTGCTGCTGGCCCGCGAAGACCAGCCGGGGCAGCCACGTCTGGTGGCGTACTTCACCGAACAGGCGCAGGTCGAAGCGTTGCCGGTGGGCGAGTTGCGCGCACAATTGCTCAGCCGCTTGCCGGAATACATGGTGCCGAGCGCGTTCGTCAAACTCACCGCGCTGCCGCTGACCGCCAATGGCAAGGTCGACCGCAAGGCCTTGCCGGCGCCGGACCTGACCGCGCTGTTCACTCGCGAATATGTGGCGCCGGAAGGCGAGGTGGAAACCGCGCTGGCGCAGATCTGGGCCGAGGTGCTGCAGGTCGAGCGGGTAGGGCGTCAAGATCACTTTTTCGAACTTGGCGGACATTCGCTGCTGGCCATGCGCATGGTCTCGCAAGTACGTCAACGGCTGGGCGTCGAACTGGCGCTGGGGGATCTGTTTGCCAATGCCGAACTGGCTGCGGTCGCGTTGCTGTTGAGTGAAGCCGGACGCTGCGCGCAGCCGCCGATCGTGCCGGTACCGCGTGACGGCGCCTTGCCGCTGTCGTTCGCCCAGCAGCGCCTGTGGTTCCTCGCGCAGATGGAAGGCGCCAACACCGCCTACAACATCCCCGTGGCCCTGCGCCTGCGCGGGCGTCTCGACGATGGGGCGCTGCAACGCGCGCTGGCGCGCATCGTCGCCCGGCACGAAACCCTGCGCAGCCGCTTCGCCCAGTTCAATGACGAAGCGCAGGTGCTGATCGCCCCGGTGGACACGGGTCTGCTGTTGCGCGTCGAAGACCTGCGCCAGCACCCGCAGCCGGAGCAAACCCTGCAAGCGCTGATTCAGGGCGAAGCTTCGGGGCCGTTCGATTTGCAGGACGATCCGCTGATTCGCGGGCGCCTGGTGCGCCTGGCTGATGATCATCATGTGCTGTTGCTTACCCTGCACCACATCATCTCCGATGGCTGGTCGATGGGCGTTTTGACCCGCGAACTGATGGCGCTGTATCAGGCCTTCAGCCACGGTCAGCCGGACCCGTTGCCGCCGCTGGCCCTGCAATACACCGACTATGCGGTGTGGCAGCGGCGCTGGCTCAGCGGCGAGGTGCTGCAACGCCAGAGCGAATACTGGCAACAGACCCTCGCCGGCGCCCCGGCGCTGTTGCTGCTGCCCACCGACCGCCCGCGTCCGGCGCAGCAGGACTACGCCGGCAGCAGCGTCGCGGTGTTGCTCGACGAACGCCTGAGCGCCGGGCTCAAAGCCTTGGGCCAGCGCCACGGCGTGACGATGTACATGACGTTGATGAGCGCTTGGGCGATGCTCCTCAGTCGCCTGTCCGGACAGGCAGAAGTGGTGATCGGCTCGCCAGTGGCCAACCGGACCCGCGCCGAGATCGAAGGCCTGATCGGCATGTTCGTCAACACGCTGGCCTTGCGTATCGACACCGCTGGCGAGCTCAGCGTCGAAGCGCTGCTGGCGCGGGTCAAGGCGCAGACCCTGCAAGCACAGGCGCATCAGGACCTGCCGTTCGAACAGGTGGTGGAAGTGACGCGACCCGTGCGCAGTCTGGCGCACAGTCCGCTGTTCCAGACCCTGCTCAGCTGGGACGGCCTCGAAAGCCCGGCGCTGGCCCTCGGCGAGCTGACCCTGGAAGGCGTGGCCGAGCCGAGCCACTTTGCCAAATTCGATCTGTCGCTGAGCCTCAGCGAGGCTCATGGTGTGATTCGTGGATCGCTGGAATACGCCACGGCGCTGTTCGAGCCAAGCACGGTCGAGCGTTTTGTCGGCTACTTCCAGCGCCTGTTGCAGGCGATGGTCGCCAACGATCAGGCGGTGCTGGAACATGCGCCGTTGCTGGCGCCGGAAGAACGGCAGCGTTTGCTGGTGGCGTTCAATGCCACCGAAGCCGATTACGATCTGCAGCAGACCATTCATGGCCTGTTCGAAGCGCAGGTTTTGCGTGCGCCGCAGGCACCGGCGGTGGTGGCCGGGGAGCTGGCGCTGACTTACGCCGAACTCAACGCCCGGGCCAATCAACTGGCGCGGCATCTGCGCGGGTTGGGTGTGCAGGCGGATTCGCGGGTGGCGATCTGCGTCGAGCGCGGTCTGGACATGGTGGTCGGGCTGCTGGCGATCCTCAAGGCCGGCGGCGGTTATGTGCCGCTGGACCCGGCGTATCCGCTGGAGCGTCTGGCTTACATGCTGGAGGACAGCGCGCCGCTGGCGGTGCTGGTGCAGGGTTCGACTCGCGGACTATTGGGCGACGTAGCGGTGCCGTTGATCGATCTGGATCAGCCGCAGTGGCTGTCGCTGCCGACGGAGAATTTGTCGGTTGCTGAACTGACCCCGCAGCACACCGCGTATGTGATTTACACCTCGGGATCTACCGGCCAACCGAAAGGCGTGATCAATGAGCATAGCGGGGTGGTCAATCGCTTGCTGTGGATGAAGGACGCTTATCAACTGACGGCCGGCGACACGGTGCTGCAAAAGACCCCGTTCAGCTTCGACGTCTCGGTCTGGGAGTTCTTCTGGCCGTTGATGACTGGCGCAAGGCTGGTCATGGCGCGCCCCGAAGGTCATAAGGATCCGCAATACCTCAGCGAAATCATTGAGCGCGAGCACGTCACCACGCTGCACTTCGTACCGTCGATGCTCGACGTATTCCTTGCCCACGCCGACACCGCGCGTTGCAGCACTTTGCGTCAGGTCATGTGCAGCGGCGAAGCCTTGCCGGGCAGCGTCGTGCGGCGCTTCAAACAACAACTGCCGAACAGTGAACTGCACAACCTCTACGGCCCGACCGAAGCCGCAGTGGACGTCACCGCGTGGAACTGCGCCGGACCGCTGGAACAAACACCGGACAACACGCCCATCGGCAAACCGATCGCCAACACCCGCATGTACATCCTCGATACGCAGCAACAACCGGTGCCGCACGGCGTGGTTGGCGAGTTGTATATCGGGGGCGTTCAGGTAGCCCGTGGTTACCTCAATCGTCCGGAACTGAACGCCGAACGCTTCCTCGACGATCCGTTTCAGCCAAATGGGCGCATGTACCGCACCGGCGACATCGCCCGTTACCTGCCCGATGGCAATATCGAATACCTCGGCCGCAATGACGATCAGGTCAAGATCCGTGGCCTGCGCATCGAACTCGGCGAAATCCAGGCGCGCCTGACCGGGATCGACGGCATTCAGGAAGCCGCGGTACTGGCCCGCGAAGACGTGCCCGGCGATAAACGTCTGGTGGCGTACTACACCGGCGCCGCGCTGGAAATCGATGCACTGCGCAGCCAATTGCTGGAGCACCTGCCGGACTACATGGTGCCTGCGGTGTTCGTGCATCTCGATGCATTGCCGCTGAGCCCCAATGGCAAGCTCGACCGCAAGGCACTGCCGGCGCCGGATCTGGCAGCGCTGACCACCCGCGAATACGAAGCCCCGCTCGGCGAAGTGGAAGTTGCGCTCGCCCGGCTGTGGGAGGAGTTGCTCAACGTCGAACGGGTCGGGCGTCACGATCACTTCTTCGAGCTGGGCGGGCATTCGCTGCTGGCGGTGAATCTGGTGGCGAAAATGCGCCGCGCCGGCCTCAGCGCCGATATTCGCGTGCTGTTCAACCAGCCGACTCTGGCGGCACTGGCTGCGGCTGTGGGTGGTGAACCCGAAGCCGAAGTTGCGGCCAACCTGATCCCGGCGGATTGCACCCGCCTCACTCCGGAACTGTTGCCACTGGTGGCCCTCGACCAGCCGAGTATTGATCGCATCGTTGCCAGTGTTCCCGGTGGCGTCGCCAATGTGCAGGATATCTACCCGCTGGCGCCGCTGCAGACCGGGATCCTGTTCCATCATCTGTCCGCCGTGCAGGGTGATCCGTACGTGTTGCAGGCGCAGTTTGCCTTCGCCGATCAACCGCGTCTGCAGGCCTTTACCCAAGCGCTGCAAAGCGTGATCCAGCGCCATGACATCTTGCGCACGTCGCTGTTCTGGGACGGCCTGCAAGACCCGGTGCAAGTGGTCTGGCGCGAGGCGCCGCTTGCTTGCGAAAGCCTGGCATTGGACGCCGCGGACGGCGATGTACTTGAGCAATTGCGCGCGCGTTTCGACGCCGGGCACTACCGCATGCCCGTCGATCAGGCGCCGCTGATGCGCGTGGTACATGCCTGGGACGCGGTGAATCAGCGCGTGGTGGCGTTGCTGCTGTTCCACCATTTGGTCATGGACCATGTGGCGCTGGAGGTGCTGCAACACGAGATGCAGGCGTTCCTGATCGGCCAGCCGCAGCGTCTGGCCGAGCCGGTGCCGTATCGCAATTACGTGGCGCACACCCTGTCCGGGCTGAGCGATCAACAGCACGAAGCCTTCTTCCGCAACATGCTCGGCGACGTCGACGAACCAACTTTGCCTTACGGGCAGAATCCGCCGCATGAAGGACTGGCTGAACAGGCGCGTTTGACCCTCGACGCCAGCCTGAGCCAGAGCATCCGCAGTCAGGCGCGGCGTCTGGGTGTCAGCGCCGCGAGCCTGATGCACCTGGCCTGGGCGCAGGTGCTCGGGCAGTTGTCCGGGCGTGACGATGTGGTATTCGGCACGGTCTTGCTCGGTCGCTTGCAGGGCGGCGAAGGCGCCGAACGTGCGCTCGGCGTGTTCATCAACACCTTGCCGCTGCGCATCGACCTGAGCGCGCACAGCGTCAAGGGCGCGGCGCTGGCGACGCATCAACTGCTCAGCCAGTTGTTGCAGCACGAACACGCGCAACTGGCGCGCATCCAGCATTGCAGCGCGATGGCGCCGACCACGCCGCTGTTCAGCACCTTGTTCAATTATCGTCACGGCGCTGCGGCGGGCGGCTCTTCTGCCGAAGCGCAAGCGGCCTGGCAGGGCATGCAATTGCTCGAAGCCGAGGAACACAGCAACTATCGCCTGACCCTCAGCGTCGACGACCTCGGCGAAGGTTTCAGCCTGACCGCACTGGCCGGCGCCGGCATCGATGCGCGGCGTACCTGCGACTATCTGCAATGCGCCTTGCACAATCTGGTGCAGGCGCTGAAACAGGCGCCGCATCAGGGCCTGGAGCGGTTGTCGATCCTGCCGCTCGCCGAGCGCGAGCAATTGCTGGTCGGCTTCAATGCGACGGCTTCCGCTTACCCGCAAGGGCTGACGATTGCCCAACGCTTCGAGCAACAAGCGGCTGCGCGGCCGCAAGCACTGGCAGCGAAATTTGCCGGTGCGACGCTGAGTTATGCCGAGTTGAACCGTCAGGCCAATGCCTTGGCCCATCACCTGATCGCGGCGGGCGTACAGCCTGACGACCGCGTGGCCATCGTCGCCCGGCGCGGTCTCGACACGCTGGTTGGTCTGCTGGCGATTCTCAAGGCCGGCGCTGGTTACGTGCCGGTGGACCCGGCGCACCCGGCTGAGCGTTTGCGCTATCTGCTGGAGGACAGTGCGCCGGTGGTCGTGCTGACGCAAAGCGATCTGCGTCCACGTTTGCCAGCGTTGGCGCTGCCAGTGATCGACCTCGATCTGCGTCAATGGCCCGGCAACAACCTGGCCAATCCGCTGCTGCCAGCGCTGACGCCGCAGCACCTGGCCTACGTGATCTACACCTCCGGCTCCACCGGTTTGCCGAAAGGGGTGATGGTCGAACACCACACCCTGAGCAATCTGCTGGACTGGCACTGCGCGGCTTTCGACCTGCATGCCGGCGGCCACACTTCAAGCCTGGCCGGGTTCGGTTTTGATGCGATGGCCTGGGAGGTCTGGCCGGCGCTGTGCTGTGGCGCGACGCTGCATCTGGCACCGACCCACGACGGCAACGAAGACATCGACGCGCTGCTCGACTGGTGGCGCACGCAGCCGCTGGACGTCAGCTTCCTGCCAACCCCGGTGGCCGAGTACGCCTTCAGTCAGGGCCTGACGCACCCGACCCTGAAAACCCTGTTGATCGGCGGCGATCGCCTGCGCCAGTTCAACCAGGGCCAGACGTTCCGGGTGATCAACAACTATGGCCCGACCGAGGCCACGGTGGTCGCCACCTCCGGCCTGATCGAGGCGGGCGGCGTGCTGCATATCGGCAAACCAGTCAGCAATGCCACGGTGTACCTGCTTGACGCGCATCAGCGCCCGGTGCCACTGGGGGTGATGGGCGAGTTGTACGTCGGCGGCGCCGGCGTGGCCCGGGGTTATCTGAACCGCCCGGACATGACTGCCGAGCGCTTCCTGCACGATCCATTCAGTCGCGCGCCGAACGCGCGAATGTATCGCACCGGCGACCTTGCGCGCTGGCGCGACGACGGCACTATCGAGTACCTCGGGCGCAACGATGATCAGGTGAAAATCCGTGGCGTGCGCATTGAACTGGGGGAAATCGAAACCCGCCTCAACCAGTTGCCGGGGATTCAGGACGCGGTGCTGCTGGCCCGCGAGGATCAACCCGGCCAGCCACGGCTGGTGGCGTATTACACCGAACAGGGCGAAGCGTTGAGCGTTGGCGAGCTGCGTGCTCAATTGCTCGCGCAGCTGCCGGAATACATGGTGCCAGCGGCGTTCGTGCGTCTCGATGCGCTGCCGTTGACTGCCAACGGCAAGCTCGACCGCAAGGCCTTGCCGCAGCCCGATCTGGCCGCGCTGTTCACCCGCGAGTACGTCGCGCCGCAAGGCGAACTGGAAAACGCCTTGGCGCAGATCTGGGCCGAGGTGCTGCAGGTCGAGCGCGTGGGGCGCCATGACCACTTCTTCGAACTCGGCGGCCACTCGCTGCTGGCGATGCGCATGGTCGCGCAGGTGCGTCAGCAACTGGGGCTGGAGCTGGTGCTGGCGGATCTGTTCGCCAACGCCGAACTGGCGGCGGTTGCCAAGTGCCTGCAAGCAGCAGAGGTCAGCCGTCAGCCGGCGATTGTCCCGGTGCCGCGTGACGGCGCGTTGTCCTTTGCTCAGCAGCGCCTGTGGTTCCTTGCGCAGATGGCTGGCGGCAACTCGGCGTACAACATTGCCATGGGGTTGCGCCTGCGCGGGCGTCTCGACCGCGATGCGCTGCAACGCGCGTTGGCGCAGATCGTCGCGCGGCACGAAACCTTGCGCAGCCGGTTTGTCAGCGTTGACGATCAGGCGCAGGTGATGATTGCGCCGGTCGACAGCGCTGTGTTGTTGCAGGAGCAAGACCTGCGTCAGGACCCGCAGGCCGAAGCCAGTGTGCAGGCGTTGCTTGCGCAGGAAGCTGCGACGGCTTTCGATCTGCAGCACGACCCGCTGTTGCGCGGGCGCCTGCTGCGTCTGGGCGACGAGCAGCACGTGCTGCTGTTGACCGTGCACCACATCGTCGCCGATGGCTGGTCGATGGGCGTGTTGACCCGTGAACTGATGGCGCTGTATCAGGCGTTCAGCCTCGCTCAACACGATCCGTTGCCGCCACTGGCGCTGCAATATGGTGACTACGCGGTGTGGCAACGGCGCTGGCTCAGCGGCGAAGTGCTGCAACGCCAGAGCCAATACTGGCAACAGACCCTCGACGGTGCCCCGGCCTTGCTGACCCTGCCCACCGACCGGTCGCGTCCGGCGCAGCAGGATTTTGCCGGGAGCACGGTCGAGGTGCTGCTGGACGAGCGCCTGAGCATCGGGCTCAAAGCCTTGAGCCAGCGCCACGGCGTGACCCTGTTCATGACCGTGATGAGTGGCTGGTCGCTGCTGCTCAGTCGCCTGTCCGGGCAGTCCGATGTGGTGATCGGCGCGCCGGTGGCCAACCGCACCCGCGCCGAGATCGAAGGGCTGATCGGCATGTTCGTCAACACCCTGGCCTTGCGCATCGACACGTCCGGCGCGCCGAACGTGGCCGAACTGTTGGCGCGGGTCAAGGCACGCACGCTGCAGGCCCAAGCGCATCAGGACCTGCCGTTCGAGCAGGTGGTGGAAATCGCCCGGCCGCAGCGCAGTCTGGCGCACAGTCCGCTGTTCCAGACCACGCTGAGCTGGGACAGCAGCGTCGGTCCGAACCTCGCTCTGGGCGATCTGCGCCTCGAAGCCGTCCCTGCGCCGGCGCAGGTTGCCAAGTTCGATCTGACCCTGACCCTGGGCGAGGTCAACGGGGTGATTCGCGGTTCACTGGAGTACGCCACGGCGTTGTTCGATCAATCGACCGTGCAGCGTTATGTCGGCTACCTGCAGCGTCTGCTGACAGCGATGGTCAGCGACGAGCAGACGGTGCTGGAGCGGGTGCCGTTGCTCGCCGAGGATGAACGTCAACGCTTGCTCTGCGCTTTCAACGCCACTGCGCGCGACTACCCGCAGGCGCTGACCGTGCACGGGATTTTCCAGCAGCAGGCGGCGGCCCATCCGAAGGCGCTGGCGGCGGTGCATGGCGAACACTCGCTGAGCTACTTCGAACTCAACGCCCAGGCCAACCGTCTGGCGCATCATCTGATCGGCCAAGGCGTGCAGCCCGGCGATCATGTGGCGATCCTGTTGCCGCGTTCGCTGGAATTGCTGGTGGCGCAACTGGCGATTGCCAAGTGCGCGGCGGCCTATGTGCCGCTGGACATTCATGCGCCGAGCGAGCGTCAGGCGTTCATGGTCGAGGACTGTCAGGCGGTAGCATTGCTGACCCTCAGCCATGAAGCCATCGACTACGCCGCGCCGCGCATCGATCTTGATCGCTTGCAGCTCAGCCAGCAGCCGACGCACAACCCGAACCTGGCGCAGTCCTCGGAAACCGCGGCGTACATCATGTACACCTCGGGCTCCACTGGCACGCCGAAAGGGGTGATGGTGCCGCACCGGGCCATCGGCCGACTGGTGCTGAACAACGGCTACGCCGATTTCAATGCGCAGGACCGCGTGGTGTTCGCCTCCAACCCGGCGTTCGATGCGAGCACCATGGACATCTGGGGCCCGCTGCTCAACGGCGGACGGGTGGTGGTGATCGATCACTCGACCTTGCTCGACCCGAATGCCTTTGGCCGCGAACTGAGCACAACCGGCGCGACCGTGCTGTTCGTCACCACCGCGCTGTTCAACCAGTACGTGCAATTGATCCCGCAGGCACTCAAGGGCCTGCGCATTCTGTTGTGCGGCGGTGAACGCGGCGATCCGGCGGCGTTCCGTACGCTGCGCGTGGCCGCACCGCAGCTGCGCATCGTGCATTGCTACGGCCCGACCGAAACCACCACCTACGCCACCACGTTCGAGGTGCTTGAGGTGGCGGAAAACGCCGACAGCGTGCCGATTGGCGGACCGATCTCCAACACTCAGGTGTATGTGCTCGACGCGTACCAGCAACCAGTGCCGATGGGCGTGACCGGCGAGTTGTACATCGGCGGGCAGGGCGTGGCGCTGGGTTATCTGAACCGGCCGGAGCTGACTGCCGAGAAGTTCCTGGGTGATCCGTTCAGCGCGCGTCCTGGCGCGTTGCTCTATCGCACCGGCGACCTCGCGCGCTGGCTGGCGCCAGGGCAACTGGATTGCATCGGACGCAACGACGATCAGGTGAAAATCCGTGGCTTCCGCATTGAACTCGGGGAGATCGAAAGTCGCCTGCTCAGTTGTGCCGGGGTCAAGGAAGCGGTGGTGCTGGCACGCCGCGACGGTCAGGAAAACCTGCGTCTGGTGGCCTATTACACGGTCGCCGATCAGGCGCTGGACAGCGCCGACCTGCACGCGCAATTGCAGGCGCGCCTGCCCGAGTACATGGTGCCGAGTGCCTGGGTGCAGTTGGAAACGTTGCCGCTGAACAACAACGGCAAGATCGACCGCAAGGCGTTGCCGGCGCCGAGCCAGGAGGCGCTGCTCAGCCGCGCTTACGCGGCCCCGGTGACTGCGCTGGAAACGAGTCTGGCGCAGATCTGGGCCGAGTTGCTGCAGGTGGCGCAGGTCGGGCGGCACGACAACTTCTTCGAACTGGGCGGGCACTCGTTGCTGGCGATGCGCATGCTGTCTCAGGTGCGTCAGCAACTGGGTATCGAGCTGGCGCTGGGTGACTTGTTCGCCAACCCGGAACTGTCCGCGGTGGCCGAGGTGCTCAGCCGTGCCGGGCACAGCACGCTGCCGCCGATCCTGCCGGCACCGCGTGATCAAGTGCTGCCGCTGTCGTTTGCCCAGCAACGCCTGTGGTTCCTGGCGCAGATGGGCGGCGGTAATAGCGCCTACAACATTCCGGTCGGCCTGCGCCTGCGCGGTCGCCTCGATGAAGACGCCTTGCAACGGGCGCTGGCGCGTATCGTTGCGCGCCACGAAAGCCTGCGCAGCCGCTTCCAGCCGCTCGACGATACGGCGCAGGTGCTGATCCTGCCGGCCGACAGCGGTCTGTTGCTGCGGGTCGAAGACCTGCGTGGCGACCCGCAGGCCGAGGAGCGCTTGCGCAATCTGGCCGAAGCCGAGGCCAGCGCACCGTTCAACTTGCAGGACGATCCACTGTTGCGCGGGCGTCTGGTGCGTCTGGCCGACGATCAGCATGTGCTGTTGCTGACCGTGCACCACATCGTCTCTGACGGCTGGTCGATGGGCGTGCTGACCCGCGAGCTGGCGGCGCTGTATCAGGCGTTCAGCCACGGCCAGCCGGATCCGCTGCCGCCGCTGACCCTGCAATACACCGACTACGCACTGTGGCAACGGCGCTGGCTCAGCGGCGAGGTGCTGCAACGCCAGAGCAATTTCTGGCAACAGGCCCTGGCCGGCGCGCCAGCCTTGCTGACTCTGCCGACCGACCGTCCACGTCCGGCGCAACAGGATTACCGTGGCGCCGGCGTCGACATACAGCTGAGCGAACAGCTAAGTGCCGGGCTCAAGGCGCTGTGCCAACGCCGCGCGGTGACGCCGTACATGGTGATCATGAGCGCCTGGGCGATGACCCTGAGTCGCCTGTCCGGGCAGTCCGAGGTGGTCATCGGTTCGCCGGTGGCCAACCGCACCCGCGCCGAGATCGAAGGCCTGATCGGCATGTTCGTCAACACCCTGGCCTTGCGTATCGACACCTCGGATGAGCCGACCGGCGAAGCCTTGCTGACGCGGGTCAAGGCGCAAACCCTGCAAGCCCAGGCACATCAGGATCTGCCGTTCGAACAGGTGGTGGAAATCTGCAAGCCGCTGCGCAGCCTGTCGCACAGCGCGCTGTTCCAGACCCTGCTCAGTTGGGACAACAACGACGGGCCGGCGCTGACCTTGGGCGATCTGACCCTGGAAGGCATGGCCGGGCCGAGCCGTTTTGTGAAATTCGACCTGTCGCTGACCCTCGGCGAACACCCGAGCGGCATTCGCGGGGCGCTGAACTATGCGACGGCGCTGTTCGACGAGGCGACCATTCGCCGTTTCGTCGGCTACTTCGAGCAAACGCTGACCGCGCTGGTCGCTGACGATCAGCGGGTGCTGGCGCAGGTGCCGTTACTGGCGGCGGAGGAGCAGCAGCGCTTGCTGGTGGAGTTCAATGCCACCGAGGTCGATTGCCCGCTGGAGCAGCCGCTGCACGGGTTGTTCGAGGCGCAGGTGCGGCGCAAACCGCACGCCATTGCGCTGCAGGCCGGTGAACGCAGCCTGACTTATCGCGAACTCAACGAGCGCGCCAATCGTCTCGCCCATCACCTGCGTGAGCGCGGTGTGCAGCCGGATGCGCGAGTGGCGATCTGTGTTGAGCGCGGGCCGGATCTGCTGGTCGGGCTGCTCGGCATTCTCAAGGCCGGCGGCGCTTATGTGCCGCTGGACCCGAGTTATCCGGGCGAGCGGCTGGCGTACATGCTCAAGGACAGCGCGCCGACGGCGGTGCTGGTGCAGACGGCTACTCGCGGTTTGTTCGATACATCTGCGGCGCCGTTGATCGATCTTGATCAAAACACCTGGCAGCACCTGCCGGCGCATGACCTGCAGGTGGCGGGCCTCAACGCTTCGAACCTTGCTTACATGATCTACACCTCGGGTTCTACCGGGGTGCCGAAAGGCGTAATGATCGAACATCGCAGCGCCTGCAACATGGTGCATTGGGGATCGGTCATTTCTCCGCCGACTGAGCACGGCGCGCTGCTGCAGAAAGCGCCGTTCAGCTTCGACAGTTCGGTGTGGGAGATTTTCTGGCCGCTGTGTTCCGGCATGCGTCTGGTGCTGGCGCGACCGGATGGCAACCGCGATTCGGCGTATGTGGTGCAGACCATTCGTGAGCATCAAGTGACGGTGGTCAAGTTCGTCCCCGCGTTGCTGCAGCAATTCATTGAACAGGAGGGCGTTGAGCAGTGCACCAGCCTCACCGACGTGCTGAACGGCGGTGGCGAACTCAGCGCTGCATTGGCACGTCAGGTACGAGCGCGGTTGCCATGGGTGCGTTTGCACAACGTCTACGGCCCGACTGAAACCACCGTCGACAGCACGGGTTGGACGCTGGAGCCGGGAATGCCGGTGCCGGACAACGTGGTGCCGATTGGCAAGGCTCTGAGCAACACGCGTCTGTACGTGCTCGACGCTTACGATCAACCAGTGCCACAAGGTGTCAGCGGTCAACTGCACATCGGTGGGGTCGGCGTGGCGCGCGGTTACCACGGCTTGCCGGACATGCAGGCCGAGCGCTTTATCGACAGCCCTTTTGTGGCGGGAGATCGGCTGTACCGCAGCGGTGATCTGGTGCGCTACAACCACCAAGGCGAGTTGGAATTCCTCGGCCGCAACGACTTCCAGATCAAGCTGCGCGGCCTGCGTCTGGAGCCGGGAGAGATCGAGGCGCGACTGATCGAGCATCCGGCCATTCGCCAAGCGGTGGTGATGGTGCGCGATGAGCGTCTGGTGGCCTGGTACACCGTGCGCGCTGGCGTGGAAGCGCCAAGTCTGGAAACGCTGCGTGCGCACGTGCTAGAGCGTTTGCCGGAATACATGGTGCCCGGCGCCTTCGTGCAACTCGATGCGCTGCCGCTAACGCCAAACGACAAGATCGACCGCAAATCCCTGCCGGAGCCGGGCGCGGACGCGGTGATCAACCGGCCGTACGTTGCACCGCAAGGTGAAACCGAAACCAGACTGGCGCAGATCTGGGGCGAAGTGCTGGGCGTCGAGCAGGTTGGTCGTCACGACAATTTCTTCGAACTCGGTGGGCACTCGCTGCTGGCGGTGCGCTTGGTCAATCAGCTGCAACGTGCCGGGCTGAAACTGTCGCTGGCCGAGCTGTTCCAGCACCCGAGCGTCGAATCGGCCGCCGCGCTGCTCAGTCAGGGCGAGGCGAGCGGGCAGCCGGACGGGTTGGTCGTGGTGCGCGCCGGGGAGCACGGCACGCCGTTGTTCCTGCTGCACGAGTTCAGCGGCCGCGATGTGTATTTTCCGACGCTGGCGCAGCACATCGGCGGCGAGTTCCCGATCTACGGCCTGCCCGGCGTACCGCTTGGGCAAGCGCAACTGCGCACGCTCGAGGGCATGGCGCAGCGCATGGTCGGGATCATCCGTTCGCTGCAGCCGCATGGGCCGTATCGGCTGGCGGGCTGGTCGTTCGGCGGGGTGCTGGCGCATGAGGTCGCGCAGCAATTGCTCGGCCTCGATGAACCGGTGGAATTTATCGGCCTGCTCGACAGCTACGCGCCGAACCCGTTGGCGCAGGACAAGGCGCTGTGGAGCGGCGCGGGCCTGGACAAGCGTCAGTTGCTCGGCCATTGCCGTGGCCGTTCGATGATGCTCGGTGCCGAACGCGAAGCGGCGCTGGCGGCGGTGCAGGCGCTTGAGGCTCAAGCCGAGCAACTGGACTTCCCGGAGCTGTTCCAGCGTTGCCAGGCGCAGCAACTGACCGACCCGGAACTGGCGACGGTCAGCGCGACGGATGCCTGGCACTACTTCGATCGCGAAGCGGCGCATCGTCTGGCGTTGGCGCATTACCGGGTCAGTCCGGCGAGCCAGACCATCCACCTGTTCCGCGCTCAGGAGTTGATGGACGGACAGTCCAGACCGAGTCCGACCCGTGGCTGGGAAGAGCGTTTCGACACTGGATTGCTGCGCTGCATCGACATCCCCGGCGATCACCGAACCATGATGAAACTGCCGCATATCCAGGCGCTCGGTCAGGCGATGACCCAGGCACTGGATACGCTGGCGATGCCGCAGCCGGTGGCCTATCAACCGTTGCTGACGATCCAGACCGGGCACGCCGGACATGCGCCGATTTTCTGTGTGCCGGGGGCGGGTGACAGCGTCACCGGGTTCATTCACCTGACTGAGGCGATCGGTCCGGAATGGCCGATCATCGGCCTGCAACCGCGCGGGCTGGACGGTGTCAGCGTGCCGCACAGTTCAGTGGAAGCGGCTGCGGCGTGCTACCTGCAAGCGATTGTGCAGCTGTATCCGCAAGGGCCGCTGCACCTGATCGGCCATTCGTTCGGCGGCTGGGTGGCGCATGCGCTGGCCGCGCAGTTGCAGGCAGCCGGGCGTGAGGTGGCCTCGCTGACCTTGATCGACAGCGAGGCGCCGGGCGGCGACGGTATCGCGGGCAAGCCGTATACCGCCACCGCCGCCCTGCAACGGCTGATCGACAGCCTGCAATTGTCCTGCGGCAAGTCGCTGGGCATCGATCCTGCGGTGTTTGCCGACGCCGATGACACCATGCAATTGCGCCTGCTGCACCAAGGCATGGTGCGTGCCGGGGTGTTGTCGGAGCGTGCGGCGCCGGACGCGATGCACGGCCCGGTGCGCACCTTCGCCACGGCACTGCGCACGGTGTATCAGCCGCGTCTGGCCTACAGCGGCCCGGTACGGCTGGTGCTGGTGGATGATCCGACGCTGGACGAGTGGGGCAATCAGCGCGAGCAGGCGGCGATGCTCGCCGGCTGGCAGCGCCAGGTCGAGGATCTGACGGTGTGGTACGGGCCGGGCAACCACTTCACGATTCTCAAGGCGCCCAACGTCTTCAGTTTCGCCGCGTGGTGGCACGACGGTCTGGCACTGCCCGTCGGCCAGGTGCTGTCCTGAGTGTGGTTTTTCTATCAGGACCCGGCTGTTGGCCGGGTCCATCCCTGAACGGATTTGTGGTTATTTATGGAAAAGTCGAAGTTGCGCAAAGTCGGTATGGGGTTGGCATTGGCGGCGGTGGCCGGGTTGGTGCTGTACACGGTGCAGGCACCTGCCGAAGCACCGAAATACCAGACCGCCACGGTCGAACGCACGGACATCGAGAACACCGTGCTCGCCACCGGTTTGCTCGAGGGCGTCAAGCAAGTGGACGTCGGCGCGCAAGTGTCGGGGCAGTTGAAATCGCTGAAGGTCAAGGTCGGCGACAAGGTCAAGAAGGGCCAGTGGCTGGCGGAAATCGATCCGCTGGTGCTGCAGAACACCCTGCGTCAGGCGCAGGTCGATGAGGAAAACCTGCAGGCGCAAAAACGCGCGACCCAGGCCCAGCTCAAGCAGACCAAGGCGATCTACGAGCGTTATCAGAACCTGCAGGAAGACGCGTCGATCTCGCGGCAGGATTTCGAAACCGCGCAATCGAACTACGAGGTGCAGCAGGCCAACCTGTTGTCGCTGGACGCGCAGATCAAAAGCGCGCACATCCAGATCGACACCGCCAAGGTCAACCTCGCGTATACGCGGATCATCGCGCCGATCGATGGCGACGTGGTCGGCATCGTCACCCAGGAAGGCCAGACCGTGATCGCCAACCAGTTGGCGCCGGTGCTGCTGAAGCTGGCGGACCTCGACACCATGACCATCAAGGCTCAGGTGTCGGAGGCCGACGTGATTCATATCGCGCCGGGGCAGGAGGTGTATTTCACGATTCTCGGCGAGGACAAGCGCTATTACGGCAAGCTGCGCGGCACCGAACCGGCGCCGCAGAACTTCCTTGAAACGCCGCCCGCCGGCACGCCGAAGCAAAACACCGCGGTGTTCTATAACGCGCTGTTCGAGGTGCCCAACCCCGACCATCGCCTGCGCATCTCGATGACCGCGCAAGTGCGCATCGTCCTTGACACTGCGCAATCGGTGCTGACCGTGCCGGTGGCCGCGCTGGGGCCGCGCAATGCCGATGGCAGCTTCCCGGTGCGGGTGCTGGACGCCAAGGGCCAGGCGCAGACGCGCACTGTGCAGACCGGGATCAACAACAACGTCAAAGTGCAGATCAATCAGGGCCTGAGTGAAGGCGAGCGGGTGGTGATCGGCGATCCGTTGCCCGCCGTGGCGGGGGCTTGAGCATGACTGAACCACTGCTGCAACTGAGCGGCATCACCCGCAGTTTCACCGCAGGCGACCGTGAGTTTCTCGCCTTGAAAAACATCAGTCTGACCATCGAAGCCGGGGAAATGGTCGCGATCATCGGCGCCTCCGGCTCCGGCAAATCGACGCTGATGAACATTCTCGGCTGCCTCGATTACGCCACCGCCGGCAGCTACAAGATCAACGGTCAGGAGACCCGCGACCTCGACGATCAGGCGCTGGCCGAGCTGCGTCGTGATTATTTTGGCTTCATCTTCCAGCGCTATCACCTGCTGCCGCACCTGAGCGCGATGCACAACGTCGAGATGCCGGCGATCTACGCCGGCATCCCCGCACCGCAACGCCATGCCCGCGCTCGCGAGCTGCTTGCGCGGCTCGGCCTCGACGGCCATCTGACGCACCGGCCGAGCCAGCTTTCCGGCGGGCAACAGCAACGGGTGAGTATCGCCCGCGCCTTGATGAACGGCGGCGAGGTGATCCTCGCCGACGAGCCCACCGGCGCCCTCGACACCGCCAGCGGCAAGGAAGTGATGCGCATCCTCCTGGAGCTGCACGCCGCCGGGCACACGGTGATTCTGGTGACCCACGACCCTAAAGTCGCGGCCAACGCCGAACGCATCATCGAAGTCAGCGACGGCGAAATCCTCAGCGACCACCTCAACGTGCGCGACGGCGGGCAACTGCCGAGTGAAGAAGAGGTGGCACCGAAAACGCCTGCGACCCGTCGCCTGGTGGCCAGCCTCGGGCTTTTCAAGGAGGCGTTCAATATGGCCTGGGTGGCGCTGGTGTCGCATCGCATGCGCACCTTGCTGACCATGCTCGGCATTGTCATTGGCATCACCTCGGTAGTGTCGATTTCGGCGATCGGCGAGGGCGCCAAACGTTATGTGCTCAAGGACATCTCGGCGATCGGCAGCAACACCATCGACATCTACTCCGGCACCAGTTTCGGCGACAAGCGCGCCGCCATGATCGAAACGTTGGTGCCGGCCGACGTCACCGCGCTGAATCAGCTGTACTACGTCGACAGCGCCACTCCGGTGGTCGGGCGCAGCATGCTGTTGCGTTATCGCAACATCGACCTCGACGCGCAGATCAACGGTGTCAGTGACCAGTATTTCCAGGTACGCGGGATCAAGCTGGAGGCGGGCATCACCTTCAGTGAAAACGACGCCCGGCGTCAGGCGCAGGTAGTGGTGATCGACTACAACACCCGGCATCGGCTGTTTGCCGAAGGGGTCGATCCACTGGGCCAGGTAATCCTGATCGGCAACCTGCCGTGCACGGTGATCGGCGTGGCGGCAGAGAACAAGAACCTGTTCGCCTCGGGCAAAACCCTCAACGTCTGGGTGCCTTACGAAACCGCCGCCGGGCGCATCCTCGGTCAGCGCTTTCTCGACAGCATCAGCGTGCGGATGAAGGACGGCCAGTCGAGCAAAGTGGTGGAAGCACACGTCAACCAGTTGCTGCTGCAGCGCCACGGGATCAAGGATTTCTACACCAACAACCTCGACAGCGTGCTGCAGACGGTGCAGAAAACCAGTCGTTCGCTGGCGTTGCTGCTGTCGCTGATTGCGGTGATTTCGCTGGTGGTCGGCGGCATCGGCGTGATGAACATCATGCTGGTGTCGGTCACCGAGCGTACGCGGGAGATCGGTATTCGCATGGCGGTTGGCGCCCGTCAGTCGGACATTCGCCAGCAGTTTCTGGTGGAGGCGGTGATGGTCTGCCTGCTTGGTGGGGCGATCGGGATTTCCCTGTCGTATGCCATCGGGCACCTGTTCTCGGTGTTCATCAAGGAATGGGAAATGGTCTTCTCCCTGGCCTCGGTAATCACCGCGGTGATCTGCTCGACCCTGATCGGCATCGTCTTCGGCTTCGTGCCCGCGCGCAACGCGTCTCGCCTGGACCCGATCGAGGCGCTGGCACGGGACTGAACCACGCCCACAAAAAAACCGCTGCCTGGGGGGAGGGCAGCGGTTTTTTTTTCGTTGGGTTACGGGCTCAGGCCGCTGTTGTCGCGTCGTTGTCTTCCGGTGAATACATCCAGCGCATCAATGAATGGCGGCCACTGATGCCGAGCTTGATCGCGGCGCGCTTGAGGTAGCTTTCCACGGTATTGACCTTCAGCTGCAACTGTTCCGCCAGCTCCGGCGCGGTGCGTCCAGCCAGCAGACCAACGCAGACCTCGGTTTCGCGATTGGACAGGCTCAGCCCCAGTTGCTGCAGGCGCTCGCCGAAGCGCAGGCGCAAGTTGCCCAAGCCCTGTTGCGAGGCGTCGCCATTGGGTGACTGCTCTTCAGCAGTGGTGTGCGCCGGTTGCAGCGCATGGATGTGTTTTTCCACCATCGGCAACAGCACCGGAGAGATATCCTGCAGCAGGCTGCGCTCCTGAGCCGAAAAACGTTGCGACTGATCGTGGCGATAGACCGAGATTACGTAACGGTAACCGTCCTTGCGTCGAGTCAGGTGCAGTTGCGAGGCGTCGGCGCTGGTCGGTTGCGCATCGACCGGTTCGGCACTGCGCGCGGCACTGTGCTCGGAGAACACCGTTTCGGCCAGCAGCGCCGAATCATTGTCGATCTCGCCCTGACTGCGCTGCGAGCGACCGACCGGCTCTACGCGCATCTGGCGGATGTGCATCGCATCCACCGCCAGTTGCGTGCGGATCAGGTCATGCAACATCCGTGGAAAGTGCCGGCTGCCGGTGCTGGCAATGACTTTACCAATGTGAGGGAACAGGTATGAGTTCATAAGCGTCGTCCATGATTTACAGGTGAAACGATCCATTGCGGACCGCGCGCCGGCCGGGTTTGGCAGTCAGCGCGACGTCCGCAATTGGATCCTATCCTAGTACAACGTTTGGAAGTCGGTTTAATGAAGGCGTTGTGTGCCGATAACGCTGATTGTCCTTTTTTGGTTGACAGTGAAACGCGTTTCAACCGATTTATCCGGCGCGGTGGTGTCCGTAATCTGTGCCCATGTTCAACGCAACGCCAACTACCTCAACCAAGAAAAGGGATTCAACCATGAGCACTGCAACCTACAACCGCCTGAACAAAGACGACGCCGTAGTTCTGCTGGTCGACCACCAGACCGGTCTGATTTCTCTGGTTCAGGACTTCTCGCCGAACGAGTTCAAGAACAACGTGCTGGCCCTGGCGGACCTGGCGAAATTCTTCAATCTGCCAACCATCCTCACCACCAGTTTCGAACAAGGCCCGAACGGCCCGCTGGTGCCGGAGCTCAAGGAAATGTTCCCTGACGCGCCCTACATCGCCCGTCCAGGCCAGATTAACGCCTGGGACAACGAAGATTTCGTCAAGGCGATCAAGGCCACCGGCCGCAAGCAGATCATCATCGCCGGTGTCGTGACCGACGTCTGCGTCGCATTCCCGACTCTGTCGGCCCTGGCGGAAGGCTTCGACGTCTTCGTCGTCACCGACGCCTCCGGCACCTTCAACACCACCGTCCAGCAAGCCGCATGGAACCGCATGACCCAGGCCGGCGCGCAGATGATGAACTGGTTCTCGGTGGCCTGTGAGCTGCACCGCGACTGGCGCAACGACATCGAAGGGCTGGGCAACCTGCTGTCGCAGCGGATTCCTAACTATCGGAATTTGATGAACAGTTATTCGGCAATCACCGCTGCGCAGAAGTAAGCGCTGTCGCCAGACTAAAGCCTGCCGTTAAACGCAGGCTTTTGTTTGTTCTGCTGAATCCAGATCACCCGTGTAGCGTGTGCGAGGAGCGCGGGTCAGGTGGCACGTTCTGATGGCTGAACCCCCATTCCGGCAGCGATGCACCGAAACCACAGATCACTTGAGAGGCGTTGCCCGATAGGTTTTATAAAGCTGTTGAACCTCAGGGTCGTCCAGACTCTGGTAGGTGATTCCTTCTTTATCCAGACCATCCAGTCCTTTTATACCTCCGATCATTTCGGGCCATTCTTCACGGCTGGAAATGTCGATGATGAAAGGTGTCAGGTAACGGTCCAGATGGCCTTGGAAAGGATCTCGGATCTCATCGCTGAGAGCCCGAAGGTAGTCATCTTTGTTCGTCATTGACCAGTTAATGGCGAATTTGGTCCGAAAGCAAAGCTCCATGTATACGAGCAGGATCGTACGCCCATTGCCGTCCAGAAACGGATGCGCAGAAGCCAGTTGCCCCATGACTTCTCCAGGCCGAGCACGGAATCGCTTTTTGTTTGCCGCAAGTTCGAGGGCGTATTCGACGGACCTTTTGATCAGATCCGGACGCTCAAATATCGTGTGATGAGGATCATCTTTTGATCCCTTGAAAACTGCCAGATGGGGGACCAGCTCATTTCTGTCTTTCCCCGCCCAGGGGTAAAAGCCCGAGAACAGGATTTCGTGTGTCTTGAGGACTGCTTTGTAGTCGATGGGCTTTTTCTTGGCGAGATAGGCGAGAGCGTCTTCGATACTGGCTTCGAATGAGAGGTGCTCAGACTCTTTGACTTCAATGGGATCTTTAAGCTTGAGCGAGTTTTGGAGATAGCCTTCAATCTCAAAATCGCCGAAGGGGTCGAAATTCACGCGCTGAGTTGTTTTTTGCAACGCCTTTTTTCCTGCAGATAGCGGCCTTGCAGGGCCATGATTTCTGTCTTGCTCAGAACACCTTTTCTTTTGAGGTTGACGAGCAATTGCTCAACGCCGTCCAGTTCTACAACATCACCCGCCAGGCGTGTGATGGTTACGGCCATGCAACTGAGGTTGTCACGGTCGGCGGTAACCTTGTGGGCTTTGGCGAGCAGGCGAACTTCAGTGGCGACGCTCTCAGTGGCTGATGTGGTCATTTTTGAACCCTCCTTTTCTCTCACGGAGCATAGCACGGCGTCGTTTCTGGAGGCGTGCCACCTTACGTTCGGTCCTCTGGGGCGGATGCATTGAAAGCGGGCTTTTTGTATACACCGCCGCATTCGCGCACGCTACCGTCCATGCGGAAGCGATTGCAAGGCTCCGCGAATTTTTGCTCATTTGCATCTGGGTATTCCCCGCCATTTACCGCTAATCTGCGCACTCGCTGACGACAACAAGACAAAAACAGGAGTCACTGATGCAACCGATCCGTCTCGGTCTGGTGGGCTATGGCAAGATTGCCCAGGATCAACATGTGCCGGCGATCCACGCCGATCCCGGGTTTCAGCTGGTGGCGGTTGCCACGCAAGGCAAGCCCTGCGCCGGGGTGGAGAACTTTGACTCGCTGAGCGAGCTGCTGGAGAAAGGTCCGGCGGTAGATGCGATTGCCTTTTGCACGCCGCCACAAGGCCGGTTCGCCCTGGTGCAGCAAGCATTGGCCGCCGGCAAACATGTGCTGGTGGAAAAGCCGCCGTGCGCCACGCTGGGCGAGGCCATGGCGCTGGTCAGTCAAGCGCAGCAGCAAGGTGTCAGCGGACTGTTCGCCTGGCACTCGCGTTACGCCCCCGGTATTGAAGCCGCCCGCGACTGGCTCGCCAGCCGCACGCTGCAAAGTGTGCAGATCGAGTGGAAGGAAGACGTGCGCAAGTGGCACCCCGGTCAAACGTGGATCTGGCAACCCGGCGGTCTGGGCGTGTTTGATCCGGGCATCAATGCCTTGTCGATTGTCACCCATCTGCTGGCGCTGCCACTGTTTGTCGAATCGGCCGAACTGCGCGTTCCTGAGAACTGCCAGTCGCCGATTGCCGCGTCGATCAGAATGTCCGACACCAACCGGCTCGACGTGCGCGCCGAGTTCGATTTCGACCACGGTCACGACGAACTCTGGAGCATCGAGATTCGCTGCGCCGAAGGCGTGCTGCGTCTGGACAACGGCGGCGCGCTGCTGAGCATCGATGGCGTGCGTCAGGCGGTCTCAGAGGAGGGCGAGTATGCGGCGGTGTATCGGCATTTCCGGCAACTGATTGGCGATCGCGCCAGCGACATGGATCTGCAGCCACTGCGGCTGGTGGCGGACAGTTTTTTTGTCGGCAGCCGGAGGGCGGTCGAACCGTTTTATGACCCGGCACGTTGATCAGTAGCAGCGCCTCTGGCGCCAGGACGACATGGAAGTCAGTCAGAGTTGGGCAGGCGGCGCCGCAGTATCGATTTACTCGCCGCCGACGACTACCGAAGTCAGGCCTAAGCTAATGCGAAAAGGGTATTTTTTCGTCGTTTTTAAGATCGTTTAGTTTTGTCTCACGACGAATCAGACGCATCAAACCGATAGACCCCCGATTGCCATGACGGCACACGCTGAATCGATCAAAGGCTCTTCAGGTTTGGTTCACACGGGAGTGAATCATGCCGCATACCCTGGATATCACCGCGCTGCCGACGCTGGACCTTTCGTTGTTCGAAGGCACCGCGCAACAGCGTTATGTATTTCTCGAAGACTTGCGTCACGCAGCGCGTGACGTCGGTTTTTTCTATCTCACCGGCCATGGCATCGACCGCGACCTGCTCAAGCAGGTGCAGGATCACGCCCGGCAATTCTTCGCCTTGCCCGAGCACGAGAAGACTGCCGTCGGCATGATCAATTCGCCGCATTTTCGCGGTTACAACCGCGCCGCTTCCGAGATCACCCGTGGTCAACCCGACTGGCGCGAGCAGTTCGATCTCGGGGCCGAGCGCGACGCCTTGCCACTGGATGCGAACGCTCCGTTCTGGGCGCGGTTGCAGGGCCCCAACCAATGGCCGGCGGCGCTGCCGGAGCTCAAACCGTTACTGCTCGATTGGCAGCAGGCGATGACGCGCATGTCGTTGCGCCTGCTGCGCGCCTTCGCCCAGGCGCTGTCGCTGCGGGCGGACGCGTTTGATCAGTTGTACGGCGACAAGCCCAACGAACACATCAAGTTGATGCGCTATCCAGGTCAGGCCGCCCACGCGAGTCAGCAGGGCGTCGGCGCCCACAAGGATTCCGGGTTCCTCAGTTTCCTGCTGCAGGACCAGCAGGCCGGTTTGCAGGTGGAGATCGAGCCGGGGCGCTGGATCGATGCTCTGCCGCGTGAAAACACCTTGGTGGTGAACATCGGCGAATTGCTGGAGCTGGCCAGCAACGGTTACCTGCGCGCCACGGTGCACCGGGTGGTCTCGCCGCCGGCGGGCCATGAACGTCTGTCGATCGCGTTTTTCCTGGGGGCGCAACTGGATGCCGTCGTGCCGCTGTATCCGCTGCCGAGCGCACTCCTGCGTGAGGCGCGCGGGCCTGCCAGTGATCCGCACAATCCGTTGTTTCGCGATGTTGGCTGGAATTATCTCAAGGGACGCTTGCGTTCGCATCCGGATGTCGCGCGGCGCTTTTATGCCGACGCACTGATTCCGCAAACCGCCTGACTCATCACTCGATCAAGGACCAAGACCATGTTGAAAAAAGCAGGTGTGACCCTGGCCGTGCTCGGGGCGCTGGTGACTTCGTTCGGCGCTCAGGCACTGGAGCCGTTGCGGGTGGCGGCCGACCCGGTGCCCCACGCGCAGATTCTCGCGTATATCCAGAAAATTGATCCGCAACTCAAGCTCAAGGTCATCGAGATCCCCAACGGCGTGAACTCCAACGAGTTGCTGGTGCACGGCGATGTCGATGCCAATTACTTCCCTGCGCCGCCAGCGGCAGCGCATCGGCATGATCTTCCAGGGCTTCAACCTGCTGCACTCGCGCACCGTGTTCGACAACATCGCCGTGCCGCTGGAGATCGCCAACGTCGGCAAACCGTGGCGCCATGTGCGGGTGCGCGAACTGCTGGAACTGGTCGGCTTGAGTGACAAGGCGCATGCCTTTCCCTCGCAGCTGTCCGGTGGGCAAAAACAGCGGGTCGGAATTGCCCGCGCACTGGCCGCCGAGCCGGCGTACCTGTTGTCGGACGAAGCCACCAGTGCGCTGGACCCGGAAACCACCGCGTCAATTCTTGACCTGTTGCGCGATATCAACCGGCAACTGGGCGTGACCATTGTGCTGATCACCCACGAGCTGGACGTGGTCAAGTCGATCTGCGATCACGCGGCGTTGATGGCGAACGGGCGCTTGGTCGAGGCCGGCCCGGTCCCGCGTTTGCTCGCTGATCCGCAATCGAATCTCGGCACTTCGTTGCGTCCGACTTGCGGTCTGCCGCTGGGCCACGACATCCCTGGTCTCAGCTTCCTCAAGCAATACGGCGTGCGGGCGGCCCAGTCATGAACCGCACGAGCAACTGGGATGAAATCCTGCAACTGCTGTTCAACGCCACTGGCGAAACCCTGTACATGGTCTTGCTTGCCGGGCTGTTCACGCTGCTGATCGGTTTGCCGCTCGGGGTGTTGCTGTTTGTCAGTCGCCGCGAAGGACTGTGGCCATTGCCACGGCTCAATGCCGCGCTGGGTTCGCTGGTCAATCTGGGGCGCTCGCTGCCCTTTGTGGTGATGTTGATTGCACTGATTCCGCTGACGCGTCTGCTGGTTGGCACCACCCTCGGCAGCACCGCCGCTGTGGTGCCGATCACCATCGGCGCGTTTCCGTTTTTTGCGCGGATCGTCGAGAACGCGCTGGACGAAGTCGACAAGGGCCGGATCGAAGCGATCCTCGCCATGGGCGGCGATATCCGCCATGTGATTTGCAAAGTTCTGCTGCCCGAAGCCCTGCCGGCGCTACTCGCGGGCATCACCCTGACGCTGGTGATGCTGATCGGCTTTTCGTCCATGGCCGGGGTGATTGGCGGAGGCGGTCTGGGCGATCTGGCGATCCGTTATGGCTATCAGCGTTTCAACAATGAAGTGATGGTCGCCACCGTCGTGGTGCTGGTCATCCTAGTGCAGGGCGTGCAGAGCCTGGGTGACCGGCTGGTGCGTTCGCTGGCCCATCGTCGTTAAGGATTTTTATGAGTTTGGTCGTGGCCCGCGCGCCGCTGATTCAAGTACGTGAACTGAGCAAGCGCTTCGGCTCGAACCGCGCGCTGGATCGCGTCAGCCTGCAGATTCATCCCGCTGAAGTGGTGGCATTGCTCGGTGCCAACGGTGCCGGCAAATCGACGCTGGTGAAGATTCTCGCCGGCAGCCAGTGCGCCGATGTCGGGGAAATTTTCGTCGATGGCCAGCCACGGCAATTCAGCTCGCCGCTGTCGGCTCGCCGAGTCGGGATTGTCGCCGTGCATCAGCAGATCAACGACGGCATCGCGCCCGGTTTGAGCGTGGCGGAAAACCTGCTGCTCGATGAATTGTGCAAGCCCGACGCGACCTTCTGGCTCAATCGCAAATGCCTGCTGGAGCGCGCTGCGAGCATCGCTGCCGGACTCGGTCTGGCGTTGCCGCTGGATGCACCCATTGAGCAACTCGGCCAGGCCGAACGGCAACTGGTGGTGCTGGCCCGGGCCTTTGCCTTGCAGCCGCGTCTGTTGATTCTGGATGAGCCGACGGCCGCGTTGTCGGACGTCGAGGCGCAGCGCCTGTTCGGATTGCTCGACACCTTGCGCAGCCGTGGGCTGGCAATCATCTACATCTCCCATCGTCTGTCCGATCTGCAACGGGTGGCGGATCGCGCCATCGTCCTGCGCGACGGGCGTCTGGCCGGAGAATTCAGCGCGCGGCAGTTGCCGGAAGCGGTGCAGGCGATGCTCGGGCAGGCGCTGGACGGGCATGTCTACAGGCCCGGCCTCGTCGGCCAAAAAGTGCTCGGCGTGCGCGGTTTGCAGATTTTGCCGCGCGCGAAGCGTTTCGATTTCGACCTGCACCAAGGTGAAGTGGTGGTGCTCACCGGGCTGCTCGGCGCCGGTAAGAGCGAAATCGCCGACGTGCTGTTCGGCTTGCGCAAAGCCGTGGCCGGCAGCCTGCAACTCGATGGCGAGGACTGGCTGCCGGGTTCGCCAGGGGAGGCGATTCGCAGCGGCGTGTTTCTCGCGGCGGAGGACCGCACCAGCCAGTCGCTGGTGCCGGACTTTTCTCTGCGCCGCACTCTGACGCTGCCGTTTCTGCAGCGTTTCACCCGAGCCGGGTTCATTCGCAATCGCGCCGAAGCCGCAGCGGTCGAGGCGCAAGTCGCGGCGTTGGGGATCAAGACCATGGGCATCGACGTGCCAATGAGCGCGTTGTCTGGCGGCAATCAGCAAAAGGTCGTGCTGGGCCGCTGGTTGCTCGGGGCCGGGCGGCTGCTAATCCTCGACGAGCCGTTTCAGGGCGTCGATGTGCGCGCCCGCCGCGAGATCGGCCAGCTGCTGCGCGACGGCGCAGGTGAGCGCGCGACGCTGGTGATTTGTGCCGACGTTGACGAAGCCCTGGAAATCGCCGACCGCATTCTGCTGGTGCGCGATCACGCGGTGGTCGCCGAATACCCGCGTGCCGGTCTTGAGCGCGCGACCCTGGTCGCTGCGCTGGCCGGCAGCGACGCAATCGAAAATCCCCTTCATGCCACGCCAAGGAGCAGAGCGAGTGCCTGATTCGAGTTCACTGTTGTCGAGCGCTGCGGCCCCCGCCGAGCGCCTGCTGCAAGCGCTGATCCGCTACGGCCTGTTGTGGCTGCTGGCATTGATCGTGGTGTTTTTCAGCGTCGCCGAGCCGGCGTTTTTGCGCGTCGGCAATCTGTTCAGCATCTTGCAGTCGGTGTCGATCGTCGCGTTGCTGGCCCTCGGGGTGACGCTGACCATGGCCGTCGGCGGGCTCGATCTGTCGATCGGTGCGGTGGCGGCGATGAGCCTGATGATCGCCAGTTACGTGATGGTGGTGCTCGGCTGGGGCGCAGTGCCGGCGGTGTTGATCAGTCTGGCCGGTGGTGCACTGGTCGGGCTGCTCAATGGCTGGCTGATCGTCAAGCTGCGGGTGCCGGACATCCTCGCAACGCTGGGCAGCATGTTCCTGGTGATCGGTGTGCAACTGATTCCCACCGGCGGCCGCTCGATTGCGGTGGGCATGACCTTGCCCAATGGCGAGGAAACCGAAGGTGCCTTCAGTGCGGCGTTTCTCGCGTTGGGTCGCGGGCGGTTGTGGGAGGTGGTGCCGGTCCCGGTGCTGATCACCGCGTTGGTGGCGCTGGCGGTGTGGCTGTTCCTCGAGCGCACGCGCATTGGCCGCTTGTTTTATGCCATCGGCGGCAACGAGCAGGCCGCGCTGCTGGCGGGCGCGCCAGTGCAGCGTTTCAAGTTACTGGCTTACGTGTTGTCGGCGTTGCTCGCCTCACTGGGTGGTCTGCTGTTGGCGGCGCGCCTGGGCCGCGGCGATGTCAGCTCCGGTAACGGTCTGGTGCTGGACGCCCTCGGCGCGGCGCTGATCGGTTTTGCCGTGCTCGGGGCGAAGAAAGCCAACGCCTTCGGCACCTTGGTCGGCGCACTGCTGGTGGCCTCGCTGCTCAACGGTCTGACCATGCTCAACGCGCCGTACTACGCGCAGGATTTCGTCAAGGGACTGGTGCTGGTGCTGGCCCTGATGTTCACCTTCGGCCTCGCGCATCGGGCGCGCTGAGCCGACATCGTCCAAGGAACGTCGTATGCAGGGTTCAATCAAACAATTCGCGCGCCAATGTCTCGCCACGGCCATGCTCTCGGCACTCGCCCTGAGCGCCCAGGCCAAGGCGTTACCGGGTGCGCCGGCGCCATTCGACAAGGGCCAGGTGCAGATCGCCCTCGTGGGGTATCTGTTTTCCGGGGACTTTCCCGAGGCCTACCTGCGCGGCGTGGAGCAACAGACCGAAGCGCTGGGGGCCAGTCTGCGGGTGTTCGATGCCCGGCAGCAGGCGGCGAGTCAGGGCGAGATGATCGATCAGGCGATCGACCTCGGGGTCGACGGAATCATTGTCCAACTGGGCCTGGCGGAAACCCTCAAGGGACCGACTGACCGGGCCATCGCCAAAGGCATCAAGGTGGTGGCGTTCGATGTAGATCTGAACAGCCCGCAGGTAACCCAGGTCGAACAGGATCACCATGCACTGGCGCGGCTGGCGCTGGATCAGGCGCTGAAGGACAACGGCACGCGGTTCGACGCCGGTTACGTGTACATCAGCGGTTTCACGCCGATGGAGCGTCGCGACGAGATCTGGAGTCAGGTGAAGCAGGCCAATCCGGGCATCATCGAGAAGGCCCGGTTCGGCACGCTCAACCCGCCGATCGCCAACTCGGTGGCGGATCAGGCCAGCGCCGTGCTGCGGGCCAATCCGGGGATCAGCGTGATCTTCGCACCGTTCGACGAGTTCGCCAAAGGCGCAAAAATCGCGGTCGACGAGGCCGGGCTGGGACAAAAAGTGAAGATCTACAGCGCCGACATTTCCACCGCCGACATCCAGATCATGAAAGAACCAGACAGCGCCTGGGCGGCCACGGCAGCGGTCAATCCGCAAGTGGCGGGGGCGATCAGCGTGCGCAGTCTGGCGATGTTGATTGCCGGCGAAAATCCGGGGCATCAAGTGCTGGTGCCACCGACCCTGATCACCCGTCAGCAACTGCTCGACCTGGAGGTGAAAAACGTTCGCGATCTGGCGCAGAAGCTTCCGGCTTTTGGTGATAGCGCCAACGTGGCGCGGGCCGAGTGGATACCGGTGGTTAACTGAAATCTGCCATGGGTTCGGCATTCGAGAAATGAGGTCAGTGTGGGTATGCACGACAAGGCAACGCGATTACGCAAAAGCCGTTCACCCGAAGCGGATCCCGCACGCAGCGGACGGTTGCCTCCCGGTCAGGTGCTGACCGAGCGCTTCCCGATCCTGCACGAGGGCAGCGTGCCGCACTACGATTTGGCGAACTGGTCGTTACGTCTGTTCGGCACGCTGAAACACCCGGTCGAACTGCGTTACGAGGACCTGCAAGCGCTGCCACAGCGTCAGTTGCAATGCGACATCCACTGCGTGACACGCTGGTCGAAGTTCGACACGCAGTGGAGCGGGGTGCATCTGCAGGATCTGCTGAACGCTTCCGATATCCAGCCCGCTTCAAGTTTCGTCATGGCCCACGCCGACCACGATTACCAGAGCAACCTGTCACTCGACGACCTGCTGCATCCGCACAGCCTGCTGGCCACCCATTACGCCGGCCACCCCCTGACCACCGAGCATGGCTGGCCGCTGCGACTGGTGGTAGCGGGGCGGTACTTCTGGAAGAGTGCCAAATGGCTGCGCGGTCTCGAGTTTGCTGACCAGGAACAACCCGGTTTCTGGGAGCGTAACGGCTTTCACCTGCACGCTGATCCGTTCGCGGAACAACGCTTCAGTGCTGAAGCGTTGGATATCGCTGAAGATGTCTGGCTGGAAAAGGATTTCGACTAGTACAGACGACCCTGTGGGAGCTGGCTTGCCAGCGATGGGGTCCGTTCAGTCACTATTTCCGTTGAATGACACACCGCTATCGCTGGCAAGCCAGCTCCCACAGGGATCTTTTTTGCAGTTGTAATCCCTGTTTGATAGTTACATCAACTGTTGATCCAGCAACACGTGTTGTTGAACTAAAGACTGTTCTTCAGAGCGATCTAACCTAAGTGTTATTGGTTCTTTTGCGAAACAGATCCGCTCGTCTAGCATCGGTGTTCAAGGGGATAAACTAACTTTGGGGATTCTGCGCTTAATCAATTCAATCTGTTTAATCAGCCTTCACTGCCTTCCTGATTTCTAAAACTAAAGCAGACATTGCCGTGCATTGATTGCCGAATTCTTATTGTCGGCAACGGCCGGGTATTAACTGCGATAAAGGAGCTGTCCCATGTACCAGCGTTCCCGTTCATTACTGGCCATCGCGGTGGTCGGTGCGATCTGGCAACTTCCGGCGCAAGCCGAAGATACTTCCACGCGCGTTGACGATGACACACGGCTGGGTACCGTGCTGGTCACCGGCACCCGGGGCACTGCGCGCACGGTGCTCGATTCTCCGGTGCCGGTTGACGTGTTGACCGCCGCTGACCTCAAGTCCACTGGCGCTGCCGACGGTGAGTTGGGCCAGGCGCTGCAAACGTTGCTGCCCTCGTTCAGCATGCCGCGTCAGTCCAACTCCGGTGGCGCTGACCATGTGCGTGCGGCGCAGTTGCGCGGCATGAGTCCGGATCAGGTGCTGGTGCTGGTCAACGGCAAGCGCCGGCACACCTCTGCGGTGGTCAATGACTCGTCGAAAATCGGTCGTGGCACGGCGCCGGTGGACTTCAATTCGATCCCGATCAGTGCGATCAAACGCATCGAAGTGCTGCGCGATGGCGCCGGGGCGCAGTACGGCTCCGATGCGATTGCCGGGGTGATCAACATCATTCTCGACGACGCTCCCGAGGGCGGCGAAGTGTCCACCAGCTACGGCGCCTATCACACCCATCAGGATGCTATCGGTCGCACCACCACCGACGGCCAGAACAGCGTGACCACCGCCAAGATCGGCACGCGCCTGGGTGAAGAGGGCGGGTTCATTCGCGGCGGCACCGAGTACAAAAACCGTAACCCGACCAACCGCGCCGGTTACGACGGCTTTGCCGATACCCCGCAGCAGCGTAACTATGTGATGGGCGACGGTCTCGCGCGGGACGTCAATCTCTGGTTCAACAGCGAGCTGCCGCTGGCTGGCGGCAAGGCCTACAGCTTCGGCACCTACAACCAGCGCCACACCACCGGCGCCGAGTTCTATCGCTACCCCTACGAACAGCCGCAGTTCTATCCCAACGGCTACCTGCCGCAGTCGCTGGGTGACAACAAGGACATCTCCGCCACCGCCGGTTTCAAAGGCATGATCGGCGAAGACTGGGATTTCGACAGCAGCGTCACCCACGGGCGTAACCGCTTTGACGGATCCACCCGGCGCACCCTCAACGTCAGCCTGGGGGCCGATTCGCCTACGTCGTTCGACACTGGCGATTACGAGTTGCGCCAGACCACCACCAACCTCGATTTCAGTCGCGAACTGCGCCTGGGCGGACGTTCGTTTGTGCTGGCGCTGGGCGGTGAATACCGCTACGAAAATTACCTGACCTACGCTGGGGACGAGGCTTCGTACATCGGCTCTGGCGCTGACGGCGCCAACGGTTTGCGCCCCGGCGAAGAGTCGGACCTGGACCGTAACGTGTTCGCCTCTTATGCCGAACTCTCGGGCGATCTCACTGACCGCTTGTTCGTCGACGCCGCCACGCGCTGGGAGCATTACGACGATGCCGGCAGCAAGCTCACCGGCAAGCTCAGTGGTCGCTACAAACTGACCGAACAATGGGCGTTGCGTGGTGCGGTGTCGAACAACTTCCGTGCGCCATCGCTGGCCCAGAGCGGTTTTCAGAACACCACCAGCAACTTCGGTGAAGGCGGCACGCTCACCGATATTCGCGTGCTCTCGGTCAACGATCCGATCGCGCGTGCGCTGGGCGCGCAGAAACTCGACCCGGAAACCTCGAAGAACTTCAGCCTCGGCCTGACCTTCCAGTTGAACGAACGCTTCGACGCTTCGCTCGATGTGTTCCGCATCGACGTCAAGGACCGCATCACCTTGTCGCAGCGCATCGGCAGCGACGCCATGGAGCAATACATCAACGACAACTTCGGCGTGGCCGGGGTGCATGACGTCAACTTCTTCACCAACGCTGCCGACACCAGCACCCACGGTGCAGAACTGGTGCTCAACTACCATCAGCCGCTGTATGACGGGACGTTGGGCCTGACGACCGCCTACACCTACAACCACACCAAAGTCACCAGCACCAAAGGCACACCGTCGCAACTGACGGCGTTGGGTATCGGCAACGATGCGCTGGTCGGCGTTGAAGAAACCAATACCCTGACCGACGCCGCGCCCAGGGATCGTTTCGTATTTTCCGCCAACTGGGCCAGCGAACACTGGGGCCTGCTCGGGCGTCTGACCCGTCAGGGCGAAACCACTCGTGTGTTCGACTTCGGCGATTCGCAACCGGAACAGACCTACGGCGCGGTGTGGCAACTGGATGCTGAGGTGACCTACAAATTCACCCCCAAATTCAGCGTGGCCCTGGGCGGCAACAACCTCACCGACAACTACCCGGAACGCTCCGGCTCGGCGATCAACTACGGCGGCAATCTGCCGTATGACGTGCTGTCACCGATCGGCACCAACGGTGCCTATTACTACGCCAGTGCCACCTACGGCTTCTGAGCCGAACCGCCACGGACGGCGGACCTTCTGCGGGACTCTGCATGAATCAATCAAACGGCCCCAAGCGCCATCTGCCGGTGCTGCAGGCGCTGCTGATCACGCTGGGCATGGTGATCACCACTGACATCCTCAAGACCGCGCCGACTGTGGCACTGGACGTCGGGCCGGATTATTTCTATTGGGTGTGGATACTCGGCGGCGTGGCGTCAATGGCCGGTGCCATGTGCTTCGCTGAAATGGCCACGGCGTTTCCGCATCCGGGCGGCGATTATCACTTTCTGCGCACTGCTTATGGCGAGCGCATGGGGTTTGTGTTTGCCTGGTCACGTTTCTCGGTGATGCACACCGGCTGGATCGCGTTGTCGGCGTTCATGTTTGCCGATTACTTCAACGCCGTGGTGCCGCTCGGTCGCTATGGCTCGGGGCTGTTTGCTGGCGGGATCATCGCTGCGCTGGTGCTGCTTAATCTCACCGGCAAGCACATCGGTTTCATCACCCAGACCTTGCTGGTGGGCCTGTTGGCGCTGGGCTTTCTGAGTATCGCCAGCGCTGGTGTGTGGCTGGCGTGGCAGGGGATTGAAGCACCGCCACCGAGCGTTGCGGTTGCGCCGGAAAACACCGGGATGGCCGGGTTTTCCGCGGCGATGATTTTCGTCTTTCTCGCGTTCGGCGGCTGGAGCGATGCGGCGACCTTGTCGGCGGAAGTACGCGATGGTCGACGCGGAATATTCCTCGCCATGCTCGGTGCGCTGACGTTGCTGATGGCGATCTACCTGGCGTTGAACTGGGCGTTTGTCCGTGGCTTGGGGTTCGCCGGGCTGGCGGCGAGCAACGCACCGGGCGTGGACCTGTTGAACCGCGCATTCGGCGCGCCGGGTGTGCTGCTGATTCTGCTGATGGTCGGGATTGCGGCCATCGCCACCATCAATTCTACCTTGCTGGTCGGCGCTCGCACCGCCTACGCCGCCGCCCAAGACGTGCCGCAGTTGCGCCGCTTCGGCGAGTGGGACAAGCGCGACGGGGTTCCGCGCAAGGCCTTGCTGGCGGAGGGCTCGGTGGCCTTGTTGCTGGTGCTGTTCGGCAGTTTCACCCAGAGCGGTTTCAACACCATGGTCGAGTACCTGACCCCGGTGTACTGGCTGTTTCTAAGCTTCAGCAGCCTGGCATTGATCGTCCTGCGTCGGCGCTTTCCCGAAGTGCCGAGACCAGTGAAGGTGCCGTTGTATCCGCTATTGCCTTTGCTGTTTTTAGGCCTGTGCCTGTACATGCTGTATTCCAGCGTGACGGTGGTGGGGTGGGGCGCGTTTCTGGGAATGGGGGTGTTGCTGGTCGGCGCGCTGCTGTTGGCCGGATTGAGCCGCCTGGCGTCGACGCCTCGGCAGGCCCTCGGTCAAGTCACTGACTAAAACGATACTTCGGCGGGTTGCGACAGACGCAGTACCGACAAGTCCCCGGTAATGCGTTTGTACGCCAGCCGAATCGCCTCGATGTTGCCGGCGTTCTGCGGATTGTTCTCGTGCAGGATCACGATGACCTTGGTACTCAGCCGCTCCGGCTCTTTCGCCCCATGATCGCGCCACTGCCCATACGCATCGAGAACAGTGAAACCGTCGGGAAACCGCGACGTCACTTCCTTGTCGAGAAACTCGCGCCAGCGCGCAGGGCTTACGGCGCCTTCCTTGCCATCCACCGTGCCTACCGAGAAGTACAACTCGGTGCGGATCCACTGCGCCTGCGCCGGTCGCGTGGCATCACCTTGCAGGGTCGAACTGGCGGGGTCTTTGGTGTGCACGGAAACGGCAGGAGGACTGGCGCACCCGGCGACAGCGACAAACAGTGCAGCCAGTAACAGGCGTCTTTGCATGGAACTTCCTTTTTGAATCAAGTGTGGTTTGCACAATTATAGGGGGCGAGGTTAATAGCGATAAAAGATTAAAAACTGGATGGCTGATTGATGAATGGAATAAGCAAAATAATCGGTGCGGGTTAGACCGATAATTTCTTTCGGTTATTTATATAGCGTTGTTTTACATATCGATAATGGCGCAATCGCCGTCAACGCATTTGATCTTTCTGTCATGGCGTCTGTTTAGCTGCTGCAACATCTCACTGTGCATATAACGCTGCGCTTGAGCGGTTTGAACATCGTTTTTGGCTGTTTGATGGACGTCTTGTTCGAGAACTTCAAGTCCATAGAATCAGCGCCATCAGCTTTTTCATCCAGTTCTTAAATCCTCAGGGAGCTACACCATGATGAACGCCATGCAGATGCAAATGCCAATGAACGCCAACATGCCGATGATGCCAATGACGGGCATGCCGATGATGATGGCGACCATGAGCTGCGAAATGATGGACGACGGCATGATGTGCAAGATGATGCCGGCCGCTGGCATGGACATGGCCATGTTCAAGAACAGCGGCGCCATGATGCAGATGATGATGGACTGCGGCATGCCGATGACGATGCATTGCGGCAACATGAGCATGATGTGCATGTCCCAGGCGGCGATGGCGATGCCGATGATGAACATGATGATGCCAATGCCGATGATGGGCATGCCGATGCCATCGATGAAGTGCGTGATGGAATGCACCATGATGGCCGACTGCATGATGTGCAAAATCATGCCGATGCCCGGCATGAGCATGGACATGATGAAAAACTGCTGCGCCCTGATGATGAAAATGATGAACGACTGCAGCATGCCAATGATGATGAGCTGCAACGGCATGCCGATGATGTGCTGCACCTGCTGATTTCCGGCAGCACAAAAAAGCCCCCGACGGCCCAAGGCCTCGGGGGCTTTTTCATTCCATTGACCAACACTTGTCCAGCCCACACCACGCCGGCTTCGGCTATCACCACGAAACCATGTGGGAGCGGGCTTGCTCGCGAAAGCGGTGTGTCAGGCAACGCAGATGTTGAATGTGCGAAAGCCTTCGCGAGCAAGCCCGGCTCCCACAGGGATCTTCAGTGGCCATAAATCTTGAACCCACTTGGAAACCTGTGGGAGCTGGCTTGCCAGCGATGGCGATGTGTCAGGCAATGAGATGCCGTATCTGCCAACAAGCCTGGATCCCACGGCGATTCGTCAGTCCAGGCGTTCGGGGTAGGTCACTACCAGATAGGCCACCGCCTCGCTGTCCGCCGGGTTGCGGTAGCAATGGGGCTGGTCGGCATAGAACAGGATCGAGTCGCCGGTGGACAGCAGATAGCGTTCGTCATTGACGCTGATCTCCAGCACGCCTTGAGCCACCACCAGGTTTTCCTGCACGCCCGGCCCATGACCCTCGGACAGATCTTCGCCCAGCGGACTCAAACGCAGTTCATAAAATTCCGACTGCCGCGCCACGTCGAACGGGAACAGTGCACGGCTGACAAACGCACCGCTGGCACTCACCAGCCGTTTGCTCTGGCGCGCCGACAACACCGCCACGCCCTCGAACGCGCGATGCTCGAGAAACGCCGCCACCGACACCTTCAAGCCCTTGGCGATTTTGCACAGCACCTTGATCGACGGCACGCTGCGCCCGGACTCGATCTGCGCCAGCATTGCCCGGCTCACGCCGCATTGGCGCGCCAGTGCATCGAGCGACAAATGCCGCTTGCCGCGCAAGCGTTGCAGGTTTTGTGCGACCCGTTCGCAGATCGGGTCTTGTTCCAGTGCTTCGAGACGGTTCAGATCCAGCACAGGTTCGTCGGCGCTCGCCAGAAAACGCGAGGGATCACCGGCGTTCACGCTTGACGCGGCTCGGTCGAGCGCTTGGCCTGCACCCACTGAAAGGCCTGGTAACCGGCGTTGCGCGCATACATTTCCCACATGGCCCGCGCGAGTTGCTGGGCCTGGCGGCGTTTGCGGTAAGCGACGAAATCGATCAGATTGGCAGTCGGATTCATGGCGCACTTCACTGTGATCAATGAGGGGATGAACAGAGAGTACGCACAAATTCATATAACGATAAATACTGATTTTATATGTATTAATTCCTTTCTGTTCTTTGGTTGAGGTGGCACTCGCCGCGACACCTTTGGGAGCTGGCTTGCCAGCGATGGGGCTGTGTCAGTCATCGCTCTTGCAGACGGAACCACCGCCAAACCCTTCAGGGACTACGGGCTCGACGCCGGTTTCGCCAACGCAATCCCGGCATCCCCCAGACGCTTGAGAATCTCGAACAGCAGATCGCTCTTGGTCCCGCCGACGATCCGTGGGCTGCCGACGTAGCCGGTCACGGTCAGGGTGATGCCTTCCGGCGAAAGCTTGCTGAAGCGCACGTAGGCGGCCGGTTTGTCGAGGATGTTGTCGTTTTCGTGGTAGGTCTCCAACAGCAAATCCTTGACCTGCTCGGGGTCGATGTCCAGCGGGAACATCAGATCCAGGCTCGCCACCCCCTGGGCGCTGCCGCCGAGGGTGACGTTGCGCAAGTTCTGTGAGATCAGCTGCGAGTTGGGCACGATGACGATGGAGCGGTCGCTGAGCTGGATTTCCGTGGCGCGCACGTTGATGCGGCGGATGTCGCCCTCGACGCCGCTGATGCTGATCAGGTCGCCGACTTTTACCGGCCGCTCGGTGAGCAGGATCAGCCCGGAGACGAAATTCTTCACGATTTCCTGCAGGCCGAAACCTATACCTACAGATAGTGCGCTGACGATCCACGCCAGATTGGTCCAGCGCACCCCCAGTGATGACAGGGTCAGCAGGATGACGGCGGCGTAACCGATGTTGGAAAACAGCGTGCTGAGCGACGCGCACATGCCCGGGTCCATGTCGGTCTTGGGCAGGAACTCGTGATCGAGCCAGCGGCGCAGCGCGCGGATCAGGTAGATGCCGATCAGCAGCGCCAGCATCGCGTTGATCAGGTGCGCGGGGACGATGTTCAGCTTGCGCAACCCGGCACCGCCAAGGATGCCCATTATGTTACTGGTCAACTGGCCGAGCGTGGTGCCGATGCCACCGACGAACAGCGCGATAACCGCCAGCAGCAGCAATCCGGCGCGGCTGGCACCGGACAGCAGGGTGGACACCTGCTCCAGGCGCCGATCGCTCATGCCCAGCGTCTGCTTGATGGTTTTGCCGGCGGAGTAGCGCGGCGAGAACAGGTATTCGCAGGCGTCCTTGACCACCTGAATCAGCAAATAGAATCCCGAGAGCACGATATAGGCCCATACCAGTTCATAGGTGATGAAGCGCGCCAGCGACACGTAACCGGTGATCAGCGCCAGCGCCGAAATGCACATTGACACCATGGCAACGCTGTAGATCACCCCGGCAAAGGTACTGCCGGCCGCCGGGTCATTGGCGGCGATCAACGCCTTGCGCACCTTGCCGGTGCGGACCAGCATCGGCAGCAGAATCGCGATCACCACAATGGCAATCACCCCGCGTTGGGCGATCACGATCTGGCTGCTCATGCCGGTGGCGTTGCTGACCTGCACCAGCGTCACCAGCACCAGCAAGGTGGCGGCGAGAATTCGCGGAAAAGGCTTCAGCGCCAGCGCCACCTCATCGGCAATCCCCGGCAGTCGCCACGAAGGATGTTGCGTCGACAGTAGCGCGCGGCTCAGGGCGGTGATCATGACGCAGGCGTAAACGGCTTTTTCGAACTCCTCGGAGAAGGTCGAGAGCATCGGCGTCAGCGGTTCGTGGCGCGTGCAGGCATAGAACAGCAGGTGCAGGGCAATGGCCGTGGTCGCCACGGTCGCCAGCGCCGAGGCGAAGGCCAGCGCGCTGCGGCGCAGGCGGCCCTCCGGCATGCGGTGGATGCACAGCCAGGTCAGCCCGCGTTCGGCGAGGCGGCGGCCGAGCGTCCAGAACAGCAGGGCCAACAGCATCAGTACGCACGTGAAAAATCGCTGTCCGGGCGCCCAGACCGTGGCCCAGGTTTCGTCCACCTGATCGATGAAAAAGCTCAACCGCTGGCGGTCGTCCGCAGCCGGCGAAACCAGCGGCGACCAGAAGTTCGGGCTGAGAATGCTGTCGGTGCGCAGCGTCAGTTCGCTTTCGAGCAGCGTACGGCGGATGCCGGAGATTTGCGTGATCAGGTCTGCAGCACTTTGTTTAAGTGCGCCGAGACTTTTGAGCGTGGCATCAACCTTGTTTTTCTGCTCGCTGAGTGTCGCCCGTTGCGCGGCGATATCCGCTTGTTCTGCGGCAATCTGCGTATCCGGCGCCGCGCCGAGCACACCCAGTTGCACCGCCATTTGCGCCTGCTGCGGCAGCAACGCCGCCGACAGGCGATCGACATCCAGGATAAAGGTCTGCACCCGGTCCTGCGGGCCCTCGAGCTGGTTGTAATTGTTGGCGGCGGAAATCTGCTGCTTGAGCCCGTCGAGGCGCAGTTGCAGGGCCTGCAGATCGCTTTGTGACACTTCCACCAGCGGTACCGTGGCAGCCACCGAGGGCGCCGGCAAATCCGCCGCCCACAGTGCCGAACCGCTCGGTATGAGCAGGGTCAGCGTCACAAACAACAACGACTTCAAGACGTTACGCATGGACGGGCCGGTTCCGGTTGAGCACACAATCTATGAGGTTAGGTGATCGAACCGGATGCCGAGAAAAATTTCCGCTGAGCAGGGCCGGCTCGTGGCAAAGCTGTGCCCTGCGTGCTTGTGGCTAAGGCGGGTTGTGCCGATTGTTGGCAGCCCGCGATGCCTTGCGAAACGGCAGCAACATGCCGACGCGTTGCTGGTAGTCCTGATATTGGCGACCGAAGACGCCGAGCAGATCTTTCTCTTCCAGATGCGCGCCGATCAGGATGTAGAGGCTGCTGGTCATGGCGAACAGCAGATGGCCGACGCTCATTACCGGCGTCGCCCAAAAGGCGATCAGAAAACCCAGGTACATCGGGTGCCTGACCACCTTGTAGAGCGAGGGTGTGAGAAAGTGCGAGGGTGGCGGCTCAGCGTGCTGAAAAGCTCTAAGGGCCTGCTTCAGACCAAACAGCTCGAAGTGGCTGATCAGGAACGTCGCCAGCAACACCAGCCCCCAGCCGACCCAGAACAGCCCGACAAGCAGGGCGCTCAGGACAGGTGTTTCAACGCTCCAGACCGGCAGGGCAATCGGTCGCCAGGCATACATCAGCAGGATCAACACCAGACTGCTGCACAACACGTAGGTGGCACGCTCGATTGCGGCGGGTATCACTCGGGCAAGTCGGGCCTTGAAGCCTTGTCTGGCCATGACGCTGTGCTGCACGCCGAACAGGGTGATGAGCAGAATATCGACCAATATCGACTCGATCAGCGGCTGTTGTGACCCCGAATCAATGTGCCGGGGCACCAGCTGTCTGCCGAGAAAGCCGATCAGGTACAGGACGGTGGCCAGAAACAGCAGATAGCTGGTCAGGCTGTACAGCAAATAGAACAGGCCGGTAGGCCGGGATGTTGCGCTAGAGGTCTTCATGATCCATGCCTCGCGGTCATGGCGTGGACTGCAAACTCGCACCTTGGGTTGGATGAAGGAGGGGGAATATTGAATCTAGCAGGGAACGCCGGTTTCGGCTGGCGGGAAAGAGAGAAAACGATGGATGCCCTCAGTCTTGGCGGGTGAGGCTGACTTTGCTGATGAGGTGAAACCGCGTGGCTTGCAGGTTTCACTGTGGCTGCCGAGTCGCTGGCGGATGTTAATCAGGAAGTTGCGGAAATAGTCGACCCGCTCGGCGACGCGCTCTCGCTGGTTTCGACCGGTTCCAAGGCCGCTTCAGCGGCCATTTTCGCGCGGTCGGCCTTGCTGATGTACTTGGGCTTTTTCGGTGCCAGTTTGGCACTGGCCTTTTTCGCCTTTTCCTTGAACAACTGCTGCAGTTTCTTTTGACGGTTCATGTTTACTACTCGGTGGACGGGAGTGGGGCGGGTGCCGATCAGGCGAGCATTAGAACCGGCTGTGAGCGATTTGGCGAGCATGTAAAGCTCGCCGTGGATCAAACCTGATTGCAGTGGCTCATGGCTTCACTGTCGCGAGGAAATCGCTGATCAGCCCGACCACCTGCTGCTGGATGTCCTCACGCGGTCGCGCCTTGTCGCCATCGCGGCAAATGATGCCGTCGCCCGGTGCGTCTTCTTCGAGCATTTCGATCGCTCCGGGTTTGCAGATCGACATGAAGCTGAAGTGGCTGGCGTCGCGGATTTCGACATAGCGCGTGGTGGCTGGCGGCAGACGTTTGGCCAGATCAGCGGACTCCAGTTGTGCCGGCAGATCTTCGGACGGCGCACCGGCGGCGATCACCAGCGCTGGCACGGGCAGCGCGGCGAGGCTGGCGTCGGTCATGCCGCGCGACAGACCGAGGTCCAGCGAGACGACGGCGGTGACCGCAGGGTAGCGCCGGTCGGCAGCCAGCTCGGCCCTGGCTTGCGGCGTGCTGGCGGGATTCATTTGCTGGTAGACGCGGCAGCTCGCAAGCTGCGCATGGACCTTGCAGTCCTCGGCGAAACGCTCGGGATCGAACCGCGCTCCGGCGGTTTCCAGCGCGGTCCAGCCGCCGAGTGAATGGCCGACCACGGCGATACGCTGTGGCGCGACGGCACCAAACTGTCCCGGTTGCGCCATTACCGCTTCGATCGCCCGCCGCAGATCGACCGGCCGTTGCCACAACTGTGCGGCGGCTTGCGGGCTGCGATCGTGGGTGGTGCTGCCGGGGTGATTGACGGCTGCGACGATGTAACCCCGATCGGCCAAGGCAGTCGCCAGCCACATCTGGTTGCTCCAATTGCCGCGATAACCGTGGGACAGCACCACCAGCGGATGCTCACCGGTCGTCGGCGCTGCGTCGCGCACGGCAGACCCGCTGACGAAGACCGGACTGTCATCGATCAATTGCGCTGGCGCGTTAGTGGTCGCGGGGTACCAGACGACCATCTCCAGCGGACGCTGCGGGTCCGGCAGGGTGGTGCTGTGGAAACCGATGGGGTGGGTGTCGGCCACTGCGATAGTGGGCAGACTGATCAGCAGCAGGGTGCCGAGAGCTGTTTTCAATGTCGATTCTTCCTTGAGTGCATTTATTGTTGTGCGCGTCGCCTGCTGGAACAGTCGTTGACGGCCGACGGCAGATTAGTCGAGGCGTATTAAACAAGATAGCGACGCATGACCGCGCGTTTAAAGGCAGCAGCGGATTTGAAATGCCTCCCGCACCCCGCTAGAGTCGCGCCCCTTGTCCGGCCTGCAGTGTCGGCGATGGCTGGAAAAGAGGGCGATAGTTGAACGAACACACTTTGTCCTTGCGCCTGGAGCGCGTGGCGGCGCAGGTTCCGGCGGGGGCGCGTCTGGCGGATATCGGCTCGGATCACGGTTATCTGCCGGTAGCTTTGCTGCGCCGTGGCGCTATTGTCGCGGCGGTGGCCGGCGAGGTTGCGTTGACCCCTTATCACGCTGCGCTGCGCACGGTGCGCGAGAACGATCTGCAAACCCACATCAGTGTGCGGCATGCCAGTGGCCTGGCGGCGATTGAACCCGACGACGGAATCACTGCGATCAGCCTGTGCGGCATGGGCGGCGAGACCATCCGCAACATTCTCGACAGCGGCAAGGCGCGTTTGAGCGGGCACGAACGGCTGATCCTGCAACCCAATGGCGGCGAGCAGCCGCTACGCCAGTGGCTGATGGACAATGGTTATCGCATCGTCGTCGAGGACTTGCTGGAGGAAAACCGCTTCTTCTATGAAATCATCGTCGCCGAGCGGTCCGGGCCGGTCGCTTATAGTGCTGAACAGCTTTACTTCGGCCCCCTGCAGATGCAGGCGCGCAGCCCGGCATTTATCGCCAAATGGCAACGTCTGTTGCGTAAGAAACAGAAAACCCTGAAAGACTTCACCCAGGCTCGCAACGCAGTGCCCGAGGAAAAATTGCAGGAAACTGCGCAGCAGATTCAGTGGATTACTGATTTGCTGGCGTGAGCTGAGCGCGTCGTTCGTTTTTGGCTTGATGCTCGGCGATTCGCAAGTTGATCCACGCCCGGCTGTGAGCCAGCACCTTGTTGGTCATCGCCGTCGGGAAGTGAATGAACCCATGGGCGCAAGCGGGCAGCAGGTGCACCTCGACCGCTGCCGATGTTTGCCAGCGTGCAGCCAGCTCCAGGGTGTCGTCGCGCAGTGGATCGAGTTCGCCGGCAAACATCAACGCAGGGGGCATGCCGGTAAAGTCGCCGTACAGCGGTGACAACGGCGCTTGCTGACGTTGCGCCTCGCTGCAATCGGGCGTCAACAGGCGCAAGGCTTCAACCATGCCAGGGCCGTCCAGCACCAGCGTGTCGGCGGTCGCAGCACGGACGCTGGCGGTTCCGCTCAGGTCGTAGACGCCGTAATACAGCAAGGCACCGTGGATGCGCTGCAATAATTCGGGCGACGATTGCAGCCCCAACAACGTCGCCGCTGCCAGATGCCCGCCCGCCGATTCCCCGACGATGATCACTGGCAGATCCGCGAACTCATGGCAATTGAGCAACCAACGCGCGGCACCCAGACAATCCGCCAGCAACCCCTCGACGGGCGTGTTGGTTGCCAGTCGATAATCCACCGAAACCACCGTCACGTTGCACGCATTGACCAGGCCCGCGTTAAGTTCATCGTTCATCTGCGGGTTGCCGATGACCCAGCCGCCTCCGTGAATATCCAGCACCACGCCTCGGCTTTTGCTTTTAGGCCTGATAATCCGTAACGGAAGCGGGGCGCCGTTTGCATCAATCACGATGTTTTCGCCCTCCAGGCCATGTTTGCGCAGCTTGTCCGCGCCGGTCTTCTGACTGACTCGCAACAAGGTCTGAATCAGGCGCGGCGTGACGCGATTGCGGACTCGAAACCTTGGCAGCCAGGCGAGGGTTTTGTTGAAGCGCTGCATCTGCGCGATTTCGTGGGGAGCGAATTCGAGGTTTCGGGTGTCCATGCTGGTTCCTGTGACATTTGCTGATGCGCGTCGAATGGTTTGGGTCAAGCCAACACGTGCGACCTCTGCAATAATGACGACCATCCTGGCATGGAAGCCTATCAACTGCTGGTGCCAGCACCTTTATTCGTTTTGGAGGATTCCATGCGTGACATTATCGACGGCTTTCTGCGCTTCCAGCGCGAGGTTTATCCGCAACGCGTCGAGCTGTTCAAGCAGCTCGCGACGGAACAAAATCCCAAGGCGTTGTTCGTCACCTGCTCAGACAGCCGTGTTGTGCCCGAGTTGCTCACCCAGCGCGAACCTGGCGAACTGTTCGTGATTCGTAATGCCGGCAACATCGTGCCGTCATACGGTCCTGAGCCGGGCGGGGTCTCGGCCACTGTCGAATATGCGGTCGCAGTGCTTGGCGTGCAGGACATTGTGATCTGCGGCCACTCGGACTGCGGAGCGATGGGCGCGATTTCCCGTTGCACATGTCTGGATCATCTTCCGGCGGTGGCCAACTGGCTACGTCACTCGGACGCCGCGAAAGCGATCAACGCCGCACACGATTTCGACACGCCCCGCGCGAAGCTCGATGGGTTGGTACGTGAAAACGTGATCGCGCAACTGTCGAACCTGCGTACGCATCCGTCGGTGGCGCTCGCGCTGGAGCAGGGGCGCTTGAATCTGCACGGTTGGGTATACGACATCGAGGCGGGATGTATCGATGCACTGGATGGCGCAAGCCGTCGTTTCGTTTCGCTTGCCGAATCGCCGAACACCGTGGCGATCGCTGCGCGCAACGGCAAGCAGGTGTAATAGTGGGGACGCGCTGTTGTGCAGCGCGTCTTCTATATAGTCACCCGCTTCTACAGAAAGGAATTTGCAAATAGGGGGTTGACCATCAGTTTCAGTCCTGTATTATT